>JALYVS010000361.1 GCA_030853115.1 Actinomycetota bacterium
CCAGGGAGGCGTTGAGCGCCACCACCGGGGTGCCGGGACGCAGCTGCTGCCACAGGCGCACCGACTCTCCGTTCCCGACCGGGGCGATGGCGAGCCCGGCCAGGCGCTGGGCCGCCATTTCCTGGACGAGCATCCGCTCGCGTTCCATCGAGTAATGCGAGTCGAGCAGCAGCAAGGTGGCCCCCGCCTGCTCTGCCGCCCGCTCGGCTCCGGTCAGCACCTCCAGGAAGAACGGGTTGCTGAAGTTCCTGATGACCAGGCCGTAGGTGGTGGTACGGCCGCGCCGCAGGGCCTGGGCCTGAGGGTTGGCTCGGTATCCGAGCTCCTCCGCAGCGGCCAGGATGCGGCGGCGGGTATCTTTCGCGACGCCTGGCTGGCCATTGAGGGCGAAGCTCACCGATGCGACCGATACGCCGGCCTTGCGGGCAACGTCACGAATTCCCGCTGGCCGCTGGCCCCCGCCCTGCTGACTCGTCATGGCCATCCACGCTTATGACGCTCTTTGCCCCGAAAGGAGCGGAGGTACGTCGCTGAGCGCATATCTTAACCACCTGGCTGTCCGCCGGCCACCGTCCGCGACGTCAAGGCCAGGTCCGGTCAGCGGGGGAGCCCGGGATGGGCGAGGGACGTGGCTGGCGGTGGATAGCGGGACATTAGTACAATCCGAGCGTGTGTTGGTAGTGCCGGGTCGCCGCAGGCAAGGAGACGCATGTCCGAGCTCATGATCGGCACCCATCAGTCCGATACGCACCAGAAGGCCCTGCGTATCAACCTGGACCCGCGCTGGTACGGCACGATCGCGGAGATCGGAGCCGGCCAGGAGGTGGTGCGCTGGTTCTTCCGGGTCGGCGGCGCCGCGGGTACTGTCGCTAAGTCGATATCCGCCTACGACATGGCGGTCAGCGACGCGGTCTACGGCAAGGCCGAACGGTACGTCTCCGTCGGGCGCCTGCAGGGCATGCTCGACAAGGAGTTCCAGCTCAACGTCGACCGGCTCGGCGAAGAACGCGGAGACTCGGCCTGCTTCTTCGCGTTCGCCGACACGGTGGTGGCGCGCAGCTTCCGGGGCGGAAACGAGTGCCACGGCTGGATGGGGGTCAAATTCCAGTCCCAGGCGCACGACGAGCCCAGCCAGATCGTCATGCACGTACGGATGCTGGACGTGGAGGCCTGGGCGCAGCAGGAGGCGCTCGGCATCGTCGGGGTGAACCTGCTGTACGGCGCGTTCTTCGAGCATCACGAGCCGGAGAAGCTGATCGATAGCCTGCTGGACAAGCTGACCACCGGCCGGATAGAGATCGACATGATCCAGTTCCGCGGCATCGAGTTCCGCGGCGTGGACAACCGGCTGATGGCGCTCAAGCTCGTCCAGATCGGGTTGAGCGGCGTGGCCATGTTCGGCCCGGACCGTGAGGTGCTGCAGCCGAGCGAGGTACTGCGCAAGAAGGCGGTCCTGGTCGAGCGGGGCAGTTTCCGGCCGCCCACGCACGTCAACCTGGACATGCTCGCCACCGCCAAGGAGAAGTTCGCCCAGGACTCAGCGGTGGCCGGCAAGCCGATCCTGCAGCTTACCGAGATCACGATGCGGAACCTGCTCGCCGGAGGGGCCGCCGCCGTCGACCGGCGAGACTTCCTGGCCCGGGCGGAGCTGCTCGCCGCGTGCGGCGAGACGGTGCTGATCACCGACTACTACGACTACTACCGGCTGGCCGCCTATCTCGGCGAGCGGACCACCGAGCGGATCGCCATCGTGATGGGAGTGCCAAGCCTGATCGACCTGTTCGACGAGAAAAACCATGCTCAGCTTCCGGGCGGGATCCTGGAGAGCTTCGGGCGGCTGTTCAAGAACGGCCTGAAGCTCTACGTCTACCCGGTGCGCCCGACCCCGGACGACGAGCTCAAGACCGTGGACGACATCAAGGTCCAGCCCGAGATCCAGCCGCTTTACGACTACCTCGCGGGCCGCGGCAGCTTCGTCAACCTGGATAACTTCAACCCTGACTACCTGCCGATCTTCAGCCGCGACGTGCTGCGCAGGATCGCCGCCAACGACGAGTCCTGGGAGACCATGGTCCCCGAGGAAGTCGCCGCGCTCATCAAGAAGCGCGCGTTCTTCGGCTACGCCAAGCCCGGTCGGCACTACCCCGACGACTAGCGGGCCCCGGCCGTTCCGCTGGGCCTTGCGGCCAGCAGCTAAAGACTCTCGCCGAAGTCGACACCCTTGGTCTCGACCGTCCCGGCGGTCCGTCCTGGCGCCGTCTGGTAGGTCCAGTACAGGTTCGTGTGCGCGATGACCTGGTCCGGCGACGGCGCCCCCCAGGTGGACTTATCACCCGTCGTGTGCGCGTCGCTGACCAGGATCGTGTCATACCCCCTGGTGAACGCGCCGTGGATCGTCGAGCGGATGCACGCGTCGGTCTCCGCCCCGGTGACGACAAGCCGCCCGACCCCGAGGCCTGACAGCACGGTCTCCAGGGTGGTGTCCTCGAAGGAGTCGCCGTAATTCTTCTCCACGAGCGGCTCGGCGTCACCTGGAATAAGCTCCGGGACGATCTGCCAGTCCTCGCTGCCGGTGGCCAGTTCCTCGTCGGCGTGCTGGACCCACACCACGGGAACCCGTTCGCGCCGCGCCTTCTCGACCAGGCTGCCGATGTTCGCGACGACGGCGTCACGCTCGTGCGCCCCGGTGACGACGCCGTTCTGCACGTCGATGACAAGGAGCGCGGTGCTGGTCCGGTGCTGGAGTGTGGTCATGGGCTAAGGCTAGAACAGGGACCGCACCTGGAGCGAGCGGCGCAGGTCCGCGAGCTGATCCGACAGCAGACGGGCCAGCGATCCGGTCAGCCCGCCGCCCGCCAGGCACTGCTCGCCGGCCCGCACCGTGGCGGCGTTGACGGCGTGAAGCGGGAAACCGTGCTGGCATATCGCTCTGGCTAGGTCCGCATCGCCGCGGCTGGCCACCTCGGCGAGCGCGGGGAAGTAGCGCGGTAGGTAACCGTCCAGCAGTCCCGCCTGGTCGGCTTGCCAGAAACCCTGGGCGGTGGCGGCCAGCTGATAGCCCGACCCGGTGCCCGCGCGGCCGCCGAACATGACCGTCCAGGCGGCCTGCTTAGCGGCCTCGCCGGGCCACGCGGCCCGGCATCGCGCCGCGCTGAGCCGGCCGGCCGCGGTCGTGTCCGCCTCAGCCTCCCGGTCCAGCCGCTCAACCCCGATGGCGCCGAGCACGGCCAGCCGCAGCAGTATCTGCCAGCGGAGCCGGGAGTCTAGGTCCGGACCGCGGGGGAGCTGGCCGGCGTCCAGCCAGGACCGCAGGGCGGCGATGTCGGCGGCCCGAAACGCGCTGTCGATCAGCGTCCGGGTCGCGATCAGCCGCAGGCCGCCGGTATCGTCGCCCGCAGGACGGGCCAGCAGGCTCTGGCACAGGCCGGTGAGCTCGGCCAGCGCAGGCCCCCGCCTTGCGGCCGTCAGGTAGCGGTCGGCGACCGTTCCGCGGGCGTAGCCCAGTACCTGCCCGGTGATCGAGGGGTCGGTCTCGGCGGGCAGGTGCCTGACCGCGAGCGCGATGTATTCCTGCGGCGCCAGCTCCCCGTCGCGGATCAGGTCGCGGACGCTGTTCCAGGCCACCGCCCGGTTCAGCGGTTCGGCGATCCGCCCGAGCGAGGCCGTCAGCGCGGCCAGGGACCCCCGATCCAGCCGGACCTTGCAGTAGCCGGCATCACCGTCGTTCGGCAGGACTAGCGCAGGCCCGGGCTCCAGGGCTGCTAGCGGAAGGGGGACGCTGGCCGCGCCGGCCGGCACCAGGACCGGGATCCGGCTGCGCAAAGCGAGCTCGCCGGCTCCGTCCGCGTCGTAGACCCCGAGCCAGATACGGTGTGGCCGGCTGCCCCGGTGCGCGACCGACCAGCCCAGGGCAGGCGATGCAGGCCTGATGACCGTGAGCGTGTCGACGCCGGAGGTGCCAAGCCAGCGCCCGGCCCATGCCCGCACGTCCGTGCCAGACGCCTCGCTGAGGCAGTCCAGCAGGTCAGCCAAGTCGGCGCAGCCGAACCGGTACCGCGCGACATAGTCGTTGACCCCGGCGAGGAAGGCCGGCCAGCCCAGCCAGGCCACGAGCTGGCGCAGGGCGGAGGCCCCCTTGGCGTAGGAGATGTCGTCATAGGCCGAACGCGCCGCATCGGTGTCAGCCACCTCGTGCGGTTCAGGCGCCACCGGGTGGGTGGACGGGCGCTGGTCCGCGTCGTAGCCGCGGGGCTTGCGGGCCAGGGCGAAGTCGGTCCACGTCCCGGTGAACGCGGTGGTCTCCGACAGGACCTGGAAACCCATGTACTCCGCGAACGACTCGCTCAGCCACACATCGTTCCACCAGCGCATGGTGACCAGGTCACCGAACCACATGTGCGCCATCTCGTGCGCGATCACTATGCCGCGCGTCTGCCGCTCCGCCCGCGTCGCGGCGGACGAGAAGAGGAACTCGTCCCGGAAGGTGACGCAGCCGGGATTCTCCATCGCGCCGGCTTCGAGCTCAGGGACGAACGCCTGGTCATAGGAGTCATAGGGGTACGGCTCGGTGAAGATCCCGGTGTACCGGTCGAAGCAAGCCCAGGTGAGGGCGAAGATCTCGCTGGCGTCGCGGCGCAGCTCCCCGGCCAGCGACTGCCTGGCGTGCAGGCCGAACGGGATGCCCCGGTGAGCGGCGCGGATGCTGTGAAAAGGACCCGCCACGATGGTGAACAGGTACGTGGATATCGGCGGGGTAGCGGCTAGCTTCCAGCGGCCTGGCCGGGCCAGCCGGGCCAGGCCGTTGCCGACGACGGTCCAGTGCGCGGGCGCGCGGACGGCGGCGGTGATAACCGCTTTCATGTCCGGCTGGTCGAAGGCCGCGAACACGCGCTGCGCGTCGTCCAGGCCGCCGTGCACGGCGAGGTAGGTCTGCCCGTCGGCATCATCGGTGAAGCGGTGCATGCCCGCCCCGGTCCGGGAGTACGCCATGTCGGCCTCGACCCGCAGCTCGTTGCGGGCCTGCAACCGGGGGAGCGGCAGCCGGTTCCCGGCCAGGGTCCCCGGATCCAGGTCCTGGCCGTTGAGCGTCACCCGGCGCAGCCGGGCCGGCTTGAGGTCGGCGAACGTGCTCGCCCCTGGTGCCCGGCAGCCGAACCGGATCACGGTAACCGACCTGAACACCTCATCGCCGCCGGTGAGATCGAGATCGACGCGGTACCCGGAAAGGTCGATGAGACGGGCACGCTCACGCGCCTCGGCGTAAGTCAGCGCGGTCACGGGGAACTCCCGGCGTCAAGGTGATGGGAATCTATCCTAAGCGGCCGGCCGGGAGGACCGAGTCCCCCGCACCGCGGCGCTGGACCGCGCGCTGGAGCCCGCCAGGCAGGTTTCGGTTCAGTTACGAAACGATGCCAACTCTGTTCCGTGCTTGCCCGTCATCCCGGACCAGTTTTGAATGAGGGTTCATGCCGGAACATCCCGCTCGCAGTGGCGAGGAAAACCAGTTATGAATACTGGTTCAGTGCTCGAGGTCGAGAACGTGACCGTACGTTTCGGCGGCCTGACCGCGCTCAATACCGTGTCGCTCACTGTCCCGCCGCATCACGTCATGGGCGTCATCGGACCGAACGGCGCCGGTAAGACCACGCTGCTCAACGTCTTGTGCGGCTTTACCCGGCCGGACGACGGTCAGGTGCTTTTCGGCGGCCGCCAGCACGCGGTCAGGCCGCACCGGCTCGCCGCCCTGGGGGTCGCGCGGACCCTGCAGGGCGTCGGCTTGTACGGCGGCCTTTCCGCGATCGAGAACGTCATGGTCGGCGCGACCTGCCGGGCCTCGGCCGGGTTCTGGTCCGCGCTGCTCACGCTGCCGCGGGCCGGCCGGGACGAGCGCAAGCTGCGTGAGCTGGCGCAGCAGGCCCTGGAACGGGTCGGGGCCGCTGACGTCGCGGACGCCAGCCCGGGCGAGCTCTCCTACGGCATGCGGAAAAGGGTGGCGCTCGCGCGGGCGCTGGCGGCCAAGCCCAGCCTCATCTTGCTCGACGAGCCGGCCAGCGGCCTGGATGAGCGCGAACTGGCCGAGCTCGGCGGCCTCATCCGCGACCTTGCCACCGAGGGATCGCTGGTGGTGGTCGAGCATCACATGGACCTGATGATGTCCGTCTGCGACTCGCTCACGGTGCTGGACTTCGGGAAGGTGATCGCGACGGGCACGCCGCGGCAGGTTCAGGACAATCCTGCCGTGACGGCCGCTTACCTCGGCGCGGGCAGCGGTCAGGTACCCGCCGATGAGTAGCGGCGCGAACGGTGCCGCCGAGGCTGGCGGACCTGACA
>JALYVS010000362.1 GCA_030853115.1 Actinomycetota bacterium
GCTGCGGCCAGCGGCAGCCCCGCCGCGAGTCCGGCGGCGAGCGCCGCGGAGTGGGTGCAGCCGGCGCCGTGGGTCGCGGCCACCTGGTGACGGACGACCGGGATGGCCAGGTGCCGCGAGCCGTCGAAGAGGTGGTCAACGGGTTCGGCCCCGTGCCCCCCGGTCACCAGGGCGGCTCGCGCCCCCATCGCGACCAGGCGCTCGGCTAGCTCCGCGCGATCCTCGGTCGCCGCCTGAGTCAGCGCCTGTGCCTCCGGCAGGTTGGGCGTCACCACAGTCGCCAGCGGGAACAGCCGGGTGACCAGGGTCCCGATCGCGTCCGGGAGCAGTAGCGTGCTCCCGGAGCTGGCCACCATGACCGGATCCACGACCAGCGGCAGGTCCCGCCCGGCCAGCGCGTCCGCTACCGCCTCGATCAACGGCGCGGAGAACAGCATGCCGGTCTTCGCGGCGTCGGCTCCGATGTCGTCGAGGACCGCGTCGATCTGCGCCCGCACGAAGTCCGGCGGGACCTGGTGGATAGCACGGACCCCCATGGTGTTCTGCGCGGTAAGCGCCACGATCGCCGACATGCCGTGCGCGCCGCAGCGAGCAAAGGCCTTGAGGTCGGCCTGGATGCCGGCGCCGCCCCCCGAGTCGGACGAGGCGATGGTCAGCACCCGCGGGCACCAGCGGGCCGGGGTAGCGGATCCCGCCGGGCCAGCGCTCACAGCTCCGGCCGTCCGGCCAGCGGGCTGGACGCCTGGGCATGCCACCGGCGCGGGATGCGGCCGGCGGTCCGGGCGGCGTACCCGGCGGCTACCGCCAGCCGCATCGCGGTGGCCATCCGCTCAGGCTCGGCGGCGCGGGTAATGGCCGAGGCGATCAGGACCGCGTCGCAGCCGAGCTCCATCGCGAAGACCGCGTCGCTGGCCGTTCCGATGCCGGCGTCGAGGATGACCGGAACGCCCGCCTCCTGGACGATCATCGCGATGTTGTGCGGATTGCGCACGCCGAGGCCGGACCCGATGGGAGCGCCGAGCGGCATGATCGCCGCGCAGCCCGCCCGCTCGAGCTGCCGGGCCACGACCGGGTCGTCGTTGGTGTAAGGGAGCACCACGAACCCGTCGCGGACCAGCATCCGGGCCGCGTCGATCAGCTCCACCGGATCCGGCAGCAAGGTGCGGTCGTCGGCCACCACCTCGAGCTTGACCCAGTCGGTGCCGAGCGCTTCCCGTCCGAGCCTGGCCACCAGCATTGCCTCACTCGCGGTGTGACAGCCGGCGGTGTTCGGCAAGATGCGCACGCTGGCGTCTCGCAGGACGGCAAGCAGCGAGCCTGCTCCGTCTCCCCCGGGCGAGATACGCCGCAGGGCCACGGTGCTCAGCGCGGTGCCCGAGGCGTCCAGCACCCGTCGCAGCACCTCCAGGCTCTGCACTCCCCCGGTCCCGAGGATGAGCCGGGAGCTCAGCTGATGACCCGCCAGCGCCCATGGCTCGGACCCGGCCGCCGTCTGGCTCAGTGGATTCGTGTCGCTCACGTCATCCTCCCTGCACGGCCGTGACGACCTCAACCTGGTCACCGTCACCCAGCCGCGTGCCGGCCCACGAGCCGCGGGGCACGACGTCGCCGTTGACCGCGGCCGCGACGCCGGCCGCGGCCGGCGTCAGCACGGCGACCGCCTGGTCCAGCGTGGCCCCGTCCGGCAGGTCCCGCGGCTCGCCGTTGAGCCTCACCTGGACGCTCACCGGGGGCCGTCTTCGGCCGCGGCTCGCCCCGCTGCGGACGGCACGGCCGCGGGTCGTCCGGCGACGAACCGCCCGGGGGTGAAAGGTTCCCATTCCGCCGAGGCCGGCTGCCCGGTCAGGCACGCCACGATGGCGTCGGCGGTGACCGGTGACATCAAGATGCCGTTACGGTAGTGCCCGGTGGCCAGCATGAGGCCGCCGATCCCGCAGCCGCCCACGATCGGCCCGTTGTCCGGGGTGCCCGGCCGCAGGCCGGCGCATGCCTCGGCCAGGAGCAGCTCACTAGTTACCGGGAGCACGCTCATCGCGTCGCGCAGCAGGTCGTGAACGGCGCCGGCGGTAACCGTCCGGTCCGGCCCGCGCTCCTCGGACGTCGCGCCCACGATCACCTCGCCGTCGGTGCGCGGCACCAGGTAGACGTCACCGCCGCGCACCGTGGCCCGGAGCGTGTGGCTGATCACAGGTGGCATCCCGGCCGGGTGCCGCAGGCGCAGCAGCTGGCCTTTGACCGGCCGCACCGCGGCCCGCAGCGCGCTGGGCAGCCCGGCGACGGCGCCGGACCAGCATCCGGCCGCGACGACGAGCACGGCCGAGTCGATGTCCTCGCCGCCCGCGAGCCGGACCCCGCGAACCTGGCCGTCCTGGATGCGCGCCTGGGTGACGCGGTCGCGGGTCATCCGTACCTTCGCGGCCGCCGTCGCCGCCCGCAGCGCGGCGGCGTACCGCCGGTTGTCCACCGACCAGTCGCCCGCGAACAGCACACCGCCGTGCACGTCGGGGGTGAGGAACGGCTCCAGCTGGCGACAGGCCCGGCTATCCAGTTCCTCCGCACTGAGCCCGGCGGACCGGCGGAATGCGGTCAGCCGGGTCAGCGCCGCGAGGTCACCGCGGTCGTAGGCGATGGCGAGCGTGCCCTCACGACGCAGGCCGATGTCATGGCCGGTGGCGTCCTGGAGTTCGGCGGCGAAACCGGGGAACCTGGCGACGGCCAGCAGGTTGATCCTGAGCAGCGCGTCCTCGCCGAACAGGCTCTCCGACACCGGCGCGAGCATTCCGGCGGCCGCCAGGGACGCGGCCTCACCTTCCTGCGGGTCGACCAGGACCACGTCGAATCCGGCGGCCGCGGCCCGCCAGGCGATCGCGGTTCCGATGACACCGCCGCCCGCCACGACGACGTCTGCGGTCCCGGTCACGAGCACTCCCTTCGCCGGCATTACCCGGATCAGGTACGACGGTCGAAGGCCTTCGGCCTCCCTCTCAGCCCTCGCGGGCTCCCGTGGTCAGGATGATTCCCGACAGTCTCACCCTATATCAGCGATGATTGGCCCGGGCGACGACAATGACGTGGAGGGCGCGATGGCGAGCGATGTGCGGGCGCGGCTGGCGGACGCGCGGCTTTACCTGTGCACCGACGCGCGCCGGTCCTGCGGTGACCTGGCTCCGTTCCTCGATGCCGTGCTCGGTGCCGGGGTGGACATCGTGCAGCTGCGGGAAAAGGGACTCGAGGCCGGTGAGGAGCTCGCGCTGCTCGAGGTGTTCGCCGACGCGTGCCGGCGCCACGGCCGCCTGCTGGCGGTCAACGACCGGGCGGACGTCGCGCTGGCGGCGGGCGCCGACGTGCTTCACCTGGGGCAAGATGACCTGCCGGCTCCGGTCGCGCGGCGGATCCTGGGCGCCGGCCCGCTCATCGGCCGCAGCAGCCACAGCCCGGCCCAGTCCGACGCGGCGGCCGCCGAGCCAGACGTCGACTATTTCTGCGTCGGGCCGGTCTGGGCGACGCCGACCAAGCCGGGCCGCCCGGCGACCGGGCCCAGCTTGCTGGCGCACGTCGCGCACACCGCTCCCGTGCGCCCGTGGTTCGCGATCGGCGGCATCAGCTTGACCCGGCTCGACGACGTGCTCGCGGCCGGCGCCACCCGGGTGGTGGTGGTCCGGGCTATCACCGAGGCTGCGGATCCCGCCGCCGCGACCCGCGCGTTCACGCGTGTTCTTCGCCCGGCCTGAGGTGGCCGCCGCCGAGCCGGCCGCGGCCTGTGATCCGCGGGCGGTCGCGTGAAACGATGGGCAGATGCGGATCGCCGGGGTTGAATCAACAGACTTGTTCATCGGGACCACGCAGCGCCCGCTGCAGGTCATCCGGGTCACGCTGGTGAACGAGGGGCCGGGGATGCTGACCACCCCGGCTATGTCCGCCACCGTGCACGTTCAGGGACCTGGGGTCAGGGAGCCTGGACCGTTCGGCATATCAGGGCTGAATCCAGGCGAGGAAAAGACCTTCGAAGTGCCGGTGGAGGTCACCGCGCCGTACCAGCCGGGCGGCACCCGGCGGGTCACCGTCGCGGTCGGCAGCGAGGCGGGACAAAGTCACGCCGAGGCCGACATCACCGTCGCCGAGCCGGGCTGGACGATGTGGATGGTCAGCCACTTCCACTACGACCCGATCTGGTGGAATACCCAGGGCCAGTTTACCGAGACCCGCCTCGCCGTGCCGGACGAGGAGGGCGAGCTGCCCGACGTCAGGACCGCGTTCGAGCTGGTCGGCGTTCATCTGGACAAGGCCAGGACGGACCGCGACTACAAGTTCGTGCTGGCTGAGCTCGACTATCTCAAGCCGTACTTCGACGCCTATCCGCAGGACCGGGAGGACCTGCGGGCCCTGATGGCCGACGGCAGGATCGAGATCGTCGGCGGCAACTACAACGAGCCGAACACCAACCTCACCGGAGCCGAGTCGACCATCCGCAACGCTGTCTACGGCATCGGGTTCCAGCGCGATGTCTTCGGCGGCGACCCGAAGAGCGCCTGGATGATCGACGTGTTCGCGCATGACCCGGGGTATCCGGGGCTGATGGCGGCGGCCGGGCTGACCTCTTCGGCGTGGGCGCGCGGGCCTTTCCACCAGTGGGGCCCGTCCGGGGCGACCGGTGGCGGCAACCGGCGCATGCAGTTCGCCAGCGAGTTCGAGTGGCTGTCACCGGACGGCCGCGGCCTGCTCACCTCCTACATGGCCCACCATTACAGTGCGGGCTGGAAGCTGCACACGCTGCCGGACCTGGCCGCCGCCGAGCTCGAGGCGTACGGGCAGTTCCGGGCGCTCGCCCCAGTCGCCGCCACGCGTAACGTCATGCTGCCGGTGGGCGCGGACCATGTCATCCCGGCCCGGTGGGTCACCGATATCCACCGGGACTGGAACCGGCGGTACGTATGGCCCAGGTTCACCACGGCGGTACCGGCGGAGTTCTTCGCGGCGGTGCGGGCCGACGCCTCCTCGCAGAACGGGACCGGCGCCTGGATCACGCCGCAGACCAGGGACATGGGCCCGGTGTACACCGGCAAGGACGTCTCCTACATCGATACCAAGCAGGCGCAGCGCGCCATCGAGACCGCGGTGACCGAGGCTGAACGGCTCGCCACCATGGCCTGGCTGGACGGGGCGCCGTTCCCGCACCTGGCGCTGGACCGGGCGTGGCGGCTGCTGGTGTACGGCGCGCACCACGACGCCATCACCGGGGTCGAGTCCGATCAGGTGTACCTGGACCTGGCGGGCGGCTGGCGTGAGGCGTGGGAACTCGGCCGCGCCGCGCGCCGCGACGCCGTGGACCACCTCACCGGACGGCACCTCGGTCCTGGGCTCAGGGTCAGCGTGGTCAACGCGCTGGCGCGGGCGCGGGACGGGATGGCCCGGGTCACCGTCCAGCTACCGGACGACGGCACCCGGTGGCTGGAAGCCCGGGACGCGTCCGGCGACCTGGTGCGATCGCTGGCCGAGGGGGTCAGGCGCCGGCCGGACGGGTCGCTGGCCGAGGTAACGCTCACGCTGGCCGTCCGCGATGTGCCCGCGCTGGGGTTCCGCAGCTACCAGCTGACGCCGGCGGATCCGTCGGCCGAGTTCTCCCGTGAATGGCAGCAAGACACCGACGGGGCGGACAACGCGATCGAGAACGGCCGGTACCTGGTCACCGCCGATCCGGCCCGCGGCGGGGCGGTCAGCGTGCTCGACAAGCGCACGCGCGCCAGCGTGCTGGACGGGCCGGGCAACGAGCTGGTGATCCAGGACGAGTACGCGCAGCACCCGAGGCACGGTGAGGGGCCGTGGCACCTGTCGCCCAAAGGGCCGGGGCTGGGATCGTCGTCGGTGGCGGCCCGGGTGCGCAAGGAGCGGTGCCCGGTCGGCTCGCGGCTGGTGGCCTCGTTCACGCTGGACGGGCTGGACGTGACCCAGGAGACCGTGCTGTGGGAGAACGCTGAACGGGTTGAATTCCGCACCCACGTCGACGGGTACCGCGGACGTGACCGGCTGCTCCGGGTCCGTTTCCCCGCCGACGTGCCGGGCGGCCTGCCGCTCTACCAGACGGCGACGGCGGTGATCGGCCGCTCGTTCGGGGCCGTGGACGTGGACTCGGCTGATCACTGGTACACCCTGGATAACCCCGCGCACCAGTGGTTCGGGCTCGGTTCCACGGCGCGGGTTCGCACGGCGGGCGGTCACGGGCTGACGCAGGCGATCGGCGTGGCCGAGGTGGTCTGCGGAGATACGCCGAACGAGCTACGGAGCGTGATCAGGGACCTGATGATCGCGCTGGCGGCGGC
>JALYVS010000363.1 GCA_030853115.1 Actinomycetota bacterium
CCCGGCAGCCCGATCGCCAACATCAGCCCCCGCCAGGACCCCAGCCACCCGCCCAGCCGCACCCGCCCGGGCATTTCGCGCCCCGCGCGACGCCCCACCGGGGGACCTACGGCTTAAGGGCAGTGCCCTCTACCCGTACGGGCATCTGCACCCCGACGAGATGGACCGCTATGCCGACCGCCTCGACCAGGCAGCCGCAGACAGCGATGCTGCCACTGACGCGGCCAAACAAGGCCGACGGTGAATATGACCCGCAAGGGTCAGCATGATGACTTGGGTTTCGGTGGCGCGCTCGGAGGGACTCGAACCCCCAACCTTCTGATCCGTAGTCAGATGCTCTATCCGTTGAGCTACGAGCGCAGTCCCTGCAGCATATCGCTTTTAGCATCTTAGTTGCGCGGGTTCAGTCTGGCCGTGCCCCGTGCACAGCGTTATTAAGCATCTGACTCTACGATCGCAGCACGCCAAGAACAGGCTGTCCCATTGGGTTCGCGAGACAGATTCTTCCGGTCTGCATGGGCGCCTAGAGAGTATGGTCGGGTGGTGCGTGGCGGCCCAGCTAGCCAGGAGGTGCGGGGCATCGTCATTGGGTGAGCCGGCGTCGGCGCTGAAGGCGAGCAGGGTCAGGCCTGGGTCAGCGCGCAGTTCCATGGCCTCGAAGTTCAGGTGCAGGTCACCGACGACGGGATGGTGGAGCCGCTTGCAGCCGGTACGGGTGCAAGCGAACGTTGTGGGCGGCCCCAGCGGATGCGGAAAGCCTCGCTGCGGGTGGACAGTTCGCGACCAGGCCGGTAAGAGCCTGGGGTCAACCAGGTGCGCGTGTTCGGCCTCGTCCAGCTGCAGCGTCCGGGCCAGGGCCTCCAGCACGCTGTCAGAGACCCCGCTCAGGTCGCCCCGCTCTAGCTGGGCATAGTACTCGACGCTGACGCCGGGCCGGAGCATGGGCGCGGACTCGCACGGTCGGCCCTGGCCGCCGGGCACGCCGTCGTGGCCACCGGCCGGAACCCGCAGCGGGTCAGCGGAACGCTCGGCACTCACGAGAACCTGCTCGTCGTCGCCCTCGACGTCACTGACCCGGCCCGCGCCCGCCGCCGTCGAAGCCGCCGAGCCCGAGCTGGTCCAGATAAGCCGGTTCCAGCACATGTCCCAGGCCTTCGGGCTGACCGCCCACGAACAGCTCACCTGCGGCTGCCACGTCCACGTCGAGGTCTCCTCCGACGAGGAGGGGGTGGCCGTCCTGGACCGGATCGGGCCGTGGCTCGCCACCTTGCTGGCGCTGAGCGCCAACTCGCCGTTCTGGCAGGGGGCGGACAGTTCCTACGCGAGCTTCCGCTACCAGGCCTGGGGCCGCTGGCCGGGTTCGGGACCGACCGAACTGTTCGGGACCACGCAGCGATACCACGAGACCCTGCGGCAGATGGTGCGGACCAGCACACTGCTGGACTCGGGCATGGTCTACTTCGACGCGCGCCTGTCCGAGCACTATCCAACCCTCGAAATCCGGATCGCCGACGTGTGCCTGCGCACCGAGGACGCCGTGCTCATCGCCGCGCTGGCTCGTGCGCTGGTGGAAACCGAAGCACGAGCCGCACGTGAAGGCCAGGCCGGGTTGCCCACCCGGACCGAGTTCCTGCGGCTGACCCGCTGGCGCGCCAGCCGGTCCGGCCTCGATGACGTCCTGGTGCACCCCGTGACCGGCCTGCCGGAGCAGGCGGCGACCGTCACCAGCCTGCTGCTCGAGCATTGCCGGGGCGCGCTGGCCGACACCGGAGATGCGGATATCGTCACGGAACTGCTGAACGCGACGCTGACGCGGGGTAACGGCGCCGCCTTCCAGCGCGCCGCGTACCGCCAGTCCGGCCGCCTGGCCGACATGGTCAGCGCCGCCGCCGATATCACCGACGGCGACCGGCTGGTGGGCTGACCAGCATGTACCGCGGCTGTACCCGACCCGGGTTAGCTGGGAGCCATGTCGACAAAACGGCTGTAATGACCTTGGAACGCGACCGTCACGGTGGCGGTGGGGCCGTTCCTGTGCTTGGCCACGATCAGGTCCGCTTCACCCGCTCGCGGCGACTCGCGCTCGTAGAAGTCTTCCCGGTGCAGCAAGATCACGACGTCTGAGTCCTGCTCGATGGAGCCCGACTCGCGCAGGTCGGAGAGCAGGGGCTTCTTATCTGTCCGCTGCTCTGGACCACGGTTGAGCTGGGACAGTGCGATCACGGGCACCTCAAGCTCCTTGGCCAGCAGCTTGAGTGACCGGGACATCTCCGAGACTTCCTGCTGCCGGTTCTCGACCCGTTTCGGGGAAGACATCAGCTGCAGGTAGTCGATAATGACGAACTTCAGGTCGTTGCGCTGCTTCAGGCGCCGGCATTTGGCCCTGATCTCCATCAGCGACACGTTCGGCGAGTCGTCGATGAACAGCGGGGCGTCCGCGACCTCGCTCATCCGGCGGGCCAGCCGGGCCCAGTCGTCGTCGTTCATCTGGCCCGTGCGCATCGTGCTCAGGGGTACCCGCGCCTCCGCCGAGAGCAGCCGCATCGTGATCTCGTTCCGCCCCATCTCCAGGCTGAACAGCACGGTGGCCATATTGTGCTTGATCGCGGCCGCCCGGGCGAAGTCCAGCGCCAGGGTCGAGTTATGCGTCGGGATCATGGACCGGCTGGCCAGGTACATATGGTCAGCGTTATCTACCTGCACGCACCGGACAGGAATACTGCCGACCGGGCGAACAGCGGTGATAAAGCGTTCCCGGGTTCGCGATGTCGTCCGTCCTGGCCTGCGCTCCCGGTGGACGGCTCGCTTCCGATCTAGCCGGAAGACGTCATCGGTGGCGGTGAAGGTAATGGTGTACGCGACGCAGGACGCCGCGGAACCACCGCGCACGCTCGTTTCCGACCAGCCGCACCGATAGCCGAGCGACATGACGAGCTCACGGACAGCCGCGGCCAGGCGCCGGGAAGTTACGCTGAACTGAACGGATCCTGTCGAGGTCACCGTCCCGTCAGTATCAAGCAGTCCGGCCAGCAGGCCGCGGCGCTGTTTCTGGGAAGCGCGAAGATAGGCGGCCGGGATGTGCTTGGGGCCGAGTACGCCGAAGGTACTCAGAACCGCCTGCTGATCAGCTGACATGAACCTCGCGGACTGCGGCAGCCCGGCACCGAGCCAGCATCCCAGGGCATACGGCGGGAACGGCAGATCCACGCACGGCAGATCGGCAGGCTGAGCTACCGCGACGGCATGGTTCAGCCGCCCATCGGCCGGATGGCGCAGGGTGGCCGCGATCTGCGCCGTCGTCACGATACTTACCTGCGTGGCGATCGTAGCCGTGGATCCCCCCGCGTCGACCGGGATCCTTTCCGGCGCCAGCCCTGCTCCCCACCCGGCGGCCGGTGGCCGGCCCGCGGGACGGGTCGTCGTCCGCCACTGATGCTCCGCATCGGCGATGATGACCGTACCGTCGTCGAACTCGACCTCGTAGCAGGGGCGGCCGAGCATCACCTCGGTAGCGGCCAGGACCGTGGTGGGCTTGCCGTCGGCTCCGATCAGCTGGTCGCCGACCCGCACCGTGCCCATCGTGGTCCAGCCTGCCGGTGTCGGCAGCGGCGTGCCGAGCGCAAGGGCCTTTCCGATGGCAGGCCGTGCTGCTATGACGATCATCTGGCCGGGGTGCAGGCCGTTGGTCAGGGCGTCCAGGTCGGCGAACCCGGTCGGGACGCCGGTGAGGCCCCCGCCGCGGCTGCCGATCGCCTCGATCTCGTCCAGCGCGCCGGGCATGATCTCGGACAGCGAGTGGTAGTCCTCGCTGGTCCGGCGGTCGGTGACCGCGTACACCTCGGCCTGGGCCCGGTCCACCAGGTCGTCGGCGTCGGCTTCGCCGGCGTAGCCGAACTGGACGATCCGGGTGCCGGCTTCCACCAGCCGGCGCAAGATCGCGCGCTCCCTGACGATGCGGGCGTAGTAGCCGGCGTTGGCGGCGGTCGGCACCGAGGCGATCAGGGTGTGCAGGTACGGGCCGCCGCCGACCCGGGCGATCTCGCCGCGCCTGCTGAGCTCGTTGGCGACGGTGATCGCGTCCGCGGGCTCGCCCCGGCCGTACAGGTCGAGGATGGCCTCGTGAATCAGCTGGTGGGCCGGGCGGTAGTAGTCGGCCGGCCTGAGCACCTCGATCACGTCGGAGATGGCGTCCTTGGACAGCAGCATCCCGCCGAGGACGCACTGTTCCGCCGCTACGTCGTGCGGCGGGGTCCGCTCGAAGTCGTCGTTCCTCCGAGCAATCTCAGTGATGCTCACGCCCCCTCCTCCCCCATCTGAGTGACCCTGGCAGAGACGGGCACGAACGTACGCGTGCCGTCGCCTGACACCGTTCTAGCCGGTGGCAGTGACATTTTGCCGGCCCCGGCCGCCGGATACCAAGTCAGGCGGTGGACGAGGATGTGGACAAGGTGTGCACCACGCCGGCTACGTTGTGCGCAGCCTGGGGAAAGAGCTGTGGATTGCGCTTCTTTCAGCGCCGCCAAGGCCCTACTAGCTGGGGAAACACGATGCACCGGCTGTGTGGAAGAAATACTTGGCGAGGATTTACCGGTCAGTTATCCACAGGCTCGTCGGCCGCGAGTGTGGACAGGATCTGTGGATAACTTCGCTTTGGAAGCACGCTCGCAGCCACCGCCGGCCTGCTAGCCTTCGACGGTGTGTTCGATAGATGAGTTCGCGTTCCGGCGGGTGGCCGAGGCCATAGACGAGCTCGACGCCGCCCGGAAGGACGCGGATTCCGCTCGTCTCGCGGTGCAGGTCGCCGCTATCTGGGCGATGGTGGGCGAAATCGACCCGGAGCTGGCGCGGCTCGCATCCAGGTACGCCGATCCGGCCGGCTAGCGAGGCGGCAATCCCGCTGCATGATCGGGCGGGATGAGATAAGCCCGTCAGGGGGTGAGACCGTCCGCTGGCCAGCGGACGGTGATCCGTCGCGCTGGCCAGCTGGCGGTGATCTGGTGACTAGCTGGCGGTGATCTCGATGTCGACCGCGGCGCTGACGTCGGGGTGCAGCCTGACCCGGACCTGATGGGTGCCCACGGTCTTGATCGGGTCGCGCACCTCGATCCGGCGCCGGTCGAGCTCGGGGCCGCCCGCCTCGCGTACCGCCGCGGCGATGTCGGCGGGCCCGACCGAACCGAACAGCCTGCCGCTGCCGCCGGACCGCCGCCGCATCTGCACGTGCAGGCCCTCGAGCTGGCGGGCGACGACCTTCGCGTCCTCAAGACCGCGGATTTCCCGGGCCGACCTGGCCCGGGTGATCAGCTCGACCTGCTTCTCGGCGCCGCGCGTCCAGCCCATCGCGAAGCCGCGCGGGATCAGGTAGTTGCGCCCGTAACCAGCCGCGACGTCTACCACGTCGCCGGGGGCGCCCAGGCCGGTCACTTCCTGGGTGAGGATGAGCTTCATCGGGGTACGACTCATCTGCCTGACTCCTAGCGCGCCGTGCTCGTATAAGGAAGCAGCGCCATCTCGCGGGAATTCTTGATCGCGGTCGCGACGTCCCGCTGGTGGCGCGTGCAGTTCCCGGTCACTCGCCGGGCGCGGATCTTACCGCGATCCGAGATGTACTTGCGGAGCAGACCGGTGTCTTTGTAGTCGACGTAGGCGATCTTCTCCTGGCAGAACGTGCAAACCTTCTTCTTCGGCTTGCGCAGCGGTGGCTTGGCCATCGTGGTGCTCCTAAGCAGAGCCCCGCCAGTGGCGGGGATGGTCGGTATCTGATTATCTGACTGGCTGGTTCAGGCTGCCTGGCTGAGCAGCTGACCCGGAACGGTGATGCAAGATGGCGACTCAGAACGGGGGCTCGTCGGAGTACCCGCCGCCGGAGCTGTCGGTCGCCCATGGGTCGGACTCCCCGCCGCCGTAGCCGCCCCCGGAACCGGAGTTGCCCCCGGAACCGGAGTTGCCCTGGCCGCCAGACGGCCTGCCGCCGCCCTGACCCCCAGAACCTCCGAAACCCCCGGAACCGCGCTGGCCGCCGCCGAAGCCGCCGCCATCCCCGGACCCGGACCGGGCCACCTTGTTCACCTTGGCCGACGCGTTACGCAGCGACGGACCGACATCGTCGACCTCGACCTCATAGACCGTGCGCTTCTCGCCTTCCTTGGTCTCATACGACCGCTGCTTCAGCCGACCCGAGACAATCACCCGCATCCCGCGGGTCAGGCTCTCCGCCACGTTCTCCGCCGCCTGCCGCCACACATTGCACGTCAGGAACAGGCTGTCGCCGTCTTTCCACTCGTTAGTGTTCTTGTCGAGGTACCGCGGAG
>JALYVS010000364.1 GCA_030853115.1 Actinomycetota bacterium
GTGCTGCCCGCGCTGCTCGTCATGTCCTGGCTGCTGGCCGGGTTCCCGCTGCTGTTCATTGGCCATTTCACGCCGGTGCTCACCTTGGTGCTCTCGGTTCTGGTGGCGATAGTGCTGCTACCGCTCGGGCTGCGATGGATCCCCAGTGCGTCGCCGGACGCCTGGCCCGCGCGCCCTCCGGAGCAGGCGCGCCACCCCGGGAAGCCGCGAACGCCCTGGTGGACGGTTGCGGCCGTGGCGGTGATCGCGATCGCGTTCGGCGCCGATCAAGTGATCTACCACTCGCAATTCATCATCGTGATGCGCGACCCGGCGTCCTACTTCCAGTTCGCGGAATGGATCTCCCGGCACGGCTCGCTGCCGATCCCGCAGGACCGCGCGGCTTTCGGCTCCGTGCCCTCCAGCAGCCTGGACTTCAGTAGTTTTGCCTACTACCAGGTCGGCCATAGCGTCGTACCCCAGTTCATGGCCGGGCTGCCGATGATCCTCGCGGGCGCGATGTGGATCGGCGGCGCGAACGCCGCGCTGCTGGCGGCACCGGTGCTCGGGGCCGCCGCGCTGCTTACCTTCGGTGGCCTGGTGGCCCGGCTCGTCGGGCCGCGATGGGCGCCCCTGGCCGTTCTCGCCCTCGCGCTTTCCCTGCCCGAGCAGTTCACCAGCCGGTCGGACTACAGCGAGCCGCTGGCGCAGATCCTCTTCCTGGGCGGCCTCTGCCTGGTCGTCGATTCCCTGAGCCGGAACCGGGCCGCGGGGGACCAGATCATCGCGGCGATCGCGGGCCTGACGCTTGGCCTGACCGTGCTCGTGCGTATTGACGGGGCCAGTGACATCTTGCCGATGGCCCCGTACTGTGGCCTGCTGCTACTCGGCCGGCGGCGGCAGGCCCTGCCGCTGATCGGCGGCCTGGTGGCCGGCGGAGCTTACGGCATCGTCGACGGCCTGGTGTTTTCGCGGCCGTATCTACAGACCAATAAGTCCTCGCTGGAGCTGCTGGCGCTGGCGAGCGCCCTGGTACTCGTCGTGACGTTGCTGGCGCTGCCGGTGCTGTGGAACCGGAAACTGCCGAAGGTCACGGGGAAGTGGCTGCCGAACGCCGCGTCGGCGCTGGCCGTCCTCATCGTCCTCGCCTTCGCCATCCGCCCGTATGTGCATAAGGCGCACACAGCGATGGCCCAGGCCACCATGCAGTCCATCGCCAGGTACCAGCGGGCCAACAATCAGCCGGTCGACCCATCGCGAACCTACGCGGAGATAAGCCTGCACTGGGTGTTCTGGTACATCGGCGTGCCCGCGGTCATTCTCGGCACCGTCGCCGCCGCGATCTTGGCCCGGCGGTGCGTGCGCGGCCAGGCCCCGTTGTGGACGCTGCCGCTGGTGACATTCGCGTGGACCATTATCACGTTCTTGTACCGGCCGGCGATCACCCCCGATCAGCCGTGGGCCAGCCGCAGGCTAGTGCCCGCTGTGCTGCCAGGTTTCATCCTGCTGGCGGTGTGGGCGACATCCTGGCTGATCGGCTGGCTGAATAAGCACGGCTACACCGGCGTACCCAGCATCGGCTCCGGCATAGTCCTCGCGACTGCCCTGGTGCTGCCGCCCGCGATGACCAACTTCGGCCTCGGCGTCAAGACCGGCGGTCCGCTCGGGGTCACGCTGACGGCGAACGGCATCGCGGACAAGACCACCTACGGCGGCGAACTCGGCGCGGTTGACGGCTTGTGCGCGGCGATCCCCCGGGACTCGTCGGTCATCATTATCGACGGCCCGGTCGCGGACCGGCTCGCCGAGGCGGTCCGCGGGATGTGCGGTGACCCGACGACCCGCCTTACGCCCTCAGGCCGCCCCCCGGACGCCTCGGTCGTCCGGTCGATTGTGCAAGGCATCCAGCAAGCGGGGCGGCGGCCGGTGCTGCTTGCCGCCCAGGCCTCGGAACTCACGCCGTACGGCGGGCAAGTGAAAAAGGTGATGACACTGAGCACGACCATGGACAGCAGCACGCTGGTGGGGCCGCCGCGGACCACCGCGCCGCTCAAGCTAAGCGTCTGGATGTGGGAGCCGGCGCCATGACCGCTTCGCTGGACGCCGCACGCGCCGCCCAGGCCGAGCCGGCCGTCGCGCCGGCCGGCGTGACCGATCCGCCGCAGGCTCCCTACGTCTCGATCATCCTGCCCTGCTACAACGAGCAAGGGCACGTGACGGCCGAGGTGTCGCGGATCTGCGCGGCCATGGACGCGAGCGGGTACCGCTACGAGCTGCTTGCCTTCGACGACGCCTCTACCGACGGGACGCTGGGCCGCCTCTACGAGGCCGCCCCGCAGTTCCCGCATATGCAGATCGTGCCTTTCCGCCGCAACGGCGGGTCCGGCACCATCCGCCGCATCGGCACCCAGCGGGCCCGGGGCGAGATCGTCGTGTGGACCGACGCCGACATGACGTATCCGAATGAGCGGATTCCCGAGCTGGTCCAGATGCTCGAGAAGGATCCGGACGTGGACCAGGTGGTAGGCGCGCGGACCAGCGAGCAGGGCACGCACAGGCTGCTGCGGGTCCCGGCCAAGTGGCTCATACGCAAGCTCGCGGAACAGCTGACCAATGCCCAGATCCCTGACCTGAACTCCGGGCTCAGGGCCTTCCGGCGGCAGGTCGCGCAGCCGTATCTGCGCCTGCTGCCGCCCGGTTTCTCCTGCGTCACCACGATCACCGTCGCGTTCCTGGCCAATCAGCACGAGGTGCGGTACGTACCGATCGAGTACGGCAAGCGGTCCGGGACCTCGAAGTTCAAGTTCGTCAGGGATGCCTACCGGTACATCCTGCAGGTCCTGCGGATGGTGATGTACTTCAACCCGCTCAAGGTGCTGATGCCACTGGCGCTATTCCTGCTCGGGCTCGGCATTGTCAAGGGCGTCTACGACATGGTGGTCCACCCGCTGCTCTTCGCGGTCAATACCGTGCTGATCTTCGTGACCGGCCTGCTCATCGCGTCGCTCGCTCTGCTCGCTGACCTGATCGTCCGGTCCAGGGGAGACGTCTGACCAGCGCGACGTGATCGATGCCCGGGTCCGCTCTTGACGAGCAGCGGTGGCGGTCAGCTGGCTGGTTCTTCGGCGCCCTGGGCCGACCCTGAGCGAGCCAGCACCAGGAGACCCGTCCCGGTGTTCGGGAAGGCGCGTTCCATCAACCGGAATGGAGCCGTCCCCCACCGGGTGACCGCACCCTGCAGGGCGCTAGAGGGCTGGAGCAGCCGGCCAGATCCGGCGGTCCGGTCGGCCACCGACGCAGACCGGCCAGCGGCAAGTCGCCGTTGGCCGATCCGGTTGCGTGCGGCTTCCAGCAGGTAGCCGAGCGGGAAGCCATACTGCCGCAACTGGATCGCGGTGAAACCGCACCGGGTCAGAAGGGCCGTCATCACGGCCGGATCGTAGCGGCGGAAGTGGCCCGCCATCTCGTCGCCGGGGCCGAACCGGTGCTGGTGCGCAGGGACCGACAGGAGCAGCCACCCGTTGGCGCGGAGTCGCGTCGACCACTCCTTCAACGCCGCCGAATCGTCCTCGATGTGCTCCAGCACCTCGAACGCGCACACCAGGTCGAACCGGTCGTCCCCGAGTTCTTGCACCGTGATATTGCGGACCTCACCCCCGGCCGCGCCGATCCGCGCCTTCGCCACCGACCAGGACACCGGGTCCGGCTCCACGCCGAGATACCGGTAGCGCTGCGCCAGCCGGGTGCCGAGCGCACCCTGGCCGCAGCCGATCTCCAGCACGTCGCTGATGCCGGCGGGTAGCATCCGCTTGATCAGCTCGTAGCGCAGCCAGGCATTCGGCGTCAGTGGTGCTGCGACGGCGGCATCCGCGCGTGCTTTCGCTGTCGTGGTACCGGGGACCATGCCAGTCACCTCATTCAGGGGGTGGGCGGCCGAGGTGGTGCCCCCGGCTGCGGCGAGTTTGTCGGTGAGCGGCACCACAATCTGCTCGGGTACGAAATGTTCTTGGGCCACCGCGCGCGCCTGCCGGCGCAGCCGGGCCAGTTCGCCGCGGTCACCGGCCAGCCGCAGCAAGGCCGCGGCCAGTGCGTCCGGATCGCCGGGCGGCACCAGCACGCCTGCCCCGGCCAGGGACCGCCGCTGCGGAGCGGTGTCCGAGGTCACGATAGCGCACCCGGCCGCGGCACCCTGGAACACCTTGTTCGGCACTACCCGGAGCGCCTTGTCTGCGGCGCCGAAGATACCGAGGCAGACGTCATGGCTTGCGACCAGCGCGGGTAGTTCGGCGGCGGGCACCCAGTCCAGCCAGCGGACCGCGTCGTTGCTCCTCGCCGCGGCCATCGTCGCGGCCTTGTCCTGGCCGTCGCCAATCATGGTGACCTCGATGGGCGCCCCGGCAATCCGGCCAAGCGCGGCACCGATGACCGGACCACCTTGCAGGGGGGTGTAGAGGCCGTAGAAAACTACTCGCAGCGGCCGGGCGGCGTCGTCCTGCGGCCGGACCGGCCCGGCCGCCAGCGGCCATGCCGATGGTGCGCCCACAGGTACCACGACCGCCCGGGCCTGGTGCCGTTCCGGCAGGCCGGCCAGGTGCTCCTCGGTGTCCACGACGATGATGTCGGCTGCCCGCAACGCGCCGGCGTCGATCGCCCGCAGCAGGACCTGGCGCGCGCTCCCGCCGAGCCGCCGGTCCCGCGCGGTGTCGCTGGCTCCGGTGAGATGGTCGAGCACGACCGGCACCCGGCGGAAGAGCAGCCGTGCCAGGTGGACATCGAAGTGGCCGAGGTAGCCGACGAGCACCACATCCGGGGCGGGCATCCGGTGAGCGGTCCGGGTCAGGGTCGCCCAGCGCTGGCCGAGGCGGACCAGCAGAGCCGACGCTCGCCACGGATGTGCCAGCATGTCCACCTTGGCCGCCGTGTCCAGGCCCAGCGGTGCATTGCATTCGGTCACCTCGAAGCCGTGGGCACGCAGGCCCTCACCGATCGTGGCGATTCTCGGATGCAACGAAGTGTCGTAGGTGCCAAAGAGCAATGCGCGCATGATCCCAGTTACTCTAGTTTCCCTGGTCGTCTCGGTAGCTAGAAATCACCGGAATGACGAGGCCGTGGAGCTAGGCTGGCGCCATGCCGGACCGCCCCACGATATCGGGTTAGCCGCCCGCCCTGGCCGTGGCCGCTCCCGGGCCCGGCCCGGTCAGCCCCTGTGAGTTAGCTGAAGGACGCCTGAATGCGGGGCCAGGCCGCTCAGTCGTGCCAGTAGGCTAACGAGGCTGACATCCACCACTCTTGAGGTTTTGATGCGACGCTTTCTAGCGCTCACCGCTATTCCCCTGCTGGCCTGCGCGGTCCTGGCGGGCTGTGGTTCGTCCTCGTCCTCGTCGTCGAAGGCCTCGCCTTCGTCGTCATCCGCCGGCGCCAGCTCGTCGGTGACGGCGACGGGTCTGTTCGGCAAGGCTCCCGCCGTGACCATCCCGAAGGCCAAGGCAGGCAGCAAGCTCCAGGTCAAGACGCTCATCCAGGGCAGCGGCACCACCTTGACCAAGGCGGATGCCCTGGCGGCGAACTTCGTCCTGTACTTTTGGTCGGGAACTAGTTCCTCGCTGAAGGCCAATACCTTCACCAGCAACCCGACGGTGATCGGCGGCACGATGCTGCCCGGCCTGGAATCCGCGCTGCTCGGCCAGAAGGTCGGCAGCCGGGTCCTCGCGGTGATCCCGCCCGCGCAGGGCTACGGAACCACCGGGGACTCGCAGCTTGGCATTACCGGCAGCACCACGCTGGTGTTCGTCATCGATGTGCTCAGGTCCTACGCCGACACCCAGGGCGCGGCCGGCACGCAGCAGTCCAACGGCGGCGGCAGCCTGCCGACGGTCACCGCCAAGGCGGGCAGCGCGCCTACGCTCACCTTCCCGTCCGCCCAGCCGCCGAGCGCTCTGGTCGCGAAGACGCTGATCAAGGGCAGCGGCACGCAGGTCGTCAAGGGCGACTTCGTCATCGCCCAGTACACCGGCTCCATCTGGCGGACGAAAAAGGTCTTCGGTTCCTCCTGGTCGTCGGGCTCGCCGTTCGGGTTCGTCATCGGCGCGTCGCCTGAGCAAGTGATCCCCGGCTGGGATAAGGCTCTGGAGGGTCAGACCGTGGGCAGCCGGGTGATGCTCTCCATTCCGCCCGCCGACGGCTACGGCAAGACCGGGCAGTCCCAGGCGGGCATCACCGGCACCGACACCCTGGTGTTCGTGGTTGACATCATCGACGCGCTCAAGTAGGGCTGAAGCGCCGCGGTACCGGGTTCCGGGCCGTACCCGCCGGTAACTAGCGG
>JALYVS010000365.1 GCA_030853115.1 Actinomycetota bacterium
CGCCGGGGGCCGGTCCCGCGGCCGGCGGCCGGCAGCGCAGCTGGCTGCGCGGTGGCGGCGCCGTGGACAACGTCCAGACGTTCCGCTCGCCGACCGCCTTGCTCATCTGGATCGTGTGGCTGCTGTTCGCGGCGGCCAACTGGGTCGACCTGGCCGTACAGGGCCGGGACCATACGTCGGTGGTCGCGGCGGCCGTGCTGCTGGTGGTGACCGGCGTCGCCTACGTCGCCGCGCAGCGGCCCAGGATAATCGCCGACGACGCGGGGGTCACGATCAAGAACCCGCTGCGCGATCACCGGATCGGCTGGGCCGGCGTATCCAAGGTGGACCTGGTTGACTTGCTGCGGGTGCACTGCGACCGGGACCCGGGCGCCGCCAGCGGCAACAAGCGCACCAAGGTCATCAGCTCGTGGGCCGTGCACTACTCGCGGCGCCGCCAGCTCGCCGCCGAGGTGCGGACGCGCCGGGTGTCCAGGCCCCGCCGCTCGTCGTTCGGCCTGCCCTACGACGGCGACCGTGGCGCGCCCTTCGGTGGCCGCGCCGCGGGCTACGGCGGTGGCCGTGGCGCGGGCTACGGCGGCATGCTGACCGGCCCGGCTCCGGCCGCTCCCGCCTCCGAGCCAGAGGCGGACGCGGAAATGGCCGTCCGCCTGCTCAGCGAGCGCGCCACCGCCGCCCGGGCCGAGACGGTCTGGGCCACCGGGACCGTCGACATCGCCGGCCCCCCGCCGACCGAAGCCACCCGGCCGACCGAAGTCGCCCCGCGGACCGAAGCCGCCCCGCCGAGCCAACCCGCCGCCCCCGCGGTCGCCGGCTGGCTGGAACCGCTGACTAGCAGCTGGAGCAATTCGGCCATCGCCGCCGTCCTAGTGCCCGTGCTCATCCTGCTCATCGTCTACCTGCTCTGACCCGGCCCCCGCCCAGCCTGCCCCGCCCAGCCGGACGTGCTTAGGTCCAAGGCGGCTCAAGCTCGGCGTTAGCGTCGCCGAGCTTGCCGCAGGGCAGCGCGCGCAGCGCCTCGACGTAGTCCGCCGGGGCGCCCGCCTGCTCGGCGGCGTCGCCGAGGATGCCGATATTCCGGGCCGACGGCAGCCCGCCTTCGTAGAAGTTGAGCACGTACAGCCAGGCCAGCACGTCGCCGTCTAGGGTCTGGACCCGGACCTTGGCCTTGCGGTAGTAGCCGAGGTTGGCCCCGTCCCAGTTGTCGAGTTCCTTCGTGTCGGTCTCTGACACGTCGTAGAGCACGACGAAGACCCGGGTGCCGGGCGCCTCCACGACGGTGGCCAGCGCCCCGTCCCAGCCGATGTCCTCGCCGCCGAACGTCAGCCGCCATCCCTCCAGCCAGCCGGTTCCCCGCTGCGGTGAGTGCGGGCAGCGCAACAGCATCTGCGCTGGGTCCATGTTGCTGCCGTAGGCGGCGTACAGTGCCACGGGGGAAAGCGTACGGCGTCCTGAGGTTGGATGCCGTGAATTAAGCCGTGCCTGATACCTGACTGCGACCAACTTACTGCGGGAGAATCACTAGTCGTGACTTTTCTACGGCGCAGCATCGCGATTCTCGGCGGCGGCCCTGGCGGTTACGAAGCCGCTCTGGTCGCGACCCAGCTTGGCGCCGACGTCACCGTCGTCGATTCGGACGGCATCGGCGGTGCCTGCGTGCTCACCGATTGCGTGCCCTCCAAGACCCTCATCGAGACCTCCAACGCGATGACGATGCTGAACCGCGCGCCCCGGCTCGGCATCGCCACCGGCGGCCTGGCCACGGTCAACGCCGCCCGGCTGTACGAGCGGATCACCGACCTGGCCCGGGCCCAGTCCCAGGACATCACCGCGCGGCTCGCCGCCGACGACGTCAAGGTGATCGCCGGTCACGGCCGCCTGACCGGGGCGGGCCGGATCGAGGTCGCGGGGGAGCAGATCCAGGCGGACGCGATCCTGCTCGCCACCGGGGCGCGGCCCCGGGTGCTGCCGGGCGCGGAGCCGGACGGCGAGCGCATCTTGACCTGGCGGCAGCTCTATGACCTCACCGAGCTGCCCCGGGATCTTATCGTGGTCGGCTCGGGTGTCACCGGGGCCGAGTTCGCCAGCGCCTACCTGGCCCTCGGCTCGCGGGTCACCCTGGTGTCCTCGCGGGACCGGGTGCTTCCGCACGAAGACGAGGACGCGGCCAGCCTGATCGAGGACGTGTTCCGCCGCCGCGGCATGACGGTGCTCGGCCGGTCCCGGGCGCAGGCGGTCAGCCGGGACTCCGGCGGCGTCACGGTGACGCTGGATGACGGCCGGACCGTATCCGGCAGCCATTGCCTGCTCACCGTGGGCATGATCCCCCGGACCGACGGCATCGGGCTGGACGAGGCGGGCGTGAAGGTGGACGCGTACGGTTTCGTCGAGGTCGACCGGGTGTCCCGGACGTCGGCCGCCGGGGTGTACGCGGCCGGCGACTGCACCGGGGTCCTGATGCTGGCTTCGGTCGCGGCGATGCAGGGCCGGATCGCGATGTGGCACACGCTCGGCGAGGCGGTGGGCCCGCTGCGGCTCGGCCACGTCGCCGCGACCATCTTCACCGACCCGGAGATCGCTACCGTCGGCGTCTCCCAGCGGGCGGTTACGGCAGGCCAGGTTCCCGCCCGGGTGCTGAAGCTGCCGCTGGCCACGAACCCGCGGGCCAAGATGGCGGGGGTCAGCGACGGTTTCGTCAAGCTGTTCACCAGCCCGGGCACCGGTGTCGTCCTCGGCGGCGTGGTGGTGGCCCCGCGGGCCAGCGAGCTGATCATGGCCCTGTCGGTTGCGGTCGAGCAGCGCCTTACCAGTGAGCAGCTCGCGCGCACCTTCGCCGTCTACCCCTCCATGTCCGGCAGCGTCACCGAGGCGGCCAGGAAACTCATGGAATTCACCGGCGACATCCCCTAGCACTGCGCCACCTCCCTGCTTAGTGGGAGGGACGGCCCAGGGCGGGATCGTCGGGGGCCTCCAGGCCATGCCGGCGCAGCCGGGAGACGCGGATGTCGTCGGCGTACATCGCGACGATGCCCACACTGCAGATCAGGAACAACGCGGGCACCATGATGCGGATCCAGAGCGGGCCGGGCAGCAGCGCGAGGAGCGCGCACACCGGCAGCATCACGACCAGGTGCCTGATGGTCAGCCGGCTGCGCCATCCGGCGTCGAGCAGCTCGTGCCTGACCCATTCCCGGTTACCTGCGGGCAGCCGGAAGCCGATCGCGAACAGCGCTTTGCCCCCGGCGCCGGGGTCCCCGGGGAGCTTGCTCACAGCCGGTCAGTCCTCGAGCTCGCAGATGGCGGCGCCCGCGGTGACGATCTGGCCCACCTCGACGGACAGGCCGGTGACCGTGCCGTCCTTGTGCGCGGTCAGCGGCTGTTCCATCTTCATCGCCTCCAGGACCACGATCACCTCGCCCGCCGAGACGTGCTGCCCCTCGGTGACGGCGATCTTGATGATGGTGCCCTGCATCGGGCTGGTGAGAGTACTGGTCCCCTTGCCCCGGCCGGCGGACCCCCCCTGTCCTCCCCGCCTCCGGGGGGAACTTTCGTCCCGGGCCCCCCGGGCCCCCCGGGAACCCCCGGCGGGGGCCCGGCCGGCGGTGAGGGCGGCGGGGACTACGACTTCCAGGCGCTTTCCGCCCACTTCGACGGTGATGGTTTCTCGCTCCGCCGGGTCCTCCTGCGCCTCGGCGGCCTCCTGCGGCGGCATCTCGGTGGCGAACTCGGTCTCGATCCAGCGGGTGTGCACGCGCAGCGGCTCGGCGGTGAACGCCGGGTCGGTGACCACGGCCCGGTGGAACGGCAGCACGGTGGGCATTCCGCCGATCTCGAACTCGGCCAGGGCGCGGGCCGCCCGCTGCAGCGCCTCGGTACGGCTGGCGCCGGTCACGATCAGCTTGCCGATCAGCGAGTCGAACACCTGCGGGACCGTCATCCCGGCCGCGTACCCGGCGTCGAGCCGCACCCCGGGGCCGGACGGCGGGACCCAGGCGGTGATCGTACCCGGCGCCGGGAGGAAGTTCCGGCCGGGGTCCTCGGCGTTGATCCGGAACTCGATCGAGTGCCCCCGGGCCGGCGGGTCGTCGTAACCGAGCGGCTCGCCCTCGGCGATGCGGAACATCTCCCGGACCAGGTCGATGCCCGTCACTTCCTCACTGACCGGGTGCTCGACCTGGAGCCGGGTGTTGACCTCCAGGAAACTGACCGTGCCGTCCTGCCCGACGAGGAATTCGCAGGTGCCCGCGCCTACGTAGCCGGCCAGCCGCAAGATGTCCTTGGAGGACCGGTAGAGGGCCTCGGTCTGCGCCGCGGACAGGAACGGGGCCGGGGCCTCCTCGACCAGCTTCTGGTGCCTGCGCTGCAGCGAGCAGTCCCTGGTCGAGATGACCACTACGTTCCCGTACGTGTCGGCCAGGCACTGGGTTTCCACGTGCCGCGGCCGGTCCAGGTACCGCTCGACGAAACACTCGCCCCGGCCGAACGCCGCGGTGGCCTCCCGGACCGCCGACTCGTACAGATCGGTGACTTCCTCGTCCCGCCAGGCCACCTTGAGCCCCCGGCCGCCACCGCCGAACGCGGCCTTGATCGCCACCGGGAAGCCGTATTCGCGGGCGAACGCCCGGACGTCCTCGGGGCCGGAGACCGGGTCCTCGGTGCCTGGCGTCAGCGGTGCCCCGGCCTCGCGGGCAATGTGCCTGGCCCGGACCTTGTCGCCGAGCGCCTCGATGGCCTGCGGCGGCGGGCCGATCCAGGTCAGGTCCGCGCTGGTCACGGCCCGGGCGAAGTCGGCGTTCTCAGCCAGGAAGCCGTATCCGGGGTGCACCGCGTCCGCGCCGGCCTCGACCGCCACCTTGATGAGCTTGTCAATGTCCAGGTAGGTTTCCTGGCTGGTCGCCCCGCCCAGCGCATAGGCCTCGTCGGCCATCCGGACGTGCAGCGCGTCCAGGTCGGGCTCGGCGTAGACGGCGACGCTGCCCAGGCCGGCGTCGCGGCATGCCCGGATGATCCGCACCGCGATCTCGCCCCGGTTCGCGATCAGCACCTTGCGCACTGCGGCCTCCCTGAGTTTGCACGGCGCAGGAATCTCGGTCAGTTAGATCATGCTGTCATGCGGACCTGGTCGTCAGCATGGCCGAGGTGCCCCGATAGCTCCATCATCTCGGTGATAACGAGCTATGTCCGTGCTCAGGGTGCTGAACATCGGAAAACTGCCGGGGCCCGTGCGGCCCCGGGGGTTTGTCTCCCGGTGGACGCGCTTCCTCAACCAAAGTGTGACCTCGGGTACGTAGAGTAAGTGCCAGGCCGGTTGCGAGGCCGTCTCTTGAGGCGGGGACCCCGGTGATCGTCAGTCACGGTTAGGCGTCGCCTGCGACATTTCGTTACGACGAGGTAACGAAACGTCGAGAAAGCTATCCGCTTTTGCGCAGCGTGCGTTGAGTACTGAAGAACGGTGATGCAGACGGAAGGAGCCTGGGTGCGCCTGATCATCTCGGGGAACCGGGGATGAGCGTGCTTGGCATGCTGGCGTGGTGCGCGGCCGCGGTGAGCCTGTGGCTCGGCGCGCGCGGGCACGACGGCGCCATCGCGCGGGCGTACCGGTGGCTCGCGGGCGCCGCCGCGCTGTACTGCGCCGGGCTGATTATTGCCCAGCTCAGCGGCGGGTCGCTGAATCCCGCTCCCGGGCTGGCGTTCGCCGATCTGCCACCGCTGCTGGCGCTGGTCTCCGCGGCGGCCGGCCTCACCATGCTGAGCACCGCGGAACGAGAAGGTGACAGCAGCGGCCAGCGGCTGGCGAGCATCCGGGCCGCGAAACCAGACGGGCCCGAAGGCGCCGCCCGGACTTCCGTCGCCGGGACCTCCGCCCCCACGGCCCCCGGAGGTCCGGTCCTGCCTGGCCTGGCCGATGGCTACGTCATGGCGGTCGCCCTGCTCGTAATCGGCTGGCTGACGATGTTCAGCGCCGAATTCCACCGGTCCGGCGAACGGCCGGGGACCTTCCTGCTGGCCCTGATCCATCCGCTGGCCGACCTGGCCGTGCTCGGCGCGCTGCTGCCCATGGTCACCACCGCCTGGCGGCGCGTCACGCTGCCCTACCTGTCCCTGCTCGTGGTCACGATCGGCGACTCACTCGCGGTGGGCCAGCGGGTCGCGGGCGGTCATCTGGGCATCGCGGCCGAGCTGCTGCCGGTGCTCGCGGCGGTGCTGCTCGGCTTGGCTCCGTGGCGGGTGACCGAAGGCGGCTGGACGCGCCGGACCGCGAGCCCGGCGGCGGCCACCGTCATCGCCGTGCTG
>JALYVS010000366.1 GCA_030853115.1 Actinomycetota bacterium
GCGGTGGGCGGGCCGCTTCGGCATGGGCGCCGCGCCGAGCCGCGCTCGCGACCCCGACCACTTCGCGGGCGGCAGGTCGAGGTGGGCGGCGATGCCGTGCGCGGCGGCCTCCCAGTTCACCCGCCAGCCGCGGAAATGCGCCCACGCCTCATCCGGCGGCCGCTCGAATTCCCAGCCCGCCTCGGCCACGTGCCGCACCCCCTCGTCGAAGTCGTCCCTGGTCAAGGTGAGCGGATCGTCCGGGTGCGGATCGTCGTTCACCACGATGCCCAAGGTGCCGGCAATGGAGCGCATGGTGATATATCCCACCCGCAGGAACGGCCTGATCTCCGCGGGAGCCGACTCCGGGTTCAGTGACAGGTGCAAAGCGGCGGCGTCCAGGACGGCCAGCAGAGCCAGCGGCCAGGCCTGCTCGGGATAGCGGGACCTGAAGTAGATCAGCGTCTGGTAGGTGGTGTGGCTTTCTGATATGTCGGCGGCCCACTCGGTCCACCGTTCGTACAGCCTGGGCAGGTACGAGGTGTTCCTGATCAGCTGCTGCCTGGCCAGCAGTTCGGGCCCCCACGGGGGCTGGCCGGACAGCGCCTCCAGCATGATCACCAGGGTCTCCCGCCGGTTATACGCCGCGTACAGCGTCGGCATGTAGCCGATCATCAGCGCGATCACGCCGATGCCGCTGATGGCGGCGGCGAAGACGATCCCGTACGGTGCCGCTCCGGCTGGCGCCGTGAAGCCCAGCGTGAACAGCGACGATCCCGCGAGCCGCGCGGCGAGGTCCAGGCTGTGATGGGCGAACGGCAGCAGCATCAGCGTGTAGCCGATGTACAGGCAGATGATCCAGCAGACCAGCAAGGCGAACAGGTACGCCGGGGCGCCGCTGGCGTAGATGCGCTCCCGGCGGGACACCTCCCGGGCTCGGGCGGTCACCAGCCGGTAGACCGCGAGCACGGTCGCCGCAACCGCGCTGCCGATGGCCGAGCTCAGGTTGCGCGGGATCAGCAGGGTCTTGATGACGCTGGAGCCGGTCATCAGCAGCACGGTGAGACCGATCACGAACCCGAGCCATGCCAAGGCCTGCATCCGGGCCCGTCCTCTCCCGCTGGGATGATCCTGCTTGCCAAAGCACGGCAGTCAGCCAGGACATTCCCACCCTTGAGCTCGCGGCGGTCCGGCCCATGGGCATTCAGCTTCCAGCGCTACTCTCATGACATGGAAAACGCTGCTCCGGCCGAGGGTGCCGCCCCGGCCGGCCCCAGATGGCGTTTCCTGGTCCAGCCACGGTGGCTGGGATGGCACGTGTTCATGGTGGTCTCGTTCTGGGGCATGCTCTGGCTCGGCGACTGGCAGCTCCATCGCGCGCTGGCGGGAAACGCCCTGAGCTGGGCTTATACGTTCGAATGGCCGCTATTTTCCGGTTTTGCCGTGGTGTTCTGGGGCAAGACCATCCGGGATGAGTTCCGGATCAGCCGCGGCGAGAACCCCGGCGGATCCTACGGTGAGCCTGACGACCTTCCGTTCGGCGTCAGGGCGGTGCAGGCCGGCCAGGACCCGGCCGGCGAGGAGGACGAAGAACTCAGCGCTTACAACGCTTACCTGGCCCGGCTCAACACCGAGGTCAAGGATCATGGCCGCTGGCACGGGCTGCGTTGAGCCACGCGCGGAACGATCGGGAGATAAAACCTTGAAAGCAGCGGTGCTCCGGTACCGGGTTATGGCGTACCTAACCGGCGTGGTGCTGGTGGTCCTGTGTTTCGTCGGCATCCCGCTGCAGATTGCGGGTCATCCGGCCGTGGCCAACAACGTCGGCGTGGTCCACGGCATCTTGTACATCATCTACCTGGTGTTCGCCTGGATCTTGTCCAGGAAGCTCCAGCTGGCGAACAAGCCGGCCGTAATCATGCTGCTAGCCGGCACCGTCCCGATCATGACGTTCATCGTGGAACGGTGGATCAGCCGCCGGTTCATCACCCCCGCGCTGGCTGGCCAGGCTAAGACGGCCGAGCCGGTGCGGCCCTGAGCCTTGAGACCCTGAGACCTTTGAGCGAGCATTACTTCTCCGCCCAGCCGCAGGCGCCGCACCGCCCCGGCCGGGTCCGGGTGATCCTGCCCGACGTGTACCTGGAGCTGGCGACCGACGCGGGGGTCTTCTCCCCCGCCCGGCTGGACCCTGGCACCCGCCTGCTGCTCGACGAGGCTCCGCCGCCGCCCGCCTCCGGCGACCTGCTCGACCTGGGCTGCGGCTACGGCCCGGTCGCCTGCGTGCTGGCGGCCCGGTCGCCCGGCGCCACCGTATGGGCGGTCGACGTCAACGAGCGCGCGCTGGAGCTGTGCGCGCGCAACGCCGCCGCGGCCGGCCTGGCCAACGTGCGCTGCGTCACCCCGGGAGATCCGGCCGTCCCGGCGCGGCTCGCCGGGGTATGGTCCAATCCGCCGATCCGCGTGGGCAAGCAGGCCCTGCACGAGCTGCTCGACGGCTGGCTGAGCCGGCTGGGGCCCGGCGGCCAGGCGTCCCTGGTAGCCGGCCGTAACCTCGGCGCCGACTCGCTGCACCGCTGGCTCTCCGCGCAGGGCTGGACCGTGACGCGGCTGGCCGCACGGGGCGGCTACCGCCTGCTTCAAGTCGGTTTTCTGGCCGAACGAACCGTGGTGACTCCCCCGTGACCCCGCTCGAGCCCGAAGTCAGCCCCAACCCGAATACCTCAAGTGCCCTGGGTTCCCCGGGCGGACCGCGGCAGCTCCGCCCGACCGAGGTCAAGCGGCTCAACCGGGAGTGGCGGCGGGCCGGCGGGGCCCGGCTGGCTCTGCTGCTGGATTCGGTGAGCCAGCCGTTCAACGTGGGCTCGATCGTCCGCTCGGCCGCCGCGTTCGGCGCGGAGCAGCTGTGGCTGTGCGGCAGCACGTCGCCGCTGAGCCACCCGGGGGTGGCCAAGACCGCGCTCGGCACCCAGCGGCTCGTCCAGGCCACGCAGGAACCTCACCCGGTCGCCGCGGCCAAGGCGGCGTCCGCCCTGGGCCTGCGGGTGGTGGCGGTAGAACTGGCCGCGGGCGCCGTCCCGCTGCACGAGGCGCCGCTGGACGGCGACGTCTGCCTCGCGGTCGGCAACGAGGATCACGGCTGCACGGCGGCGCTGCTCGCCGTCGCCGACGTGATCGCCTACATTCCGCAGCCAGGCCGGGTCGGGTCGCTGAACGTCGCGGTGGCTGCGGCGGTCGCGATGGCCGAGGCCCGCCGCCGGAGCTGGACCGCGCCGTGACCTGGCATCTGCCCGACACCTGCAGTTCACCAGGTCAGCGTGGGCAGCAGGCATACTAGCGGTCGTGGCCGTACCGTTCCTTGATCATCCGCGCCCCATCGCCTTCGCGCACCGGGGCGGCGCAGCGCACGCACCTGAGAACTCCTGGACCGCGTTCGAGCGCGCGGTCAAGCTGGGCTACGCCTACCTGGAGACCGACGTCCGAGCAACCAAAGACGGCATGCTGATGGCCTTCCATGACCGGACGCTTGACCGGGTGACCGACGCCTCCGGTCCGATCGGCACGCGGTCTTATCACGAAGTCGCCGCGCTGCGGATCGCGGGTTCGGAGCCGATACCGCTTCTGGAGGACCTGCTCGGCACGTGGCCCGGCCTGCGGTTCAACATCGACCTCAAGGACGAGCCCGGGGTTTGCCTGCTGCCCGGAGTGCTACGCAGGACCGGAGCATGGGACCGGGTCTGCGTGACCTCGTTTTCCGGTCGCCGGCTCCGGACCGCCCGCAGGCTGTTCGGCCGGCCGGTGTGCATGACCACCTCGCAGGCTGCGATCGCCGCCGTCCGGTGCACGACCGGGATCGCCCCGGGCGCCGGGCACCTGCTCGCCAGCAGCCTGTCGCGGTGGAACGCGCGCTGCACCCAGGTTCCCGGCTGGGTGGCCACCGGGTCGTTCGTGCGCCGCGCGCACGAACTCGGCCTCGACGTGCACGTGTGGACCGTCAACGACCGGGCTGAGATGACCAGATTCCTGGATCTAGGCGTCGACGGGATCATGACGGATGACATCGAGACTCTCCGCGAGGTCCTGATCGAGCGGGGTCAATGGCACCCCAGAGGCACCTGACTGAGCCCGTCAGACCCGATAGCTGCGATCTTCTTGCCCAAACACGATTGGGTAACGCCCACGGGGGGAATCCTGTCCGGGTATTCAGCGTTGACAAGTAGTACCGCTGACCGCCTTGGAGGCAGCAAGCATGGCTGAACGCGCACTTCGCGGCACCCGGCTCGGTGCGACGAGCTACGAGAACGACCGTAACACCGACCTCGCACCTCGTCAGGATGTTGCTTTCGACTGCCCGAACGGGCACCATTTTAGCGTGCCTTTCGCAGCTGAGGCGGAACTTCCCGGTACGTGGGAGTGTCGCGTCTGCGGTGCGATAGCGATCGCTGCCACCGGAGAGTCCCCGTCTCCGAAGAAGGCGAAGCCACCGCGGAGCCACTGGGACATGCTGCTAGAACGGCGGACCGTCGAAGATCTTGAGGCCGTGCTGGCCGAGCGTCTGCAGGTCATCAGGGAGCGCCGCGGCACCGACCGCAGCCAGGATACCGGCGCTAACCGGGCGCACCGCAAGAGCGCCTGACGTCCCGGCAGTTACCTGCCGTTACGCGGCCTGGCTTCCAGCCGGGAGCTGAGCTGGCGTAGCCGTCGCGCGGTGCCCCACTGCGCGACCCGCCAGAATGCTTCCAGCATGATGGTGCTGCTCATCTTGGACGCGCCGTGCTCCCGTTCCACGAACGTGATCGGCACTTCGACGATCTTCAGGCCCGCCCGGGCCACCCGGATGGTCAGGTCGATCTGGAAGCAGTATCCCGCCGATTCGACCTGGTCCAGGCTGATCTTCTTCAGCGTGGCGGCACGATAGGCACGGAAGCCGGCCGTCGCGTCCCGGACGCCGAGGCCGAGCATGACCCGGGTGTAGATGTTGGCCCCGCGGGACAGCAGTTCGCGGGACTTGGGCCAGTTGACCACCTTGCCGCCGCGCATCCACCGGGAGCCGATGGACAGGTCCGCGTCGGCCAGCGCGGCGACCAGGCTGGTCAGATGCTCCGGCTGATGCGAGCCGTCCGCGTCCATTTCCACGATGACGTCGTAGCCGCGCTCCAGCGCCCAGCCGAACGCGGCGATGTACGCCTTGCCGAGCCCCGCCTTCTCGGTGCGGTGCATGACCTGCACATGCGGGTCAGCCTCAGCCAGCTTGTCCGCGATATCACCAGTGCCATCCGGGCTGTTATCGTCTACGACCAGCAGGTCTGCCGTCGGCAGCGCCACCCTGACCCGGCCCGCGATCGACTCCAGGTTCTGCCGCTCGTTGTAGGTCGGCATGACGATGACGACCCGGTCGGCCGACGGGTCAGCGGATGGATGTGGCTCTGTCACGACCCCTGCCTATCGCTGCGTGTGGTTAGCCCGCGGTGACTAGTCACGAAACTAGTCACGGACGGTGCAGGTCATGATATCCCCGCGCGGACCAACCCCCGACTTGGCTTTCGTGCCCGGCGTCACGCCTCCGCGTGCCACTGCGGGGAACAAACCTGCCGCTAGATTCGTGCCCGGTCCTTGGCCTGGGCATACTCACGCCGGTGGGAGCACCGGCAAAGGAAAAGGACCCGGGCAGCGCCTTCGGACCGGAGTCCATCCCGTTGGCAACGGGCTTGGTCTCCGTTGTCTACTGGGTGCCCGGGCCCTTTCCAGGCCCAACCCCCCGTCCAGCCGGATGAGCGTCGCGGCAACCCCCTTCGACGCCACGCCTTGCCACGAGGGTGGCTGGATGCTCGCACCCCCACCATGACGTGGCCCGAACCTGACGAGCCTGCCGGTCCGGCTAGCGAGCCCTGGTGCTGGACTGACCAAAAACTTACCGCTGATCCTGGCAATGTCAACCGGGCCGCGTGTCGCTCCACTACTAGCGAGCTTTTATTTGATTACACTCGGTAACAACTATGGGCTGCCGGAGGTTGCTTCATCCTCACCTGGCGCGGGCGGGCGGGACGGGAACGGGCCAAGCCGGTCCAGCTGACCCTGTCCGTTGGCCGGCTCATTTACCCAGAGGGTCTATACCTTTGGCCCGGCGAGGGGGAAAATAGGCGGTGGCGGGCCTCTTGCACACCGCGCTTTCGGGGTATAGACCACCCTGCTCGTGTCACATGACGTTCTCGGCCACATCTGGCGCCCGACGCCGCAGCTCCCCCGGAGGTGATCGAATGGATAGCAGCGCCGACCGGTTCATGGATCTCATGCACCAGCTTGAGGACT
>JALYVS010000058.1 GCA_030853115.1 Actinomycetota bacterium
GGCAGGCGGCGCGGGGCCCGGCACGGCAGACGGCGCGGCAGGCGGCGCGGGGGGCGTGCTGGCTGGAGCCGGGGTCATTTTCCATCTGGCCGCGGCGGTCAGCGCGGAATGCGAGGCGGACTTCGACCTGGGCCTGCGGGCCAACCTGGGCGCCACCGAATCACTGCTGGCGTGCTGCCGCGCGCTGGGCACCGGCCCGGTCGTGGTGTTCGCCAGCTCGCTGGCCGTCTTCGGGGTCTCCGGCGAGCACCCGCTCCCCCCGGTCGTCGACGATCACACCCTGCCCAACCCGCAGACCAGCTACGGCACCCAGAAGGTCATCGGCGAGCACCTGCTGGCCGACTACACCAGGAAAGGGTTCGTGGACGGACGAGCCGTGCGCCTGATGACGGTGAGCGTGCGGCCGGGGCGGCCCAACGCCGCAGCGTCCGGGTTCTTGTCCGGCATCATCCGGGAGCCGCTGGCCGGACAGCGGGCGACCTGCCCGGTCGATCCGGGCACCGAGGTCGCCCTCGCCTCGCCGGCCAAAGCCATCGCCGCGCTTCGGTGCGCCGCCACGACTTCCGGCCAGGATTGGGGCGGCCGCACCGCAGTCACCATGCCCGCGCTCACCGTCACCGTAGCGGACATGGCCGCCGCGCTGGCGCAGGTCGCCGGACCGCAGGTGAGCGAGCTTATCGACTGGATCCCGGACCGTTCGGTGGCCCGGATCGTGACGAGCTGGCCCGCCCGGATCAAGGCCGGCCGCGCCGCCCGGCTAGGCCTGCGGCCGGACCCCGACTACGCCTCCGTCATCCGGGCGCATATCGCGGAGTCCGCCCGACCGGGCTGGACGGAGTCCGCCCGACCGGGCTAGGCCTGCGGCGAGGTGATGTTGACCAGCCACGAGACGCCGAAACTGTCGACGCACATGCCGAAATCATCACCCCAGGCCTGCTTGGCCAGCGGCATGGTGACGGTCCCGTTGACGGACAGCTTCGCCCAGTAGCCGCGCAGAGCGTCGCCGTCGTCACCGCTGAGGCTCACCGAGAACCCGGCCATCGGGTGGTATTCCATCTCGCTGGTGGCGTCGGCGCCCATGATCGTGTAACCGGCCTCGGTGTCGAGCTGGCCGTGCATGATCCGGTCGGCGTCCGGCGTGCCCGCCGCGCCGAAATCGCTGAACGTGCTGAGGGTGAGCTTGCCGCCGAACACGCTGGCGTAGAACTCCAGTGCCTGGCGGGCGTCACCGTTGAAATTGAGGTACGGACTGAGCTGAGAGGACATGATCTTTCTCCTGCCGTCATTGGCGAACGGGAGCCCCCCGGCTCCCGGGGCCGACGGTACCAGCCACGCGGTTAGCGGGCCCGCGAGTCAGCGCAACGGGCCTGATGCCGGGCCTAACGCTGGCCCGGGGCTGGCCCCGAGGCTGGCCCGGAGGCCGGGCGGGTGCCAGCCGCGTGACGGCGGGCCAGCTCGCGGTAGACGGCGGGGTTGGTGTCCACCCAGTGCTTGGCTCCCCCGCTGACCTCACCGACCACTCGCGCCGGGATGCCCACGGCGAGCATGCCGTCGGCGATGATCATGCCAGGCGGCACCGTGGCGCCCGCCGCGACCAGGGCACGTCGGCCGACGATCGCGCCGTCGAGCACGATAGCGCCGTTGCCGATCAGCGCTTCGGTGCGGATGATCGCGCCGTGGACCACGCACAGATGGCCGATCGTCACGCCCTCGCCGATCTCGGTCACCGGGTCGTCGCCGCCGTGCAGCACCGACCCGTCCTGGATGTTGGCGCCGCGCCGCACGATGATGGGCCCGAAATCGGCTCGCAGCACGGCCCCGTACCAGACTGACGCCTCAGCCTCGATGCGCACGTCACCGACCAGGGTGGCCGTGGGCGCGATCCATGCCTCGGGGCTGACCTGGGGCGCGCGGCCCTCGAAGCTGAAAAGTGGCATCCGCCCATCATGCACCCCAGGCCGGGGAACGTTTGCGGGGACGCCGGCTGCTACCACGTCGAGCGCCCGGGCCGGGATGCGGGCGGGCGGCTCGGAAGGATCACCCGGGGACGTTCGGCCGCATTTGTGGTGGCGGCGCGGAACCTCAGCTGGCGGCGCGGGCGCGAGGCAGCCCGGGGTAGGCTGCGCGCCAGGCCACGACGGTAGCGGCCAGCGCGGCCACCGCGGCGGCGAGCATCGCGGCGCGGTCGCCGGAAACCCCGATCCCGCCGCTGACGCCCAGGGCCACGGCCGGCAGCAAGGCGGCGCCGACCGCGGCGCCGATCTGGCGGCTGGTGTTGATCATGCCGCCGACCAGGCCCTGATCGGCGTCAGCCATGCCGCGGCTGGCGAGCACGGTCGAACCCATCGCGGTGCCGGCCGTGCCGAAACCGATCAGCGTGACCACGAACAGAACGGGGCTGTAACCCGTCGCGGGCAGCTGGGTCAGCACACCGAAGCCCACCGCGGTGGCGGCGGCAGTCACCACCAGCAGCCGCTTGATCCCGATCCGTCCCGCCAGCCGGGGTCCGAGCATGCCCATGATGAACCCGACTACGCCTTGCGGGGCAATGACCAGGCCGGTGAACAGCGGCGACTCGTGCAGGACCTGCTGCAGGTACAGGGACAGGACGAGCATCTCACCGCCGTTCCACAGGCCGAGCAGGAAGGTCAGCGCGGCCCCTTCCCGCAGCCCCTTGCGGTGCAGCAAGGACAGCCGGATGAGCGGGTCCGGATGCCGGCTCTCCGCCTTCGCGAAGCCGGCCACGGCCACCGCCGCGATCACCATGGCGCCGATGACCAACGGCGAGGTCCAGCCGAGCACGACCCCCTGGGACACCGCGAAGACCAGGAGGGTGACCGCGACGGTGATCAGCAGCGCACCGCGTAGGTCGAGCCGGCGCAGGCGGGTCCGGGCCATGCCGACCTTCGCGGCGGCGGTGGTGGCAGTCTTGACGCCGGTCCTGGCCGCCGTCGTGACCGGGCCGAGCATCGCCGGGGCCAGGGCCGCGGCGACCAGGCCAACCGGCACGTTGACCAGGAAAACCGCACGCCAGCTGGTGAACTGGACGAGTACACCGCCGAGAACCTGGCCCGAGACGAAGCCGACCGAGGCCACCGAGCCGTAAAGTCCGATGGCACGAGTACGTTCGGGGCCTTCGGGGAAGCCGGTGGTGATGAGAGACAGTGCAGCCGGGGCGACGATAGCGGCGCCCGCGCCCTGCAGCACACGGGCCGCGATCAGCAGCACCGGGTCCTGGGCCAGCCCGCCCGCCAGGCTGGCCAGTGAGAACGCGATCAGGCCCACGACGAACATGCGCCGCCGGCCGAGCAGGTCAGCGGCCCGGCCACCGAGAATGAGCAGTCCCCCGAACGAGATCGCGTATCCCGTCACCACCCACTGCACCGCGGCGGACGGCATGTGCAGTTCGCGCTCGATCGAGGGCAGCGCGACGTTCACGATGCTGAAATCAAGGACGACCATGAACGCGGCGACCAGGATCAGGGCGAGCTGCAGGGGCCGGCGGCGAGCCGGGGCCGGGGCGGGAGGCCCCGCGGTGCGGGGAGGAGCTGCGGGGAGTGGGGTCGACCGGGGTGCACGACGGTTGAGAGGCGTGGCGGCGGACATGATACCAATCAGATACGTAACGGACCGTTTCGAAATTCTAACGGGTAGAACCGGCTGATGAGCCCGGATATTCCGGTGGGCGGAGCCGAATCCGCGGAACCGGGGGCGCAGCGGGGACGGCCTCGCAGCCAGGAGGCGGAGCGCGCGATCCTGACCGCTACCGTCGAATTGCTCGCCGACCGGGGCCTGAACGCCATGTCGATCGAGGAGGTGGCGGCGCGGGCCGGGGTCGGCAAGACGACGATCTACCGGCGCTGGCCGTCCAAGGGACTGCTGGCACTGGACGCCTTCGTCACCTCGTTCCGCGAGGAACAGCCCCTGCCCGACACCGGGACGCTGCGCGGCGACCTGGTCGCCGCGCTACGCGGGTGGGTCCGGGCGGTGACGCAAACCCCGATGGGACCGATGCTCACCAGCCTGATCGCCGCGGCTCAGTACGACCCCGAACTGCGCGGGGCCTGGCGAGAACGCGTGCTCGAGCCGCTGCGCCGCCAGCACCGCATCATGCTGGACCGGGCCGTCGGCCGCGGCGAGATGCTGGCGTCGGTCGACCGGGAGGTGGTGCTTGACCTGTTCTTCGGCGCCGCCGAGCACCGCCTGCTACTCGGTCACCTGCCGATGACCGATGCCTTCATCGGCGAGGTCGTAGAGGTAATCCTGGCCGGCATCCAGCCGGCGGGTACCCGCAGCTAGCCCGGCTGGTTCGCGCAGCTAGAAACGCCCCGGGCTGAGTGGCCGAACCATGAATTACGTTATATCTTGTTACTGAGGCATGGACCAGAGCGTGAAGGAGAACCGACGATGGCCGGAGTTGACGAGCAGGCCCGGGGCTGGTGGTCCAAGCTGCTCGGGTGGCTGCGCGGCGGGCAGCGCAGCGACGCGGCCCGCAAGGCCAGGGGCGCCCTGGAAGACATCCGCGCCAGCGAGACCGCCCGCAAGGCCGAGGCGGCGGTCCGGGACCTGCGCGAAGGCGAAACCGGGCGCAAGGCTGAGGCCGCGCTGCGGGACCTGCGCGAGGGCGAAACCGGACGCCGGGCCAAGGCCGCGCTGCGGGACCTGCGCGACAGCGAGGTGGCGGGCAAGGCGCGGGAGACCGCGCGGGAGGCGCTGCGCGACTTCAAGGACAGCGACGCCGGGCGAAAGGCCAAGGCCGCGATCCGCGACCTGCGGGACAGCCCGGGGACCAGCGACAAGTCCTGAGGCACCCCTGGCTGCCCGGCCGGGGGTACGGCGGAGGCGTTCCGGGAGTACGGCGGAAGCGTTCCGGGAGTACGGCGGAAGCGTTCCGGGAGTACGGCGGAGGCGTTCCGGGAGTACGGCGGAGGCGTTTCGGGAGTACGGCGGAGGCGTTCCGGCGGCGTGCCGGAATTTGCGGTGATCCGCCGGCGAGCTCGCCGGATCTTCCCGGGGTACCGTGGCGGCGGCGCGGAGGCTACCCTAAAGCCAGGAACCCGGACGGCGGGGTCACGGGTGCCTGCGCCCCCCGGGGTTCGTGCTGAGAGCACAGCCAGGTGATCTTCAGGGATGTTAGCGTTAACGTCGGCCCCCGCTGACCGCATGGTGAGCAGCGCGCGGCACAGGGGAGGCACGACGTGACATCGTCACCGGGGGAACAGGCCGAGAGCCGGGTGCGGACATCAGTCGTGCGCGGGCTCGGCAACCTGTCCCGGCCGCCGGTCATGGCGGACGTGGCCAGGCTGGCCGGCGTCTCGCACCAGACCGTTTCCCGGGTGCTGAACGAGCATCCCAACGTCAGCCCGCTGACGAAGGAAAAAGTGCTGGCGGCCATCCGCGAGCTGGCCTACCGGCCGAACGCCGCGGCCCGAACGCTGGTGACCCGGCGGACCCACACGCTCGGCGTGATCAGCTTCGACACCATGCTGTACGGACCGGCGGCGATGCTGTACGGGTTCGAGCGTGCGGCGCACGACGCCTACTTCGTGTCCATCGCGAGCTTGCCCGCCCTGGACCGCGGGTCGATGCTGGAAGCGGTGGAGCGGTTCGTCGGCCAGGGCATCGAGGGCATCATCGTCATCGCGACGCAGGACACGGCGGTGGCCGCCCTGGCGCACGTGCCGCCCGAGATACCGCTGGTCGCGGTGGGCTGCGGCACCCGCGCGTCCGTCACGTCGGTGGCGATCGACAATGCGGCCGGGGCGGCGGCCGCGACCCGTTACCTGCTCAGCCTGGGACACCGGACCGTGCACCACGTGGCCGGCCAGGCGTCCTGCCTCGACGCGGCCGAACGCATCGACGGCTGGCGGCAGGCGCTGCGCGCGGCCGGGGCGCCCGAGCCCGCCGTGCTCGCGGGCGACTGGTCCTCGGCCTCCGGTTACGCACTCGGCTGCCAGCTGGCCAGCGATCCCGAGGTGACGGCCATTTTCTGCGGCAACGACCCGACGGCGCTCGGCGTCATGCGGGCGCTGGCCGAGCGGGGGCTCAGGGTCCCCGACGACGTGAGCGTCGTCGGCTTCGACGACGTCCCCGAGGCCGGCTACTACGTGCCGCCGCTGACCACGGTGCGGCAGGATTTCGGCGAAGTCGGCCGGCAAGCGCTGAGCGCGCTCATCGACCGGATGTCCGGAGTCATCCCGGCCGGTCCCCGGGTCCGGGTGGCCCCGGAGCTAGTCGTGCGGGCGAGCGCGGCGCCGCCGTCTGATCGCCGGTCCGGCGGTTAATCGCCGCCCCCGGCGCGATAATCCCTGACCCGCCGGATTCGGCCGCCGGTCGGGAGGCAAGAATGCGGGAAGGAACCTTAAAGTAAGGCGGACAGATGGTTGTTAGCGCTCACAAAGGTGTTAGCGGTGACGCTTTCGTCGTCGGCGTGGACTTTGGCACGCTGTCGGCCCGCGCCCTGGTGGTCCGGGTGGCCGACGGCACCGAGGTGGGCACCGCCGTCAGCGAGTACGCCCACGGCGTGATCGACCGGGAGCTGCCCGGCCGCGGCGGTGCGGGGCCCGGGACGGCGTTGCCGCCGGACTGGGCGCTGCAGGATCCGGGCGACTACACCGCCGCGCTGGGGGACGCCGTCCCGGCCGCGATCAGGGACGCCGGCCTGGACCCCGGCCAGGTGATCGGCATCGCCACCGACTTCACCGCCTCCACACCCATGCCGGTGCTGGCCGACTCAACCCCGCTGTGCCAGCTGCCTGACCTCGGCGGGCGCCCGCACGCCTACCCCAAACTGTGGAAGCACCACGCCGCCCAGCCGCACGCGGACCGGATCAACGCCCTGGCCCGCGAGCGCGGCGAGAAGTGGCTTAACCGCTACGGAGGCAAGATCTCCTCGGAATGGCAGTTCGCCAAGGCGCTTCAGCTGCTGGACGAGGACCCCGAGCTGTATCAGCGCGCCGACCGGTGGATCGAGGCCGCCGACTGGATCATCTGGCAGCTGTGCGGGACCGAGACCAGGAATGCGGGCACCGCCGGGTACAAGGGCATCTTCCAGGACGGTCATTACCCCTCACGCGCCTTCCTGACCGCGCTCGACCCGCGCTTCGCCGGCTTCGCCGACGACAAGCTCGCCCACCCCATCTCCCCGCTCGGCGGCCTGGCCGGCCGGCTTACCCCGGCGGCGGCCGCCCTGACCGGGCTGCCCGAGGGGATCGCGGTCGCGATCGGCAACGTGGACGCGCACGTCACCGTGCCGGCGGCCGGCCCAGTGGCGGCCGGCAAGATGGTGGCGATCATGGGCACCTCCACCTGTCATGTCATGAATGGCCAGCCGAGCATGGACGGCGCCGAGCTGGCCGAGGTCCCCGGCATGTGCGGCGCGGTGGACGGCGGGATCGTGGCCGGGCTGTGGGGATACGAGGCGGGACAGAGCGGGGTCGGTGACATCTTCGCCTGGTTCACCCGCAACGGGGTCCCCGGCGAGTTCGCCGACGAGGCGCGGCGGCGGGGCGTCTCACTGCCCGCGCTGCTGGACGAGCAGGCCTGCGCGGCGCCGCCCGGTGCGAACGGGCTGGTCGCGCTGGACTGGGCGGGCGGCAACCGTTCGGTCCTGGTGGACGGCCGCCTGTCCAGCGCGATCGTGGGGCTGACACTCGCGACCACGGCGCCGGAAATCTACCGGGCGCTGCTCGAGTCAACCGCGTTCGGCACCAGGATGATCGTCGAGACCTTCAGCGCATCGGGCGTGCCGGTTACCGAGTTCGTGGTCGCGGGCGGCCTGGTCAAAAGCGCCCCGCTGATGCAGATCTACGCCGACGTCCTGCGGCGCCCGCTCAGCGTGATCGGCTCCGAGCAGGGCGGGGCCCTGGGCTCGGCCATCCATGCGGCGGTCGCGGCCGGCGCTTACCCGGACGTCCCGGCCGCGGCGGAACGGATGGGCCGGATCGACCGGGACCGCTACCGGCCGGACGCGGCCCGCGCGGACGTCTACGACGAGTTGTATGCCGAGTACGTGCGGCTGCACGACTATTTCGGCCGCGGCGCGAACCCGGTGATGCACCGGCTGCGGGCGATCCGCGACCGCACCTTTTTCAGCCGAACGGACAGTGGTTCGTGATCGGAGTACAGGTACGAGGAGGCAGCCTAGATGAGCAAGACGGAAAGCGCTGAAATCACCGCGCTGCGCGAGCAGGTCTGCGCGCTGCACGCCGAGCTGGTGCGCAACGGCCTGGTCGCCTGGACCGCGGGTAACGTGTCGGCGCGGCTGACCGGTCCGGTGCGGGCTGACTCTGGGCTGGCTGGCTCTGGGCTGGCTGGCTCTGGGCTGGCTAGCTCTGGGCTGATGGTGATCAAGCCGAGCGGCGTCTCCTACGACGACCTGACGCCGGAGTCGATGGTGGTCTGCGACCTGGACGGCCGGCCGGTGGCGCCCGACGGGCTCAGCCCGTCCAGCGACGCCGCCACGCACGCTTACATCTACCGGCAGATGCCCGAGGTCGGCGGGGTGGTGCACACCCACTCGACCTACGCCACGGCGTGGGCAGCGCGCGGCGAGCCGATCCCGTGCGTGATCACCGCGATGGCCGACGAGTTCGGCGGCGAGATCCCGGTCGGGCCGTTCGCGCTGATCGGCGGCGAGGCGATCGGCCAGGGCGTGGTCGCGACGCTGACCGGGCACCGCTCCCCCGCCGTGCTCATGCGCAGCCACGGCGTATTCACCATCGGCGGTACGGGGCAAGACGCGGTGAAGGCTGCCGTGATGTGCGAAGACGTGGCGCGCACCGTGCACCTGGCCCGGGCCTTCGGCGAGCTGGCGCCGCTGCCCGCTGACCAGGTGGACGCCCTGCACGCCCGCTACAAGAACCACTACGGCCAACGTTGACCCCGACCCGGGCTGACCCTTAGCCCCTGCTGACTTGAGCTCGTGCTGACCCTGTCCGTGTTGACCTTTGGAGGAGAACGACCCCATGACCGGCCCACTCAGGCGTAAGCCGCGTATCGGGATCCTCGGGATCATGCAGGACCTCTACGACGACATGATCCCCGGGATCGCGCAGCGGCAGGAAGGCTACGCCGCCGAACTCGCCGCGCAACTGTCGGACGTCGCGGAATTCACGCCGAGCAAGGCCATCAAGTACCGCGAGGACGCGGAGCGGGCTATGCGCGAGTTCGAGAACGCGGACCTGGACGGCGTGCTGGTGGTGATGCTCACCTACGGCCCGGCCATGCGGGTGGCCCGGCTGCTCTCGGAGTCCCGGCTGCCGGTCTGCCTGGCCAACATCCAGCCCGAAGCCAGCGTGACCCCGGCCTGGGACATGGCGGACATGACCTACAACCAGGGCGTGCACGGCGCGCAGGACACGGCCAACGCCATGGTCCGGGCGGGCAAGCGGTTCGCCGTGCTCACCGATGACTGGAAGAGCGCCTCGTTCGCGGCCGACGTCGGCCGCTGGGCCCGCGCGGCAGCCGCCGCCACCGCGTGGAAACGGCTCAAGGTCGCGATCTTCGGCTACGCCATGAACGAGATGGGCGACATCCGGGTCGACGAGAGCGCACTGGTCCGGAGCCTGGGCCCGGCGATCATCTCGGTCGCGCAGGGCGACCTGTGGCGCGGCATGCAGGAAACCAGCCAGACCGCGATCGACGAGGTCATCTCCTTCGAGGACTCGAATTTCGAGATCGACCCGCGGCTGTCGGAGCAGGAGCGGGGCGATCACGCCCGGATGCAGGTCGCGATCGAGCAGATCCTTGAGCAAAGAGGGTTCGGCGCCTACACCGCGCACTTCGACGCAATCGGCGACGACGGCCGGTTCGCCCGGCTGCCGCTGGCCGCGGCCTCGTCCCTGATGGCCAAGGGCTACGGGTACGCCGCCGAAGGCGACGTGCTGACCGCGTGCCTGGTCGCCGCCGGGCACGTGCTGATCGGCGACGCGCACTTCACCGAGATGTACGCGATGGACTTCCCCACGGACTCGATCCTGCAGAGCCACATGGGCGAGGGCAACTGGAAGGTCGCCCGGACCGACCGGCCGGTGAAGCTGATCAAGCGGCCGCTGGGTATCGGCCGGCTGGCCGACCCGCCGACGTTCTTGTTCCAGCTCCAGCCGGGCCCGGCCACGCTGGCCGCCCTGGTCTCACTCGAAGGCGAGCGGTTCCGGCTGGTGGTGGCCGAAGGCGAGAACCTGGACAGCCAGGAACTGCCGGCCCTGGAGATGCCGTACGGGCAGTTCCGGCCGGCTTCCGGTCTGCGCGCCTGCCTGAACGGATGGCTGGCGCACGGCGGACCGCACCACGAGGTCATGAACCTGGGTTACCACGCCGCCGACTGGAAGGCCTTCTGCCAGGTCACCGGCATCGAATTTGTCCCGGTGTAGGCGATGCGGTATCCGTCGCCGGCGGCGAACTCGCTCAGGCGGCGGCGAGGATCTTGACCCAGTGCCGGGAAGCTAGCTCCTCGGTCGCGGTCAGGACCTGCAGGCCGACGGCATGCAACTGGTCCCGCAACACGCCGGCCCGGCGGTAGAAGAACCACCGATCCTCGGGTACGTGCAGCAAGGCCGCACAGCACCAGATCCCGTCCAGGCTGCCGCTCCTCACCGGAAGGCGCCGGATGTCTGCTTGCACCAGGCTCCCCGGCAGGACCCGCCCGGCGGCGGCCAGCATGCCAGCCGATCGATCGATTCCGGTGACCCGATGTCCGGCGGTCGCGAACGACGCGCCATCGAAGGCGGGACCGCAGCCAAGGTCGGCTAGCCTGGACGCCGCAGTGAGCCGGGCCGCGAAAGCCTCCCGAAGATCAGCGCAGAACCGGCCGCTCCCGGCTTGCCGCTGTGCGTACAAGCCGGCAATCTGGTCGTAGGCGCCTGATTGTGACGGGTGGCTTTATCGGTCACGTCCCTTTCCTATGCTCAGCAACGCCACAGCGGACAGGATCGCGTGCGCGCGGTTGACGCCCTGCGGCGCCTGCCGCGAGACCGCTCGCAGCAGTTCGATGCGCAGCAGCCCGTTGGTTAAGCTCACTCACCGGCACCGTCTCCATAGGACAGTTCTACTACTGGTTACTAGATATGCGCCTGACCAGGCCGCCAGGCTTTGATCAGGTCTTCGGGCGTGTAGCGAGCGTCGACGGCCGAGCAGTCGATGCCGCTACGGGAAACAGCGACTACCGGGACCGGTTCGTCGGTGAGCTGGGACCGGTGCCGCATGAGAGCCGCTTCATCGTGCCGGTCGAAGGCCACGTTCTCCTGCCACTTGATGGAGCCGACGAAGAAAAGGCGGGTCGCGACAGGCGAGCGATCGGCTCCCACCAGGTCAATCTCCACCTCGTTGCTCCGGGTCCAGTAGCCGCCGACCACCGGCGCGGCCGGGAGCTGATCATCTGGAAGCAACCGGGCCAGTGCCTCGCGGATCGTCGGCTCGATGGCCCGGCCGCGGTAACTACCCCAACCCGACTGGATCCGACGAAGCGCGAGGTCGCCACGCCTGCGCTCGATTTCCAGCATGTGCGGTTCGAGGAAACGCAACCAGAACCGCAGATACGGATCGGCAATCCGGTAACGTCGCTCCCTGGACGGCATCAAACTGGCGGGCAGTTCGCCGGCCACGATGCCCTTGGCGGTGAGCCGGTCCAGCGAGCGCGTGAGCGATGTGTGGTTAATACCGCCGCTGGCCCGAGCGATGTTAGTAAATGTCCGCTCCCCCGAACCGATGGCGCGCAAGACTTCGCGCGCCTGAACCTCGATGGGAAATTCGGCGGCCAAGGACCGTTCTCCGGAAACCAGCAGGGCCGACACCTGATTACTTAGTGCCTGCTCCAGGTACGTCCAGATGGACGCACCCCGGGGCCACTCCCCGCAGACCAGCGGAAGGCCGCCGGTGACCAGTGTGGCGTCAAACGCCGCAGCCGCGTCCAGGCCAAGCATGGAAGAAATCTCGGCCGGGTTGAGCGGACCGATTACCATTTCCGTCCCGCGCTGGTGGAAAGGCCGATCGTAGCTGTTCAGCGCGTTCATCATGGCCAGATCCGAGCCGATGAGAATTAGCAGCACGGGTTTACGGCACAGGAACCTATCCCAGGCACGCTGAAGATGTCCCTCGAACCCTTCGACCTGGTCCATAAGGTAAGGGACCTCATCGATCACGACGACAGATGGCGCGTCCACCGGAAGGGCATCCGCGAGCACTTGCAGCGCACCGTTCCATCCGGTGGGCGCGATCTCGGACAGCACCGCGCGGCCGGGCAGTGCCGAGCTGGCGGCATCGTCGAGAAACTGCGCAAGTTCGGCGTCAGCGGAGCCGCCCGCGGCGGCATAGAACAGCGTCGGCACGCCCGAGCGGAGGACGAACTCTTCGGTGAGCGCCGACTTACCGATGCGGCGCCGGCCGCGCATCAGCAAGCAGCGTCCGGGCCTGGCCGTGCCAATCTCGCTTCGAATCTGGTCGAGTAGTCCGGCTAGCGTAGCGATTTCATGATCTCGCCCGACAAAATCGATCATCGTCATCTCCAGTTTAGTATCATCAACGATACTAACATCAGTGTTAGTAAACTTGATGACACCATATGTTGTGCATCTACAGCCCGGGCAAGCTGGTCGCAGGCGGCCTGACCGTGCCTAACCACGTGCGGGCGGTCGAGGTGAGCGGCGAGCGGACACCACCGTCGTTCGGGCCAATGGGGGGAGCGGGCCTGAGCCGGGCAGCTTCCTCGGGGACGGCCTACCGGCTGGGAGGCGAGGTCGCGGCGAGGTTGGTTACTGGCCAGTGACCTGGCGCCAGTTGGCCACCGAGGGCCGAATTCTGGCCGCCGGGCCCTGGCCGAACAGCTTGAAGATGTTCCCGGTCATCCGCTGGACCATGGTGGCCTCGCAGACGCCGCCGGGATGGCAGCCGCTGCGTGCGTCCAGGGCGGGAATCCAGTTGTTGGTGCCGGTGTCGAGCACGCCGGCGCCGGTGGCGGCACTGGTGTAATACGTCAGGTCGGAGAAGAACGCGCCGATGCTGGTCTGGCCGAGGCCGGCCGGGATCGGCGAGTGGCCGAAAATCTGGTCGTCGGCGGGCTGGCCGTAGCCCCGGTCGAACTTGTCCACGTCGGAGGCGATGAGGCCGGGGACGACTTCGCCGTCCCGCAGGCCAGTGCCGGCGAAGACCCACCCCGAGGCCTCCGCGACCTTGAAGCCCACGTGCAGGCCAGGTTCGAGGAAGCCGGCGTAGGTGTCGCCGACGAAGTCGTATTCGGGCCAGCTGGCCGGCGCGCTCGACCATTCGTTGCCGGTGACCTGGAGCGGGTGGCCGTGGCCGGCCAGCGGATCCGCGGCCGAGTCACGGTAATCGACAAGCTCCCGGTCCGGGCCGAGTGGGGAGACCTGGGTCCTGACGTGCCGCAGGACCGGGCTGGCGGCGAAGAAGACGATGTTGGTGCCCAGGTCGTACGCGGCGACGGCGGCCTGCCGCTCGGTCAGCGACCAGCACTCGTCGTGGCCCAGCGATAGCAGCACCTTGTGCCTGAGCAAGTACCCGGGATGCTCCTGGACGGTCACGTCGGTTGCGTAGGTGACGTCGAGGCCGTGCTGTTCGGCCCATTTGACCAGCGGGTACTCCAGGCCGAGGAAGTTGCCTGAACCATTCTCCGCGGCGTAGGGCCGGTCGTAGGACACCACCCGGGCCCGGTTGCAGATCGGGTAGGTACCCGGCGGGCAGCTGCCGAGGCCCTGATAGTAGTCGTAGCCGCCGTAAAAGTTCCACGCCTGCCAGGTGAAGACGTCGTTCTTGATCACGTAGGCGGCGGTGCTGGCGGGATCCCAAATCGTCAGCGGGACGTAGCTCTGCCGGTTCCCCGGGCCGGTCAGCTTGATCAGGTAGTCGCCCTGGACCCAGGCCGCGGTGACGGTAAAGGTCAGCGACGGCGACCAGTTGTCGCAGCTCACCATGTTGACCCTGGACCTGGCCCCGGAGACCGGGCAGCCGGGCTGGACCTTGCCTTCGACCTGGTCCGATGTCCAGATCAGGCGAGCACCCCGGCCCTGGTAGTACCCCATCCGGAAGGCCTCGGCGCGGAACGACGGGCCGGTGGTGCTGACGTACAGGGTGACCTTCTGGCCTGGCTGGGCGTAGACCTGGCTAGCGAAACCGCTGATGCCGTCGTGCGAGCCGTGGATTTCCCACCCGGTCGTGCCCGGCCTGACGTTCTCCGCGATCACCCAGCGGGCCTGCACCCCGTCCGGGCCCGCGAAAGTGGCTGGGCCGGAGGCGGTCGCGTTCCCGGAGGCGGTTCCGGAGGCGGTTCCGGCCTGGCTGGTGGGGGGCTTGGGCGCCGGGGCGTGCGGCGATTTGGGCACCCGCGCCACGATCACCGCGATGGCGGCCAGCCCCACGATCACCGTGGCGAGCACTCCGCTGATGACCCGCCTGTCAGGCAACGCCTAGCCTCCTTGCCGTTGTCCAGCCAATCTACGGGTCCGGCCGGGGCGAGGAAGGGGACTCATGGTCGTGAGGGGATTACGAGGATCAAACGTCTTCGATACGCCCGCACGGCGGTCGCGCGCGGCAGGCCTGCCGCGCGCTTACTTCTCGGACAGATGAGCTCTTTGGCCGGCCACCACTCCGGGGCACCAGCGAAATTCGGTTGCGGGGGCAGGTGGGCGTGTGGCAACCTGCAGCAGTCCGGGCCGGCGTTGGGCCGGCTGAGCGAAGGGAGGCGCGCCAGATGTATAGGCCCGTTGCGGGTGCGTTGCCGCCTGCCCTGTTCACCGCTCAGCTGAGGAGCGTCACCCGTGCCCGAATCCAGCTTTTCAGACTCCGGAGAGTTCTACTCACGCCGCGGTAAGCGGCGTTACGACGACGACGACCCGACCGCGGTCAAACGGGTCAAGCGGCAGCGGACGCTGCCGTCCATCGAGAGCTTCGACGCGACCGACAGCTTGCCCGAAGGTGACCGCTGGTCCACCTGGGACCAGTCGGTGCCGACCGAACGTGGCCCCAAGCCGTACCCGGACTGGCTGGTCACCGAGCTAGCCGCCGTCGACACCGAGCTCGGCATCGTCAAGACCGGCAAGGAAGCCGACGTCTTCCTGATCCGCCGGGCCGTCCCGCAGACCGACCGGTCCTGCCTGCTCGCGGCCAAGCGATACCGCTCGGCCGAGCACCGGATGTTCCACCGCGACAGCGGCTACCTGGAGGGCCGCCGGACCCGGGAGTCCAGGGTGAACCGGGCCGTGGCGAGCCGGAGCGCGTTCGGCCGGCAGGCCATCGCGGGCCAGTGGGCGGCCGCTGAGTTCGCCGCGCTGGGCCGGCTGTACGGGGCCGGGGTACCTGTTCCTTACCCGGCACAGGTGGTCGGCACCGAGCTGTTGCTCGAGTTTATCGGCTCGCCGGACGGGACTGCCGCCCCGCGGCTGGCCGAAACCAGGCCAGGCCCCGCCGAGCTGGCCGGGCTGTGGGACCAGCTGGTGCGGGCCCTCCTCACGCTGGCCAGGGACGGCCTGGCGCACGGCGACCTGTCCGCGTACAACCTGCTGGTGCAGGACGGACGGCTCGTCATGATCGACTTGCCCCAGGTGGTCGATGTGATCGCGAACCCGCGAGGCGCATTCTTCCTCACCCGTGACGCGGAGAACATCAGTCACTGGTTCGCCGCCCGCGGCCTGACCGGGAGCCGCCCCGAACCCGGGGAGCTCGCCGCCCTGCTCCGCCGCGAGGCGCGGATCGACCACTAGCGCCACGCCAGGGGCTGAGGCTTGGGGCCGCATGGTGACGCCCCGGCGCCTAGCGACACCGGGGCGTCTGCTGTAGCCGTCGCGCCTCACCCCGCCGAGGATCCCGGGGCTGTACGGGTTCCAGCGCCAGGGATCGGCGGTGACGGCACGGGGTTGGCTGCCCTCAGCGCCAGCGGCGCGCTCAAGGTGCCCCGCTGCGGCTGGGCGTGGGATCAGTTTGACCCGGGCTCGAGGTAGAAGATCACGGCGGACCCGCCGCTGCGCGCGTATCCGCTGACTTCTCCCGCTCCCTGCCGGGGAGAGGCGTTCAGGAACGCCAGGGCGGACGTTACCCCGTCTGGGGCCGGAAATTCTTTGAAGTGCCAGGTCTGGGTCGTGCTCGCGCCCAGACTGCCGGGCGCCAGGTACAGCAGCCCGACGCTGCCGTTATTGCGGGGCGTTACGCTGGCCTGGCCAGGTCCCTGCCGGGCGGGCTCGTTCAAGAAATCGACGGCCTGCTTGGGGCCAGGGAACTCTCCGGACTCCCAAGTTTGCGCCGTGCCCGCGCCCAGACTGCCAGGCGCCAGGTATAGCAGCCCCGCGCTACCGTCGTTGCGCAAGGTCGCGGTGGCCTCGCCAGGTCCCTGCCGGGCAGGCTCGTTCAGGAAGATAACAGCGTTCTTCTCTCCGTCGGGGCTGGGAAATTCCCGGGATTCCCAGGTCGGCGCCGTGCTTGTGCCCAGGTCACCAGGCACCAGGTAGAACAGCCCTACGCTGCCGTCGTTGCGCAGGGTCGCGGTGGCCTCGCCGCGTCCCTGCCGGGCAGGCTCGTTCAGGAAGATAACGGCGTTGTCCCCTCCGTCCGGCTTTGGGCCAGGGAACTCCCGGAACTCCCATATCTGATTCGCCATTTCTGCACTCCCCTGTGTCAGGTGGCGCCCGTGCCGCGATGGCCGGGGCCAGATCATCTCGCACGCCAAGTCCGGTGCGGTCACTATGACGGAGAAGCGCAGCAGCATTCAGATACTGATCGCGGTGAAATTGCGTGGCCGTACCTTGCAGCGCGAGAGCTACTGCGTGCCCAACCCTGGCATCAGGGCCACTGCGGGAGTCGTACTCGGCGCGCTTCGCAAGGCGCGCCGACGTGAGAAACGGACAGCCCACGCCGGGCAGGGCCGCTCCTCATACAGCGACCGGGGAGCAACCCGTGCTGTTAGCGGGCGCTCAGAGCCGGTATGTGGCCCCGATCATGAGACGCATCCCAGGCAGGAGGGATACCGGTCGGAACCGGGGCGCGCAGTGAAGGCCGTCGAGACCGCCTGGGTCTGCACCAAATTGCGCAAAAGGACTCGAAGGCCGCCTAACAGTATCAGCGCGATGCCTATGGCCTCCGTTCCTTGTGAGGACATCCACCGGGAAGGAAAGCGGTGAACCATTCCATGTTAGGGACGCTCGCGAGAGCATGGCGGGCGGTCCGGCGGATCTGGATTCCGGCCAATTATGGCTTCATCGCCATGCTCGTTCTCGGTGCCCTGGCCGCCGCCACGACGTGGCTGGGCCTGGTTATAAACGGCTCGGCGAGCTCACCCGCGCCGATACCGGGTACTCCCAGCCTCTACATCAGCTTCGCGCCAGGATCGGCGCCCCCGGCCAGCTTGTCCGTCTACACGTCTTTGCTGGCTGCACCCGATCCGGTCAGGCTGGTCGTGACCGCCTCGGGAGACTTCGCCAGGCACCAGTCTTCCGTCAGCTGGACACTCGATATCACGCCGTTCACCGGATACCTGTGCCCCGGCCAGGCCCCGATGCGGCTGGTTCCGTTTACCCAGCGAGGCGCGAATGCTTACTACGTGGAGACTACTTCGCCTGTTGTCCCGGTCAGCGGCTCGACATTCCTCACCGTCCAGCTCTGCTGGAATAGCGGCGCTCCGGTGATCGCAAGTGGAGCCTACGTCAGTGCCGCCCTGTCCTCGGTCCAGGCCGCGGGGGTGTCATCGGGAACGCTGACGCGGAGCCTGGCGCTCAGCGGCTCGTCCTTGTCCAGCTACACGATCGCCGGAGGCATTCCGCCGACCGGGGAAAACGTGCAGCGATGGATCTGGAGCAGCAGCCTAAGCGGGGAAATCCAGGATCAGGCCAGGTACGAGATCCCCGTTATCGCGTCCAGCCTTCCCGGCCTACAGCACGACAATCAGGACGCGTTCTATTCGGGAATTCTCTTCGGAATAGCTGGCGGTGCCGGCGTGTCACTCATCCCGGCCCTGCTCGATGCCGTCGACCGGCGTAAGAGCCGGAACGAGGCCGCGGCGGTGACCGGGACCCGGCCGCTGCCACCCAACCGCATTCCGCCGCGACTTCGCAGGTGACATCATGTCCAGGCACAGCTCGAGTAAGGCGACGATCCTGCTGGTGACGATGCTGGCCGTGGGCGCCCCGAGCGCCTGCGGCAGATCCGCTTCGACGACGGGCACGTCGCTGCCCACGTCAGGGCCGCCGGCTAGCAGCGGCCACGCCTCGTCGGGTGGCCCGCCTACGTCCCCGGTCTCGGCGAACGGGAAAGATGCCATGCCGGCCCTGGCGGGGGACCAGGTGAGCGTGGCCGAGTTGTACCTCCGGCAGATCGGCCTGCGGGCGGGCCAGATGCTGCCGGAGTCTAATACCAGATTCCAATCCGGCCTGGTGATCACCACGTCTCCGTACGCCGGTGACGAGGTTCCCACTGGATCCGCGGTGGACCTGCTGGTCTCGGATGGATATCCCGGATGCCAGCCTGGGATAACCTGCTCCCCCGCCCCCACCGGTGCGTCCGCCATGATGCCCGACGTCATCGGACAGACGGTCGCGCAAGCCACGACCACGCTCGCTCTGGACGGAATCACCCTTGGGTCGTCCGTCGTGGGGGCATCGTCGGCGCCGAAGGGAACGATCATCTGCACCGTCCCGCCGACCGGGACGCCGTTCCGGCTAACGACGCCAGTGGACGTCGGCGTCTCCTCCGGCGATCCCGGCTCGCCTGCGTTGACCCTCTGCGGCGCGTCGACCGGCCCGGCGTCGCCGAGCGGCGTGCCGCCCTCGTCGCAGGCGCAGCCGTCGCCATCCTCGTAGGACCCGCGCCCGGCCGTCCAGTCCCCGAAGTCCCGGCGAGCACATGCCGGCCTGCTCAGGCCGCGGCGATCAAGAGACCTTCACCGGTGCCAGGCCGCGGGCCGTCCGGCGGGTCGGCGAATAACCGCGCGCCGAGCTCGGCGCACCCCGACAACGCGCCGGACCTTGGCGCACCCCGGCAACGTGCCGGACCTCGGCGAAGCCGACCTGGCGGGCTGGTGGCTGCCGACTCCCCGCGAAGGTTTTCAGTTTGCCCGACTGAAACCCTCCGCGATCATCGAAAAGCTGCCGTCATGCGACCCCCGGCACCGGGACAGCGGGCGCCATGGTGAAGGTGATCTCCCGCGCTGTGAATCGCCAGAGCCGGTACATAACCTCGATCACGAGACGGCGGGCTGAGCTGACCAGACTGTTGTGGATGTGACACCCTGCACACGCTTCCGGGCAAGGTGCCACACCTACATGGTTCGGGCGGCTGCCGGAGGCATCAACCCAGGCAGGAGGCGTGCCGGGCTGGAATCGCCACGTACAGTGGCCGCACGCGCAGACGCGGCCCTGTGCGGCCGGTATATGCCGTCAGCCCGCCAGAGCGGGCCTTTACGGTCGCCCGCCCGCCAGGGGGGTAGTGCGATGCATTGCAAGCGATTACACTCAGGATGTGCGGGAGATCCGGTGGACGGATAAGTCCGAGGACCACATCGCCGGCCATAATGTCACGCCGGAGGAGGTCGAGCAGGTCGTGTATACCCGTCCTCGCCTGGTGCTGAAAGGCACCGAGGGGACCGAGTACGTGTTCGGCACTACCGAATCGGGCCGCTACCTGCTCGTCGTGCTCGCCGAGTCGATTGACGGGCGGGCATACGTGGTCACGGCCCGGGACATGACTGACACCGAGCGCCAGGCCTTCCGGCGGAAGGGAAGGTAACCAGGATGAGCAAGCTAGATGAGATCGCCGACTACGCCGAGCACCACGACTTCGCCGCCGAGATGGACCAGGGCTCCTGGGAGGCCGGCACCGACGCCGACCCGATGATCACCACCTCGGTGCGGCTGCCCAAGTCGCTGCTGGACTGGGTCCGGCGCACCGCCGCCGCCCAGCATGTGCGCCCGAGCGTACTGATCCGCCAGTGGATCGAGCAGCACCGCGACGCCGCAGAGACAGAAGACGCAGCCGGCCTCGCCGCACGGGTCGAACGCCTCGAACATGCCGTCTTCCGTGATACGCGGGCGTCATAAGCACTTCCCCGTCGGCGAGAAGGCACCTGCTCGTGACGGCCACGAGGCGGGCAGCATGCGCATGTCCTGACTTATAGCGCTGCGTATGCAGACGTATCGGTACGAGTGCAGTCGTTCGAGCGAAAGGGATCCTTTCTCTAGCCCTGCAAGCCGAGCTAACTTGCTCTGTGTGCGACAGTTCAGGGATTAACCGGATTGTGAGCCGCGATAACTTGTTGCTGCCCACCCGGCCGGTGGCTTAGTGAGCGTCTGATAAATCGGCGCCTGCTGCTGGGTGGTGGCCGGGCTGGGTGTGTCGTTCGCCTGAAATAGGGAGCGCGGGCCCCCATGATCCTGATTTGTGAGGATCAAGAACCAGAGG
>JALYVS010000367.1 GCA_030853115.1 Actinomycetota bacterium
GGCCAGTTCAACCGCGGAGCGGGCACCGGCGGAACCGGGTTCGGCGGCGGCGCCGGCCGGGGCTTCGGCGGCGGCGGCGGGCTCGGCGGCAGCACGGCGGTCAGCAGCGCCCTGGAAAAACTGATCGGGCAGGACGCCTCAAGCTACCGGTGGGCGGCCGCGACCGAAGGGTCGGAGGCCGCGGCACCGCTCCAGCTGGCCACCGGCGACGCGGTGATGGCCATCGGCGGGTTCAACGGGACCGACCCGTGGCCCACGCTGACCGTATTCAAGGAGCTCGTGGCCAAGCACGAGATCCACTATTACGTGGGGCAGGGCAACCAGAGCTTCGGCGGCGGGAAGGGCTCTTCGGCCATCGCGCAGTGGGTCGCGGCCAACTTCACCAAGCAGACCGTCGGCGGCGAGACCGTCTACAACCTCACCGAACCCACCTCGTAGGGCGGTCGTCGACCCAGGCCCGGAGCTGACTATCGGCTCCGGGCCTTCACCCACGCCGGGGCCGGGGTTCAGCGGGGCGGGCACGGGAGCAGGCCGTAGGCTTGCTTGGCGCTGAGCACGCGCATGACGGCCGAGTTCACCAGGGCTCGAAAGCCTGAGTCGGTGGCCACGTGCTCCCGCACGGAGCTGTCCATCGCTTCGGCGGCGGGCAGGCTCTGAGAGGTGATCAGGTCGCCTCCCGCGGCCAGGAAGTCAACCCCGCGGGCGCCCGGCGAAATGCCGGCCACCGCGGTGGCCGCGCCCAGGTCATCGGAGACGATCACGCCCTTGAAATGCATCTGCTGGCGCAGGATCGCGCGCATGACCCGCGGCGAGAAAACCGCGAGGTGCCGCGGGTCAATGCGGATATAGGTAGCCAGCGCGACCATGACGAAGGGCACGCCCGTGTCGATGGCGGCTTGGAAGGACTGCAGGTAGGGATCATGCGGCCCGGTGGTGACGTCCACTACTCCGGCGGTGAAGTCGGTGTTGCCGAGGACCCGGCCCAGCCCAGGGAAATGCTTGGCCGTCGTCGCGACTCCGGCCTGCCGCATCCCCCGGATGAACGCCACGCCGTGGGGCGCGACCGCCGCCGGGCTGAACCCGAACTCGCGCTGGACCGCGCCGATGGGCTGGTTCTGGTCAGCGGTCCCTGGCGGCACGACATCCATCACTGGAGCCAGGTCGAGGTTCACGCCAGCCGACCTGAGTTCACGGCCCCAGGCGGCCGCATGCTGCTGCAGTACACGGGGGGACAAGCTTCCCTGAACCAGGGCCGAGGGCATCACGGAAAAGCCCGGGCCCGGCAACGACTGGACTTCACCGCCCTCCTGATTCGCGGCGATGAAAAAGCGGACCTGGCCGGTCGCACGCCCGGAAGCCAGGGACTGATACCGGCGGGTCAGCCGCTCGATCCCGGCGGCGCCCGCGGTCAGGTTGCCCGCGGACAGCAACGAGCCGAAGTGATACGTCGCGACCGCCCGGGCGACGTCGGAGACCGGGTCGCCCGCGAGCCCGACCAGGAACAGCTGGCCGATCCGCTGAGCTTCGGTCATCCGGGAGGACACCTGAGCCGGGCAGGAAGGCGGGGCGGCCCGGGGCGACGCCTCACCCGCGCGCGGCTGAGGCGACGGCGCCGTATCCCGGCTGGACAAGGGCTTGCCGCCGGCGGCACTGGCGCCCCCCGGAGCTGCCCCGCCGCATCCCGAGCAGGCCAGACCCAACGCCAGAACGGACGCCAGCAGCCTCCAGGTCACTCGCTGTCGCGTCACCGCGCGTATCCTGGCCACCTCCGACGTGCGTCTCGCCACACCCGCATCGGCCCGCGCGGACGACGCCACATTACTCGCGATCGCCCGCGGCGGCAGGCAACCGCCATCAGGCCTGGCTGATCCGCTGGATGGCGGCCAGCCAGGCCTGGGCGGACAAGATGCCGAGCCCGGACGGATTGAGGTCGAATCGCTCCGCCTCGATGCCGGTGATCGACCATCCGTCGCCGAAAGCGGCACGTAGTTCGTCCTGCCGGATCCGGCGGGGGCCGGCGATCCCGGGCTGGCGGTCGCTGAAGCAGATCAGGTAGCAGAAACCGCCTTCGCGGAGCACCGAGGCCACGCTGGCGACATACCGGGCGCGGTCGGCGTCGCCAAAGACGTGAAATACACCGCTGTCGATGATGGTGTCGAACTTCAGCCCGAGTTCACCCAGGCGCAGGGCATCGGCGACTTCGAAGCGGGCGGCCAGGCCTCGCTCGGCGGCCTTGCCGCGGGCGCTTTCGATGGCGCGAGGCGATATATCGATACCTGTCGCGTCCGCCCCGCGCGAGGCGGCCAGCAGGGTCTGCTCACCGGTACCGCAGCCCGAATCCAGCAGCCGCCCGCACAGCAGGCCTTTATCCGCCAGACGGACGAAGGCGGCCTGCGGCCGGCCGATGTCCCACGGTGCGGGCGTGCTCTCCGCGTAAGCCGCGTCCCAGCTTGGTGTCGTCATGGTGTCCTCCTCACCTAAGTATCGGACCGGGGCCGCGAATGCGAGCCGCAAGCCTACGGGGCCCGCGATAATCTGTTGACAGATTATCTGCGCAAAGTTAATCTGCTTGTAGTTCATTTGCGGCCCGAGGAGAAGCCATGTGGGAGTACGAGTACAGCGTGGAGACCACCGCCTCCCCGGAGGCGCTCTGGCGGCACTGGAGCGATATGGCAACGTGGCCGCAGTGGAACGACGGCATCGAGACGATCGCCGTCGATGGTCCGTTCGCGGTCGGCACCGTCTTCACGATGACTCCCCCCGGGCAAGAACCGATCAGGATGCGCCTGGTGGAAATCACGCCCGGCGAATCCTTCACCGACGAGATGGACGCGGGCGACTTCGTCGTGCGCACCGAGCACCGGCTGGAACCGTTGACCGCTGCCGCCGGGCTGACCAGGATCAGCTACCGGACGGAAATCACCGGCGAGGCGGCCGCCCACATCGGTCCGGAGCTTGGTCCGCAGATCACCGCCGACTTCCCTGAGGTGCTCGCGGCCCTGGCCAAGCTGGCGGAAGGCTAGGCCGTGCCGCTCGATCCTGAGCAAAGCCCGGGATTCCTGCTGTGGCATGCGACCTTGCGCTGGCAGCGCATGATCGCTGCCGCCCTGGCACCGCTGGACCTGACCCATGTGCAGTTCGTCCTGCTGGCCACCGCCTGGTGGCTGAACTCACGCGGCGAGGATCCTAACCAGCTCAATCTGGCCCGGCAGGCGGGCACCGACGTGAAGATGACCTCGGAGGTGCTGCGGAAGCTGGAAGCCAAGGGCCTGATCGTCCGCACCGTCGATGCCGCTGACACCCGGGCCAAAATACTGCGAGTCACCGACCGGGGCGCCGAACGGGCCATCCAGGCGGTCGCCGTGGTGGAAGCGGCTGACGCCGCGTTCTTCTCGGCCGCGGCCGACCCGGCCGCCCTGCTGGCGATGCTGCGCCCGCTCGCCGGGAAACCCACGGCATCGGGACGCGCGGTCGAGCAGGCACTCGCGACCGGACCTCGCTGAGCGCGGCCCTGCCACCGCCAGGCGGGGAGACCGCGTCAGGTCCCGCAGCTGAGAGAAACAGTTTTGGTGTTGCTTCGGGTACCCGCGGTGTCGTAGACCCAGACTTTGACCGAGCTCGTGCGCGGCTGGCCGGTAACGCATGCCTGAGTCAGCGAATAGGTGATGCTGCCAGGCTCGATAATGCCGTCTCCGGGGTTGGAGAACAGATAATTCTGCTGCCCCAGGCTGGTCCCGTTAACACCCACGAATCCGAAGCCCGCCGCATTGTTTCCCGGATCGGTGTAGTAGATGTCGAAGTACATCATCTCGGCTTGCTGATAGGTATAGACCCCGGTGATAACCGGGGGCAAGGTGGAGGACCGGTGAGCGGGCGCGGAGGCAGTGATGCCCACCGACAGGGGCGAGGTAGCCGTGCTTGACCCCAGCTGGGAGCGCGACGACGCGTCGGACGAGTGCCTGGGCTTCTCCAGGAGAACGATGCCGACCGCGCCCGATGCCGCGAGGAGCCCCCCGATGACGCACACCGCAGCCAGTGGCCGCCACCGGCGGCTGCGCGGATTGTCCTCAGCTTCGCCTGCCCGCTGATCTAGCCGCGGATCCTGGGCTTGTGCCCCACGCTGGTCATCTGGTGCCTCCGGGTCTGCCGACTGCGCCGGGTCACCCCGCGGCATCTTGCCGCGGGGATCTAGCAGGTCCCCCGCCGGTACCTGGCCAGCTGACTGAGACGGCCCGCCGGCCTGCGCGTTGACGTCGGTATCCGCGTCTGGACGTACGCGATGCCCGGGCGGGGCATGGTCACCGGTAGGTGCCCGTTCAGCGGTGTGCGCATGATCGGCTGTAGTGGCCGGGTCCGCTGCCTGCCCCTGATGGGCGGGAGGTGACTCGACGGAGGCCGACGCGGCCGATTGTGCCGCACTTCCCAGGGTCACCGTACCCGTGCTGTGAAGGCCGGCGATTTCCTTCCGGTCCTCCTCGCCCCGGGGCGGGAGATCCCTGCGGATCATGCGGACGATGGAATCGGGCAGCCAGTCGGTCGTGGCCTGAACGGCGCCCATCTCGGCTAGCAGGCCGGCGGCGGTAGGCCGCTCGCTCGGATCCTTGGCCAGGCAACGTCGGACCAGCGGGAGCACCTCAGCCGGGACCCCGTCCAGGAGCGGCTCGCCATGGACCACGCGATCGAGCAGCACGACGGGTGTCCCGGTGCCGAACGGCCGTACTCCCGTGGCGGCGAAGGCGATCACCGTGCCCAGGCTGAACACGTCGCTGAGCGGTCCGAGCTTCTTGCCCAGGGCTTGTTCGGGTGACATGAAGCCGGGCGAGCCCATCACCAGCCCCGGATGGGTCAGCGGTGCCGCCTCGGCGGCATGGGAGATGCCGAAGTCGATCACACGCGGCCCGTCTTCGGCCAGCAGCACGTTGGAAGGCTTGAGGTCACCGTGCACCACGCCCGCGGCGTGGATCGCCACCAGTCCCTCGGCCAGGCCTGCCGCCAGCGCCAGCACCGACCTGGCCGACAGCGCCCCGTGGTCCTTGACCGTCTCGGCCAGCGATGGGCCGGCCACGTACGCCGTGGCCAGCCAGGGCACCTGGGCGTCCACATCCGCATCTACGACCAGGGCGGTGAACAGGCCGTTGACCCGGCGCGCGGCGGCGACCTCCCGGCCGAACCGCTTCCGGAAGTCAGGGTCAGCGGCCAGCTCCGCGCGGATCATCTTCACCGCCACGGGGCGTCCACCCGCGGACATGGCCAGGAAGACCCGTCCCATGCCGCCAGAGCCGAGCTGACCCACCAGCCGGTAAGGACCGATCAGCCGCGGATCCGCAGGCTGTAGCGCCCTCACCATGCTAATCCCACCCCAACGTCAGAAATGACGCCCTTGATGTCATGACAGCCAAGGCAATAATAATGGCCGGCCCAGGACATGCACACGGACGAAGGCGGTATTAAGACTATCGTTCTATCTTCCCCAACGTCACTTGTACCACACTGGCATCATGAGACCCACCTGTCATCATAGGTCTACGTTTCTGCCTGGCGGTTCCGCCTGCCAGGTCCGGCGGGTAGGCGATGCGACCGGGCCCGGGGCTGCGCCTAGAGGCACATGCGCCGTCCGGGACGGCGAGGTCCGGCCAGCCGATGAGGCTCGACCCGCTGCTGTAACAGCGGGCCGCCGCGACCTTCGGCCTGGATGGCCCGGCGGCCGGATGCCCGGCTGCACCCGGACAGGGCCAAGCCGACCGTGGCGCAGGCAGCCAGGGCGCTTGCCAGCGCGCAGTACTCGGCGAACAGGCCCAGCGCCAGGTCCGGTAGCCAGCCCGTCGCAGGCTGCATGGCCGCTACCTTGGCCAGCAGCGCGCCTGTGGTGCACTGCGACTTGAAGGCCGCCAACGACCAGCCGGTACGGACCGATGAGCCGCGGATCTACTGGTCGCAAGTCCCCGATCGATTCCGCCACCTAACGTCCGTCAAAGCCCCCTTTGACGACATAAGCACGATACGATTTAACGGCTCAAGGCAAGGTGCGCGAGTGGCCAGAGGTTTCTATCTGGATACGCAATTCCTGCGTTTAGCTAACGTCGGTTCTCTTGCCACTTCAGCCCCGAAGGCTGTCAGCGTCAGTGCGGCCAGAATGTAACCAGTCACGGGTGCCTGGTTAATTGATCATGCTGGGTGGGGTGGCATCCAGGTGGTTCCGTTGAGGGCGTCGCGGATGGCGGCGAGTGGGTGGCGGCCGTGGCTGCGCGCGGTGGTGAGGT
>JALYVS010000059.1 GCA_030853115.1 Actinomycetota bacterium
GCCCCGGCCCGCTGCGCCGCGGCCCAGCCCCAGTGCACCACGCGCCAGCGCAGCCCGGCGAAGAGGGTTCTGCTCATCGGATCACGAGCTTATGAGGTCACGGGGACTTACGAGGTCACTTGGGCTTACGAGGCTTACGAGATCAGGGGCGGGCTGAGGCGGCGAGCTGGCCGCAGGCGCCGTCGATCTCGCGGCCACGGGTATCGCGTACCGTCACCGGCACCGCGTGGGCCTCGAGGCGGGCGACGAACTCACGCTGCACGGCGGGCAAGGACGCGGTCCACTTCGAGCCGGGCGTCGGGTTGAGCGGGATCAAGTTGACGTGCGCGAGCTGGCCGGCCAGCAGCGAGCCGAGCAGGTCCGCGCGCCAGGCCTGGTCGTTAATGTCTTTGATCAGGGCGTACTCGATCGAGAAGCGGCGGCCGGTGGCCGCGGTGTAATCCTGCGCGGCGGCCAGCACCTCGGCGACCTTCCACCGCCGGTTCACCGGCACCAGCGTGTCCCGCAGCCCGTCGTCGGGGGCGTGCAAGGACACCGCCAGGGTTACCGACAGGCCCTCGGCGGTGAGCCGCTTGATGGCCGGGACCAGGCCCACGGTGGAGACGGTGACCGAGCGCTGGGAAATCCCCATGCCTTCGGGCACCGGGTCGGTCAGCCTGCGGACAGCCGCCAGCACGCTGGCGTAGTTCGCCAGCGGCTCCCCCATCCCCATGAACACCACATTGGAGACCCGGCCCGGGCCGCCTGGCACCTGGCCGCCCGCGAGCAGCCGCGCGCCCGCGACCACCTGTCCGACGATCTCGGCGGCGGAAAGGTTCCGGGTCAGGCCGGCCTGGCCGGTCGCGCAGAACGGGCACCCCATCCCGCAGCCCGCCTGCGACGACACGCACATCGTGACCCGCTCCGGATAGCGCATCAGCACCGACTCCACCAGCGCCCCGTCGAACGTGCGCCACAGCGTCTTGCGCGTGGTCCCGTCGTCACAGACCAGCTCGCGCTCGGCGGTCAGCAGCCGCGGCAGCAAGGCCCGCGCCAGCGCGTCGCGGGACGCCCGCGGCAGGTCGCTCATCTCATCGGGTGAGTCGGTGTACCGGCCGAAGAAGTGCCGGGACAGCTGGCTGGCCCGGAACGGCGGCTCGCCGAGCTCGGCCACCGCGGCCCGGCGCTGCGCCAGCGGCAGGTCAGCCAGATGACGCGGCGGGCGTCCGGCGGCACGGCGGCCTGTCCCGCCGGGCTGGTCGTCCGGGGCGGCCAGGGTGAGCTCCACCGGATGGCGCGGTTGGGCTGGAACCACGGGACCGGTGGCACCAGGACCGGGAAGTGACACACGTCTCCGTTCGGATGAAAAGATTTCTACCTTTACCCACCAGGATAGAGGACCTGCTTGGTGATTAAGGCGGGCTGGCGCCGGGCGTGGTTTTGGCCCGCGTATTTAAGTCAGTACATTTCGTCCATGGCCATGTCGCATCCGGAAGCCAGCGGGCCGGCCTACCCGCGGCAGCCGGTCACGCTGCTCGAAAGCGTCAGCCCCTACGGCAGCCGCAAAGTCACGGTCGAGTACGACGGCCTGACCACGGCCGCCTACCTGCACGACGGCGCGGCGGCGATATCGGCCACCTGGATCGCCAACCACCGGCCCGCGCCGCCGGACACCGACCAGGCCAGGCTTAGCGCCGGGCGGGCTCCGCTGATGCCCGCCGGGCGGACCAAGCATCCGGCCGGCCGGGCGGCGCTGCAGGCGGGCACGCTGGAAGCCCTGTGGTTCGAAGAAGGCGACGGGGTCGCGATCACCGAGCACGGGCGGCCGATCGCGGTCATCGCGGGCTGGTCCGACATGGATCGCGGCCTGCCCGGTTACAGCAGCGACGTGATCGGCCAGACGCCGTTCGGCTGGTCGCTGGACGACGCCATGGAAGGCCTCGCGCCCCGGCTGGAACGGTCCCGGGCCTACTGGCGCTGGCGGGGTTCGGCGGCCGGCTGGGCCCAGTTCCAGCAGGCGCTGCTCGGTCACCTGGTGTCCCGGCTCGGGCCGGGCGGGCATTACTGGGACGCCTCGGCGGGCAACCAGCCGCTCACCGGCGTGACCGAACGGCCGCCGGGTCCCCGCCGCCCCTACACGGTGCTGTCCACCGTCGGCATGAGCTGCCAGCGGATGCCGGTGGTCGAGCAGGTCCTCGAGGACCCCAGCGGGTACGCCAGGATCGAGCTCGCGATCGCGACCACGCGGCCGAGCGCGCAGGTCGCCCGGGTGTTCCTGTGGCTCGCCACCTACCCCTGGCGGGCGGTCACCTGGTTCGGGCCCGGCCACAGCGTCCGCTGGGACCGCGAGCCGTCGACGTTCCCGCTCGGCGGCGGCGAAGCCGTGCTGCTGCTCGACTCCCCCGGCGCGCTGCCCGGGCCCCCGCCACCGGACCTTTCGGGTTTTGCCTTCGGCGGTGACCCGGTCCGCTGGCTGTGGATCGTCCCGATCTCGGAACGGGACCGGGAGCTGGCCAAGGAACATGGCTCCGCCAGCCTGGTCACCCGGCTCGCCGCGCAGCGCAAGAGCTGGATCGCCGGCCCGTCCTAGCGGCCAGTTCTAGCGGAGCGGGACGAACACGTAGAGCAGCAGCCAGACCACGGGGGCGACGACCAGCAGTGAGTCGAGCCGCTCCAGCACGCCGCCGTGAGCGGGCAGCAGCGAGCCCATGTCCTTCATGTCCAGGTCCCGCTTCATCATGGATTCGACCAGGTCACCGAGGATCGCGGCGAGCACCGCCGCGGCGCCGGTGAGCAGCCCCTGCCAGACGTGGCCGTGCAGCAGCAGCGGCAGGCAGAGCCCGCCGCCGATCAGGCCGGCCACGACCGAACCCCCGACGCCTTCCCAGGTCTTCTTCGGGCTGACGCTCGGGGCCATCAGATGACGGCCGCCGCGACCCAGCGTGATCCCGGCGAAGTAGCCGCCGATGTCGCTGCAGGCGGTCAGGATCACGAAGGTGAGCACCCGCCGCGAGCCGTCCGCGGGAACCAGCATGGCGACCACGAACGAGGCGAGGAACGGAAGGTAGATGACGGCAAAGACGGCGGCCGTCACGTCCTTGACGTAGCCGGACACCCCGCCGGGTAGCCGCCAGGCGAAGAGGACGATCACCGTCAGCGCGAGCGCAGCCAGCGCGTCTCGGGTACCGAGCCAGTACGTGCAGGTCACGATGGCCGCTCCGCCGGCCGCCACCGGGATCACCGGGATGTGGGTATCGCGCTTGGCCAGCGCCGCGGCCAGCTCGAACAGGGCGACGGCCAAGGCCACGCCCAGGTACAGCAGGAACGTCGCCTTGACCGTCAGCAGGGTCAGGACGGCGATGCCGCCGAGGGCCGCGCCGACTGCGATCGCGACGGGGAGGTTCCGCCCGGCCCGGACCGGCGGGAGCGCTGGCTCGTCGGGCGCCGCGGGGGGATCGGGCTGCGGGCCGGCTGGATCAGTATCCAACTAGACCTCGAGGAGCTCGGATTCCTTGTGCTTGAGCAGCTCGTCGACCTGCGACACGTAAGTGTGGGTCAGGTCGTCGAGCTCGCGCTCGGCGCGGCGTACGTCGTCCTCGGGCGCTTCGCCGCCCTTGTTCATCTTGTCCAGGGTGTCCTTGGCGTGGCGTCTGATGTTCCTGATCGCGACCCGGCCGTCCTCGGCCTTGGTCCGCGCGGTCTTGATGTATTCGCGCCTGCGGTCCTGGGTCAGCTCCGGCAGCACGATCCTGATCAGGGCGCCGTCGTTGGCCGGGTTCACGCCTAGGTCGCTGTTCCTGATGGCCCGTTCGATGGCGGCCAGCGAACTCTTGTCGAACGGCTGGATGACCACCATCCGGGGCTCGGGGACGTGGAACGAGGCCAGCTGGTTCACCGGGGTCTGGGTGCCGTAGTACTCGACCGTGATCTTGCTGAACATGCTCGGGTGGGCGCGGCCGGTGCGGATGATGCTGAAATCTTCCCGGGCGACCGAGACCGCCTTGTCCATCTTCTCTTCGGCCTCGAAGAGAGTCTCATCGATCATTGTTCGGCTCCGTTACGCTCGCCATGCCTTGCGAGCTTAGCTGTCCCGGGGTCCCTGACTGTCCCGCGGGTCTGGGCGGCAGATCAGCGTGCCGACCTTCTCACCGCGGATAGCCCGGACCACGTTCCCCTCGCCCATCAGCTCAAACACCACGATCGGCAGGCCGTTGTCCATGCACAGGCTCACCGCCGTGGTGTCCATCACCTTCAGCTCGCGGCTCAGGTACTCGCCGTAGTCGAGCTGCTTGAAGCGCACCGCGTCCGGCGTGGTGTGCGGGTCCGCGTCGTACACGCCGTCCACCTTGGTGCCCTTGAGCACCGCGGCGGCGCCGATCTCCAGGGCCCGCTGGGCCGCGCAGGTATCGGTGGAGAAATACGGGGCGCCGAGTCCGGCCCCGAAGATCACCACCCGGCCCTTCTCCAGGTGCCTGATGGCCCGGCGCGGGATATAAGGCTCCGCGACCTGGCCCATCGTGATGGCCGTCTGCACCCGGGTATCCACGCCGAGCTTCTCCAGCACATCTTGCAGGGCCAGGCAGTTGATGACCGTGCTGAGCATGCCCATGTAATCGGCGCGGGCCCGGTCGATCCCCCGCTCGGCCAGGGCCGCGCCGCGGAACATGTTGCCGCCGCCGACCACCGCGGCGACCTGTACGCCGTCCCGCACGGCGGCGAGGATCTCCGCCGCCAGGTGAGCCACGACGTCCGGCGAGATGCCCAGGGGTTCAGACCCCGCGAACAGCCCGCCGGACAACTTCAGCACCACCCGATGCCAGCTCGGATGAAGCACCCCCGCAGCTCCGGACGCCGGGGCCGGGCCTGCTGGCATCGAGCCGGCCTCAGGCCTGGCCGACCTGGAACCTGGCGAAACCGGTCACGCCGACACCGCTGGCCGCCAGGACCTGCTTGATCGTGGTCTTCTGGTCCTTCACGAACGCCTGCTCGGTGAGCACCATGTCCTTGAAGTAGGCGTTGAGCCTGCCCTCGACGATCTTGCCGATAGCCTGCTCCGGCTTGCCCTCGTCGCGGGTGATCTGCTCGGCGATCCGGCGCTCCTTCTCCACCACATCGGCGGGTACGTCGTCGCGGCGGACGTACAGCGGGCGCATCGCGGCGACCTGCTGGGCCAGATCCCGGGCGACCTCCTGGTCGTCCTTGTCGATCTGGACCAGGACGCCGAGGGTCGGCGGCAGCGCCGCATCGCTGCGGTGCAGGTAGCTCGTCACGTAACCGCCCTCGAAACGGGCGAACCGGCCGAGCTCCAGCTTCTCTTTCAAGCTGGCGCCGGCTTCCTCGATCAGCTTCTCCACGGTGGTGCCCGGCCTGGCTTCGGCGCTCAGCAGCGTCAGCCGGTCGCTGACCCCGGCCTGTGCCGCGGTCTTGGCGATGTCGGCGGCCACCTGCTGGAACTGCGGGGTCTTGGCCACGAAGTCGGTCTCGCAGTTCAGCTCGACCAGCACGCCCGCTGTGGTGCCGACCAGTTCGGCGGCCACCAGGCCGTTCGCCGCGGTGCGGGTAGCCCGCTTGTTCACGTCCTTGGCGCCCTTGAGGCGGAGCACCTCGACCGCGCCCTCGAGGTCGCCACTGGCCTCCTCGAGCGCGTTCTTGCAGTCCATCATGCCGGCGCCGGTCTGCTCGCGCAGCCGCTTCACGTCAGCGGCGGTGAAATTCGCCATGTCCTCGTCTCTCACTCAGATACTTCGTCAGTGCCCGCGGTTTCCTACTCGGTGCCCGCGACCTGCTCGGTGTCCGCGACCTGCTCGGTGTCTGCGACCTGCTCGTCAGCGACGCCCGCCAGGTCGTCGGTCTCGTCGGCTTCGGCGGCGGCCTCGCTGGTGATCGCGGATTCAGCGTTGATCCCGCCCTCGGCGGCCCCTTCGGCCGCGGCCGCGGCCACGGTCTGCGAGTCGGCCGGGACCTCCGCGTCGGCGGCTGCCTCCGGGGCTGCTTGCGACGCGGCGACCTCAGCCGCGGCGTCAAGGGTGGTGGCGGCGGCCGCCGGGCTCTCGGAACCGACGAGCAGCTCGCGCTCCCACTCGGCCAGCGGCTCCTCGGCGCCCGGCACGCTGCCGGCCGGCTTCTCGTCGCCGCCAGCGGCACCCGCCCGGGCGATCAGGCCCTCCGCGACCGCGTCGGCCACCACCCTGGTGAGCAGGGCAACGCTGCGGATCGCGTCGTCGTTCCCCGGGATCGGGAAGTTGACCTCGTCCGGGTCGCAGTTGGTGTCGAGGATCGCGACCACCGGGATGCCCAGCTTACGGGCCTCGTTGATGGCGATGTGCTCTTTCTTGGTGTCAACCACCCAGATCGCGCTCGGCACCCGGGCCATGTCCCTGATCCCGCCCAGCGTCTTGTCGAGCTTGTCGTGCTCGCGCCGCAGCTGCAGGAGTTCCTTCTTGGTCATGCCGGAGGCGGCCACGTCGCCGAAGTCGATCTCGTCGAGCTCCTTGAGCCGCTGCAGCCGCTTGTACACGGTGGAGAAGTTGGTCAGCATGCCGCCCAGCCAGCGCTGGTTCACGTACGGCATCCCCACCCGGCGCGCCTGCTCGGCGATCGCCTCCTGCGCCTGCTTCTTGGTGCCGACATACAGGATGGTCCCGCCGTGCGCGACGGTCTCCCTGATGAACTCATACGCGCGGTCGATGTAGGCGAGCGACTGCTGCAGGTCGATGATGTAGATGCCGTTGCGCTCGGTAAAGATGTAGCGCTTCATCTTCGGGTTCCAGCGCCTGGTCTGGTGACCGAAGTGGACACCGCTCTCCAGCAGCTGCTTCATGCTGACGACCTGAGCCATGGGCCCGGCCCCTTTCCTTCGTGCGCCGCGATGCTTGGCCGCGGCGCTGCTCGGTTGGTTCCTGGTGCCCGTGACATGACGCGCCTGCGGCCGGCCTTACGGCCGGCGGACCGAGCGGCGCGTCCCGCCGGTAAGCGATGTAGCCGCCTAAGCGACTCCTCGCCCCGGAGAGCAAACGGGCACGCGATTTAGCCCGCCGGGTACGTACCAGCTCGGTACGGCACGGCGAACGTGCTCAAGAATACTTGACGTTCCCGCCCGCCCGCGCATGTCGTGCGTTCCGGCTGGGTTCGCGGTCGGCGGGGCGGCAGCGGTTACGCCCGGGGATGCGCCTGCCGGTAACTGGACTTGATGCGCTCGATCGACACGTGCGTGTAAATCTGGGTGGTCGCGGGCGAGGAGTGACCCAGGATCTCCTGAACGCTGCGCAGGTCGGCGCCGCCTTCGAGCAGGTGGGTGGCTGCGCTGTGACGCAGGCCGTGCGGACCGGTATCCCGGACGGTGCCGGTCTCGCGCAGCCGCTCGTGCACGATGCGGCGGGCCGTGCGCGGATCCAGCCGGCCACCGCGGACGCCGAGGAACAGAGCCGCCCCGCTCGCCCCGGCGGCCAGTACGGGATGGCCTGCGTCCAGCCAGCGGGTCACCGCGCGGAGCGCGGGCAGCCCGACCGGGACGGTCCGCTCCTTATCGCCTTTGCCCCGGACCCGGACGGTCCGGCGACTGTGATCCAGGCTGCCCGTATCCAGCCCGCACAGTTCGCTGACCCTGATGCCGGTGGCGTAGAACAGTTCGAGGATCGCGGCGTCACGCAGGGCCACCGCCACCGCGACTTGCTGGTCCGGTGGCGAACCGGCGGCCCCGGCGGCCCCGGCGGCCGGGACGCTAAGGGCTTCGGCCCGGCGTCCAGCGGCGTCCAGGACAGCCGCCATCTCGTCCTGGCGCAGTACGTGCGGCAGGGTCCGGCGGGCCTTCAGGGTGCCCAGCTGCGGCCCCGGGTCGGTCGCCAGCCAGCCGCGGCGATGCGCGAAGGCCGTGAACGTCCGGACCGCCGCACCGCGCCTGGCCAGTGTGCTTCGCGCCGCACCCGCCTCATGCTGAACCGCCAGCCAGCTGCGCAGCTGCGCCACGTCCAGGCCGTCCGGGACCTGGACCCCGCGCCCGGCGGCGTGCTCGAGCAGCGAGGTGACGTCACCGATGTAGGCCCGGACGGTGTGCGGTGACAGCGAGCGCTCGGCCCGCAGGTAGCGCTCGAAAGCGGTCAGCGCCGCCGCCAGTTCAGGCGCCAGTTCAGCCGACAGCGGGTTCCCGGCGTCTTTCACCAGAATCGCGGCCTGCAGACCCCGGCCTGCAGGCGGGGGAGGAGACGCCGCTTCACCCCCCCAGCAATGTCAGCGGAATCGCGGCCGGGCACGCCGTGAGGGTGCGGGGAGACGACGGGGTGGCCCGGCCGGTGAACCGCGAACCTCATCTGCTGCTCCCATCGGCGTAGTAGCCGGAATCCCTCGTCTTCACCTCAGGCGAGGGAGCATGTCAGATGCTCAGTGTGCACCCCGGACCGGCCGGGCGGGGGCGGGACAGGCCGCGGTCACGGGATCGCGAGTAATTTCGCATGGCGACACGCCGATCGAACTGAAGTTTGACACGACGGAATCGATGCGACAGGGTGATGATGCGTTCATTCGCACCAGCGCCTAGAGAGGGATCGAGCAATGGGTCAGAAGACAGTCCGGTTTAGCGACCTGAGTGGCCAGCTCATCATGCACGACGACGCACTGGCCCGCATCGTGGTGCACGAACACCCGGAACTCGGCGACGGCCCGGTGGAGATCGAAGCTCTCAGCGACGAAGCCGAGGCCATGGAACAGGCCGCACTGCGGGTCGCGGTGGTGGACCTGTACCTGCGCGACGACATCGAGCCGCGCCGGATCGTCATCGAAGCCGACGTCTTCGACAAGCTAGCCACAGAAAACCCGATGAGCGAGCTTCTCATCGCGGCCCGGCCCGCCCGGCGCAGTTCACGGACCCCGGCCAGCGCCACCTCCCGCGGCGACCGTGTCGACTACGCGACCCTGGAACATGCCGGCAAACCGCACAAGGGCAAGACCACCGACATCGAGAAGCAGCTGGTCCGCGATCATCTTGACGAGATCAACGAGCGGCTGGCCCGGCAGGGGTTCCGGATGATCAGCCTCACCGATCCGGAACACGTCGAGCGCTACGGGCTGGATCAGCTGGCCAAGGAGCACACCATGGAGCTCGAGTTCGGGCTCGATGACGAGGCGCTCAATGACGATGCCGACACCGAGATCGAGACCGGAGCCGAGGCGGGCGTCGGGGTCCGGTAGTCAGGGCAGGGCTGCAGCTGAGCTGGGTGACGGGCTAGCGGCTCACCGGCACTTTCGCAGGACAGCAGGCGCAGCAGGCGCAGCAGGCGCAGCAGGCGCAGCCGCGAACGTCAGCGGGCGCTAGGCGCGCCTGGGCAGGCGCCAGCCGTCGTCGCCGCGCTCAATAAAGCCGCATCCGGCCAGCACGCCGAGGCAGCGCAGCACCGTATCGAGATCCACCCCGGCGTCGACCGCGATGGTCGAGGTTCCGGCGCCCCCGCGGGCGGGGACCGCGTCTAGCACCCTGGCACTGTCGGCGTCCAGGTCGTCGTACGGGAGGGCTGGGTCCCAGGCAGGCGAGGCCGGTACCGCGGGGCCATGGCCGGCCGCGGGGCTCCGGTCGGCCGCGGGGCTCCGGCTTGCTGGGGTTTCCCGGCTTGCCGCGGGTGCTCGCGCGTCGGTCGCGCTCAGCGGGGACAGCAGCTCGATGATGTCCGCGGCGCTGGTGACGCAGCTGGCGCCCCAGTCCCTGATGATCCGGTGACATCCCGCCGACTGGGCCGAGGTCACCGGGCCTGGCACGGCCATCAGCGGCCGGCCTAGCTCGGCGGCATGCCGCGCGGTGTTCAGCGCGCCGCTGCGCTCACCGGCTTCCACGATCACGGTGCCGCAGCTCAGCGCGGCAATGACCCGGTTGCGGACCAGGAACCGGGTCCGGGCGGGACGCAGGCCCGGCGGCCATTCGCTGATCACCAGGCCGTGAGCCGCGATATCCGCGAACAGGTCCGCGTGGCCTGCGGGATAGGGGAAGTCGACCCCGCAGGCCAGCACGGCGATCGTGGTTCCCCGGGTGGCCAGCGCGCCGCGGTGCGCGGCGGCATCGATGCCGTAAGCCCCGCCCGACACGATGGCCCAGCCTCGCTCGCCGAGGTCGGCGGCGATCTCACCCGCCACGTGCGCGCCGTATCCGGTCGCGGCCCGCGATCCCACTACGGACACCGAACGCTGGCAGCCGCTGCGCAGGTCCGCATTTCCCCGCAGCCACAGCGCATACGGGCGGGCCGGGCCCAGCTGGTCCAGCCCGCTGGGCCAGCCGGGGTCCTCCGGGCCCACCAGAGCGACGCCGTCGCGGCAGGCAGCGGTGATATCGGTAGCGCCGGGCAGCTTGGGCAGGCGAATCCGCCACCGGCCGAAGGCACGTTCCAGCGCGGCCCGGCTCGCCGGGCTGTCGCCGCATCCCGGCCCGGCGCCGGGCAGCATGTCCGCCCTGATCGCGGCCAGGATCTCCCGCGGATCGCAGATACCGAGCAAGGCGCCGAGCGCCGGATCGCCGGGCTCGGCCAGGTAGCCGAGGCTGGCCCGGGCCAGCGTCCGTTCGCTGAGCTCGACGGCCGGCGCCGGTGACGCCGGGCTCATCGCCGCACCCCCAGCCACAATCCGAGGGCGGTATCGCAGTCATCGCGGGTCGGCCGCGGTCGTCCGGCCAGGTCGGCGACGGTCCAGGCCACCCGGGCGACCTTGACCACGCCGCGGGCGCTGATCTGGCCACGCTCAAGGGATCTTTCCACCACCCGCAGCGCACCGGGTGCGGGCGGCCAGGTCCGGCGCAGCTCCGAACCCGGGACCTCGGCGTTCAGGCGCCACGGGGTGCCTCGCAGCCGGTGAGCGGCGCGCTCCCTGGCCTGCAGCACCCGCAGCGCCACGGTCCGGCTTGACTCGGCGAAATTCCTGTCGTTCAGCAGTTCGTTGCGTCCTACCGGTTCGAGCTCGATCTTCACGTCGACGCGATCGAGCAGCGGACCCGAGATCCGTCCCAGGTAGCGGCGGCGTGTGGCGGGACTGCAGCTGCAGCCTGCCGCGAGTCCGGCCGCCCGCGCACACGGGCACGGGTTCGCGGCCAGGATCAACGTGAACCTGGCCGGAAACCTGGCCGTCACCCCCGATCTGGCCACCACCACCTCCCCCGCCTCGAGCGGCTGCCGGAGCGCGTCCAGCACGTCCCGGGCGAACTCCGGGGCTTCGTCGAGGAAGAGCACGCCCCGGTGGGCCAGCGACGCGGACCCCGGCCGGATGATGCCGCTGCCGCCGCCGATGATGGCCGCCTTGGTCGCGGTGTGGTGCGGCGCCAGGAACGGCGGGTCGGTCAGCAGCGGGATCTGCGAGGGCAAGGTTCCGGCGACCGAATGGATGGCCGTGACCTCAAGCGCCGCCGCGCTATCAAGCCGCGGCAAGATGGTCGGAATCCGCTCGGCGAGCATGGTCTTGCCCGCCCCTGGCGGTCCGAGCAGCCAGAGATGATGGCCGCCGGCCGCGCTCACCTCGGCGGCCCGCCTGGCCATCGCCTGCCCTAGCAGCTCGGACAGGTCAACGGCCATCACGCCATCGGAGCGCCGGACATCCGAGTGCTGGGCATCAGAGCGCTGGGCGTCGGGGAGCTGGCCGCCTTCGAGCTCGGTTACCGGCAAGTTGTCGCGCAAGCCCGGCGTGCCGCGCAGCCAGTCCGCCGCCCCCGTCAGGCTGCTGACCGCGACCACGTGCACGCCGGGCACCAGCGCGGCCTCGGCCGCGTTCGGCCCGGCCACCATGACCTGGCCGAATCCTGCCGTCACCGCGGCCAGCACGGCAGGCAGCACGCCGCGGACGGGCCGGAGCCGTCCGTCCAGGCCGAGTTCGCCGAAGAACATCACCCCGTCCACGGCCGCCCTCGGCACCGTTCCCGCCGCCACCAGGACGCCGATCGCGATAGCCAAGTCGAACCAGCTGCCGCGTTTGGGCAAGCTGGCCGGGGAGAGCCCGACCGTAATCTTGCGCGGCGGCCATTGTTCGCCGCTGTTGACGATCGCGGCGCGGATCCGGTCCCGTGCCTCCCGCAGCGCCATGTCAGGCAGGCCGACCATGATCGTCCCGACCAGGCCGTTCGCGATATCCACCTCGATCTCGACCACCTGGCCGGTCACCCCGATCAAGGCCACCGAATGCGTGCGAGCCAGCGCCACGACTAGCCCACCCCCCGGATGTGCTCGATGGTGAAGCCGCCGGTGCCCTCGTACACCAGGCCGACCACGTCGATCCTGACCTGATCGAAGCGGACGCCGTGAGCGTTCAGCCACTGAATCGCGAGCCTGCGCAGCCGGGCCCGCTTGGCCCGGCTGACGGCCTCCAGCGGGCTGCCGTAACGCGTCCCGGTCCTGGACTTGACCTCGCAGACCACCAGGGCATGACGATCCACCGCCACGATGTCGATCTCGCCCTCGGCGCATCGCCAGTTCCGGTCCAAGATCCGCAGCCCGCACGACTCCAGGTACTCCGCGGCTGCCTGCTCCCCGGACCGGCCCAGCACATCCTTGGCGCGCATCGCCATCACCTCCGGCTCCGAGGATCGCCGGAACCGGGGTCGCGCGCCTGACCGCCCTGGCGGCTGTCGAGCGACCGGACGGGCCCGGCGGGCCTGGGGAGACAGCAGCGGAAAATGTCAGTGCCGGATGGTTGAATTCCTCCGGAGGATTCTCAGCCCGCCTCGGTCCGGGCAGCCTCGGTCCGGGCAGCCTCGATCCGGGCAGCCGCTTCCCGGGCAGCCGCTTCCCTGCGCTTGAGCTCCTCGCTCAGCGACCCCACCCGTCCCCGCTAAAGGCCCTTACGAGCTTCCTCGATCCAGCGCAGAGTGCCCTGCGCGCCCGCGGAGGCGGCCACGGCCGCCGCCTCGTCGAGCAGCCGCCTCGCATGGTCCCGGTGGCCGGCCTGGATGTCCAGCTCGGCGAGGGCGAGCAGCCCGGCGGCGACACCCGGCAGGAAGCCGATCTCCCGCCGGAGCCGGACGGACTCCTCGAACAGCGGCCGCGCAGCGCCCTCGTCCCCGGCCGCCATGCGGGCGAACCCGAGGTGCCGCACCACGTAGGACAGGGTCAGCCTGTCTCCGGCCCCCGACGCCAGCTCCCGTGCCCGCTCCAGGCTCGGCAGGGCCGTCTCGTTGTCGCCGCGGACCACCTGGTGATACGTCCCGAGCCAGAACAGCGCCTCCCCCTCGCCCTGCGCGTCGCCCAGCTGGCGGAACATCGAGGCCGCCCGCTCGAAGAGCGTGCCCTCCGCCGGGTCATCCCGCCGCTCCCGGAGGAGCCTCGCGTGCAGGATCCGGCCCCGGGAAAGCGCCAGTGCGGCCTCCGCCCCGTCCAGCACCCGGTCCGCGACCGCGAGCGACTCGTAGTCCCCGCCGAACATAGCCCGCTCATACAGCACCCTGGCCTGCTCGAACGGGTCCATGTCCGCGTCGCTCACCATATCCGGGACCATAACGCCGACCTGCCTACCCGGCAAGGGCTATCCGGCGGCCCCACCGGAAACCAGGAAAACTCCAACCCAGAAGTCCCTCCGCCCGGGCAACCTCGCAGGCCAGCCGGACAATCTGGTCAGGGCCGCATCTCGGGGCTGCCGAACCTGGCCACGTAATGCCAGACCCGTTTGAGTGCTTGCTCGTCGTACCGGCCGGTGCGGGACGCGTCGCCGAGGATCCGGGGATCGAGCAGGCCGCCCTGGGCCAGTGATACGTCGAGGTCCATGAACTCCTGGCCGCGATAACCGGGATGGCGGCGCAGTTCGGCCGTGGTCAGCGTGAAGCCGCCGTGCCATTCGACCGGACAGGCCAGGCACCGGGCCGCCGACTCTACCGGGGTGCCGAGGTAACAGGGATCGAGGACCAGAGCTTCGGCATCCCTGGCCATGCCGACAACGCCGTGCACGTGAGCCTCGACGTAGTCATCGAGCGAGTCCTGGTCGTCCGCCGCGGCCAGTGCGACCAGCGTCGAGAGCCGCGCTGCCACGCCAAAGTGCGCTGGCTCGGCGAAGCGGTCGGGATAGCAGAACGTGGTCCGTCAGGCCGCCATTGCTGGTGCCGGTCTCGAACTGCGGCCGGTAAACCCCGTCTCGTGCCATCAGCCGAAGGACCAGCGTCCCGGCCAGCAGCCGGTCGGGGTGGAAATGCAGCGTCACGCGCCAAGACGGGTCGGCCGGCTCGCCGGCCGACAGCGCCGCGACGTGAGCGATCGCCTCATCCTGCGGGCACGGCATGGCCACAGTATCCACCAGCAGGCTCAGCCGTCACGACCAGCCCATGAACCGGGGGCAGCGGTCAGTTGCCGGCCCGGCTGTAGGGGGCCCGGCCCACGGGCTGCTCCGGGCGGGGGCCGGCCTTGATGAGCGGGATCTCGTGCTCGACGGACTTCTGGCCTAGCTTGAACTGCTTGCCGTGGTGGAACAGCGGCAGCGGCTCACCGTCGATCAGCTCGTACCTGGCTCGCCCGGAGCTGATCGCGACCTTCAGCTTGCGGCCCCGGTAGCGCAGCCGGAACGTCAGCCCGGAAATGCCGCCGGGCAGCCGGGGGCTGAAGGCCAGGGTGCCGCCGCTCCCGGCCCGCATCCCGCCGAAGCCCGCGACCAGCGCCATCCACGCGCCGGCCAGCGAGGCCATGTGCACCCCATCGGAGGTGTTGTGCTCTACGTCCCGCAGGTCCATCAGCGCGGCCTCGGCCAGGTAGTCATGGGCCAGGTCGAGCTGGCCGACCTCGGCGGCGATCACGGCCTGGGTGCAGGCCGACAGAGAGGAATCCCGCACCGTGAGCGGCTCGTAGTAGGCGAAGTTCCTGGCTTTCTGCTCGGCGGTGAAGGCATCCGGCCGCATGTACATGGCCAGCACCAGGTCCGCCTGCTTGACCACCTGCTTGCGGTACAGCTGGAAGTACGGGTAGTGCAGCAGCAGCGGATAGTGGTCCTCAGGGGTGTGCTTGAAGTCCCACCGGGCGTAGTCGGTGAACCCCTCGTGCTGCGGGTGCACGCCGAGGCGCTCGTCGAACGGGATGAACATCGCGCTCGCCGCGTCACGCCAGGCCGCGGCCTCCTCCGTGCTCACGCCCAGCTTTTCCGCTTCGTCGGGCATCCTGACGGCCAGGTCCGCGGCGCACGCCAGGTTCCGCTGCGCCATCAGGTTGGTGTAAATGTTGTTGTCTTTGACCGCGCTGTACTCATCGGGCCCGGTGACACCCTCGATCCTGAACCGGCCGGCCGCGTCGTGCTGACCGAGCGAGCGCCACAGCCGGGCGGTCTCCACCAGCAGCTCCAGGCCGGCTTCCTTCTCGAACGCCGCGTCCTCGGTGGCGTCCAGGTAGCGCAGGACGGCGTCGGCGATGTCGGCGTTGATGTGAAACGCGGCTGTCCCGGCGGGCCAGTAGCCCGAGCATTCCTGACCGCGGATCGTCCGCCACGGGAACGCCGCCCCGGCCAGGCCGAGATCGGTGGCGTGCTGCTTGGCATCGGCCAGACCCGTGTGCCGCCAGCGGAGCGCGTCCGCCGTGGCGGAGGGATGGGTGTACGTGAGCACGGGCAGCACGAAGCTCTCGGTGTCCCAGAACGTGTGACCGTCGTAGCCGCTCCCGGTCAGCCCCTTCGCGGCGATCGGCCGGAACTCCGCCCGCGCCCCCGCCTGCAGGATATGGAACAACCCGAAACGCACCGCCTGCTGGATTTCGGCGTCGCCGTCCACCTCGACGTCGGCGCCTTCCCAGAAGTCCTCCAGGTAGGCTCGCTGCTCGGCCAGCAGGCCATCCCAGCCGGTCAGGTGGGCGGCGGCTAGCGCGCCGACCACCTGGTCGATGAGGGCGGGCCTGGACCGTTCGCTGGACCAGCCGTAGCCGACGTACTTCACCACCCGCAGCTGCTCACCCGGGGAAATCTCGGCCGCCATCGTGACCCGGCCCAGGTCGGGATAGGACTCGGTCCGGCACGCCATCTTGGCCGGGCCGGTTATCTCGTGCGACATCCCGGCCGCCATCCGGAGTCCGCTAACCCGCGTGTTGTGCACCAGCAGCGCTCTCGCTGGCGTTCCGTCGTTGGACGCCTGGTGCTCCTCGCTGACCAGCGGAGACTGGAGGATGGCCGACAGGCGGGGGTCCTTGCCCGACGACGGCATCTCCTCGTTGGCGACAATCTCGGACTGCAGCACGAGCCGCAGCTTCTGATCGACCGGCTCGACCGTGTAGCTGACCGCCGCGATCGCGCGCTGGGTCAGCGACACCATCCGCACCGAGGTCACCTTGATCCGGGCCCCCGCCGGGGAGGACCAGTCCAGCTGCCTGGTCAAGGTGCCCGCTCGGAGATCCAGGATGCGTTCGTGGGAATGCAGGGTGCCGTACCTGATGTCGAGCGGCTCGTCGTCGACCAGCAGGCGGATGATCTTGCCGTTGGTGACGTTGATGACGGTCTGGCTGTCGTCGGGAAAGCCGTAGCCTGCTTCGGCGTACGGCAGCGGGCGTACCTCGTACATGGAGTTCAGGTAGCTGCCCGGCAGCCCGTGCGGGTCACCTTCGTCGAGGTTGCCGCGCAGCCCGATGTGCCCGTTCGACAGGGCGAAGATCGACTCGCTCTGGGCCAGCAGGTCCATGTCGAGCCGGTTCTCGACCAACCGCCAGGGCTCGGTCCCGTACGCGGACTGCTTGATCATCGGGCGTCCTTGTCCGGGCCGTCGTGGTCGTCTTTGGCCGGGCCGTCCTGGTCGAGGAGATCCGCGACGTCTTTGACCACGACGTCTGCCCCGTGCTGCCGGAGCTGCTCCGCCTGGCCGACCCGGTCGACGCCGACCACCAGGGCGAAGTGGCCCGCATGGCCCGCGGCCACCCCGGACTGGGCGTCCTCGAAGACCACCGCGTGCTCGGCCGGCACCTTGAGCTCCTGCGCCGCGGCGAGGAAGGTGTCGGGGGCCGGCTTTCCGTGCAGGCCGCGCTCCTTGGCGATCACCCCGTCCACCCGGACATCGAACAGGTCCGCGATGCCGGCGACCTCGAGCACCTGCACGGTGTTGGCGCTCGCCGAGACGATGGCGGTATGGATTCCTTTTTCCCTGACCGCATGGATATAGCGGATCGTGCCGTCGTAGACCTTGACCCCCCCGTCGGCGATCTTGGCCAGGACCAGGTCGTTCTTGCGATTGCTGAGTCCGTACAGGGTCGGCTTACCCGCCGCGTCATCCGGCGTTCCCTCGGGCAGGTGAATATCGCGGGATTCCAGGAACGACTTGGTCCCGTCCAGCCTCGGCATGCCGTCGACATATTCGTCGTACTCATGGGAGTCGAACGGGACGAACTTGGTCCCGGTGCTCTTGGCGTGATCACGGAGAAAATCGTCGAACATCTCCTTCCACGCCGCCGCGTGCACCACCGCGGTCTGGGTGACCACGCCGTCCATGTCAAACAGGCAGGCGGTTACCCCGTCAGGAAGCCCGAGCATTGTGCCCTCCGCGGAGGTTAGGCCGGGAAGTCCGGCTTGTCTGCGGGAACTTCCAAGTCAGCCTTGGCCAGTTCCTCGATATTGACGTCTTTAAAGGTGACTACGCGCACGTTCTTGACGAAGCGGGCCGGACGGTACATGTCCCACACCCAAGCATCCCGCATCGTAACCTCGAAAAAGACCTCACCGTTGTCACTTGACCGCACGTTCAGCTCGACGTCGTTCGTGAGATAGAACCGGCGCTCGGTCTCGACCACGTGCGTGAACAACCCGACGACGTCGCGGTACTCGCGATAGAGCTGAAGCTCCATCTCCGCCTCGTACTTCTCAAGGTCCTCCGCGCTCATGAGTCCATTCTCCTCTCGTTCTGCCCCGCTACGCCCGCCGGGCTCAGCTCCGACGCCATCAGGGCCGCTGCCGGGCCAAGGGCGCCAGCCGGATCCTCCAGGTCCGTAACGGCCGGCGCCGCGCTGGCCGCCCTGACCACATTGACGAACGAGTACCTGTGCTCCGGACAGGGCCCGTGTGCGGCCAGGGCGCGGACGTGCTCATCGGTCACGTACCCCTTGTGCCGGTCGAAGCCATAGAGCGGATACCGTTCATGCAGGTCCCGCATCATCCGGTCCCGGCTGACCTTGGCCAGGACCGAGGCGGCCGCTACCGAAGCGATGACCCGGTCACCCTTCCAGACCGCGAGCGCGGGCGCGCCGAGACCGCGGACCGGAAAGCCGTCGGTGAGCACGTAACCCGGCTTGGACCGCAGCCCCGCGGACGCGCGCCGCATGCCGGAGACGTTGCAGACGTGCAATCCTGTCGCGTCGATCTGATCCGAGCTGATCACCACCACGTGCCAGTCCACGGCCCGGCTCAGCACCTCGGCGTACGCGTCCTCCCTGGCCTGGGGAGAGAGCAGCTTGGAGTCGGCCAAGCCGGGCATCCGCCGGATGCTCGCGGGGTCGAGGACCACGGCCGCGACCACCAGCGGCCCGGCGCACGCGCCCCGGCCGGCCTCGTCGATGCCGGCCACCGGAGCGAAGCCGGCCCGGGCGAGCACGGTTTCGTAGGCGGCCAGTCCCCCGTCACGCCGGGGCGTATAACCCGGATAGCGGGGATACCGCCGACCAGCCGGGACCCGCGAATCCCGGGACTCTGGTGGTCCTGACAAGGCTGGTGATTCTGGCGGGGCTGGCGAGGCTAGTGGGGTGAGGAGTGGAGCCGTGGGGGCCAGAGTGCTGCTGCTGGCGGCCGGCACTCCAGGGGGGCTGGTCATGACATTCGGAAGGGTACCGCCAGTTACCCCGGTCACGCCGCCAAGGTGGCGGGGTACCCAGGCGGCCTGCATCGCCATGACCCTAAAGATCGCGCGGTGTACCGGGCGGCGTTCCGGGCGCTCCGGGGAGATAGCTGGGCGTGCCGGGCGATTGGTCAGCAATTTCGGGGGTTATAGCGCCCGGAACTGCTGACAAATCGCGATGCCCGGCAGTGCGTCGCCGGGCCGCGCCCGGAAGGGCGCTGCGCCGCAGGGCGGCGCGGCGGCGGACGCGACGTTGCAGCCAGCTGACCGGGAGGGCGGCGGCGAAGCCGAGGGAGAGCGGAAGAGCCGGGTTCGATGGCTCGAGCCGGGCCGACAGCAGGCCAGCGGTACCGGCGCCGGCCGCCGCGCTGGTGTCACCACCGGCTCCGGCGGGCGTCGCGGCGCTGGACTCGTTGAGTTTCGGCTGCTCGAACGTGGCCGGGATGGGCAGGATCCGCCACCGGCTGGGCGGCCAGATGATGACGAAGGCCCGGCCGATCACCGCGCTTTGCGGAACCGTGCCGCCGCCTGGATCGCCCTCGTGATCCCGGGAGTCCGCCGAAATTGGCCGGTTGTCGCCCATGACCCACAGCCGCCCGGATTGCACGACGATGTTGAACCTGGCTTCGGAGGGGACGGCGCCGGGATACAGGTAGGACTGCTCGGTGAGCGGAATGCCGTTGACCGTTACCCGCCCCTGGGCGTCACAGCAGGCCACGTGGTCACCGGGGATCCCGATGACGCGCTTGATGAGGATGTCGCCCGGGTGCCCGAAGCCGAACATGCTGGCAAATCCGCTGCCGAACTCCTCGACGAAATTCGAGCTCGTAGGCACCGTCCCCGGGTCCCACGATCCATCGCCGTTGAAGACCACGATATCGCCGCGGTGAATATCGCGGATGTCATAAACAACCTTGTTAACCAGCACCCGGTCATTAATCTCGAGCGTATTTTCCATCGACCCCGACGGAATGAAGAATGCCTGGATCGCATATGTCTTGATCACCACCGCGATCAGCAGCGCAATCACGATCAGGAGCACCAGCTCGCGAAAGAACCGTCCGCTGCGGTTGCCCTGGGTCGCGGTCTTGCGCCCGCTGCCGCCCGCTGAGCCTGAGCCGGCACCCGCGCCGTCGCCCGGTACTGCGCCCGCGGCCGTCTCCGACGGCCCACCAGCCGCTCCGGCGCCGCCGGGTTCCGTCGCGTCACCGTGCGCCCCAGCCTTGCCCGCCGGGCCTTGCGCGGTAACCGGAGTCTCGCCCGCGGCGGATCCGGCCGTTTCGGCTCTCGGGCCTGAACTGACGGCCCGGCCCTGGTCCGGTGCCGGGGATCCGGACTCCCGGTCCGAGCCGGTGTCTGGCTCGGCCCCCGGCGTCACGCCACGGCCAGCGCCGCTCATCCGCGCCCCTTCCGCTTACGCTTCTCGCGTACCGGGATCATCACGCTCGCGCCCGGCGGACCGGACGTCACATGGACCGGACCTGGGCGCGCACGCAAACCCGTACCGCTGCGGCTGTCGCCGTCATCCCACCGAGCTTAGCGCCATTGCCCACCAGTTGAGCGCCACCCCGGGGCCAACGGGACCGTCGGAGAGCCGGGCAATTACGGGCGGGAAACGTATTTCGCGCAATAACGCTG
>JALYVS010000368.1 GCA_030853115.1 Actinomycetota bacterium
GTAGCAGTTATCCTCAGCGGCAGCACCCCGGAACCGGGTGCGGAGCGAGATAGGCGGGCAAGGACTAGTGCCAGGTCGTCACGAGGCCCACGGCCCGGACCCGGCCGGCCCGGACCCGGCCGGGCGGCGGACCAGGACGCGGCGCCGGATGCTCGGAGTCGGGTTCGTCGGGGTAGCGGCGCTGGCCGTCGCCGGAGTTGCCGGGGTCGAGCTTGTCTCCCGCGGCATCCTGCCGGGCAAGACGATGCTCGATGATGCCGACGGCGCATGTTCGGTCCCCGGCACGCCCCCGGTCTACGCACCATCCGGGCCCTCGTTCTCGAGCACGTTTTACTCGCCGTCTCGGCGCCGCAGGGTCGGGTACACGGTCGCCTATCCTCCGGGACACCGGCAGGGGGATGAGCTGTCTTTGGTGATCATGCTCCATGGATACGGCGGGAACTACGCCAGCGCCCTGGTCGGCATGTCGCCGGCGCAGGCGCTGGCGGTCACCATCAACGGCGGGACGCTGGCTCCGGTGTCGATGGTCACTGTCGACGGCGGCGGCGGTTACTGGAACCCCCATCCCGGGGACAACCCGATGGCGATGATGATCGGCGAGTTGATCCCGCTCTGCCAGCGGCTCGGCCTCGGCCGGCCACCGCAGCGGATCGGGGCGATGGGCATCTCGATGGGCGGTTACGGCGCCTTGCTGCTGGCCGCGAAGTATCCGCGCCTCATCACCGCGGTGGCCGCGATCAGCCCGGCGATCTGGACGAGCTACGAGCAGGCCAGGGTGGCCAATGCTGGCGCCTACGCCTCGGCCGCGGCTTTCGCCGATGACGACGCGGTCACCCATGCCGCCGCGCTGGCCGCAGTGCCCGTGCGGGTCGCATCGGGGTACGACGACCCCTTCTACCCAGGAGTGCAGGCTCTCGCCCGCGTGCTCCCGGCCGCCGCCGTGCTGGATTTCGCCCCAGGCTGCCACACCAGCCCGTTCTTCCTCGAGCAGGAACCGCCATCGCTGGCGTTCCTGGCCAGCCACCTGGTGCGGTAGAAACGAGCTGCGTCAGCTGGCCCGGGCGCCGCCCGGGGCCACCCTCGCAGGTCCCGGGCGGCGGGCTGCCCCGCGGCGAATGAACCGTCACGAACGTGGACGAAATCCTCGGCGCCAGCGCCGGTCGCGAACAGACCAGGCCGTGGCGGGGATCGCGATTAACTTGCCGCGAAATTGCGCAGTGAGTACGGTCGACGGAGTGGCAAGCGATTCGGGTGACGGCGGCAGCAGATCTTCGGGCCCTTGGTATGCGTCGGAGCCCTCGACGGCTCCTTTTCCCGCCGTCGGGTCCGGGCCACCTGGGCCGTCCCGGCCCTCAGGCCGGGGCCGGCGCGCTAAGCGGCCCGCGAACCGGCGAAAGCTCATCATCGTGCTCACCGCGGCGGCGCTGGCCGTGGTGGCCGCGATCGCCGCGGTCATCGTCATCGTGGTCATGCCCGGCTCCAACCCGAACGCTACTGGCTTTACGCCGACGGGAAGCACGCCCGGACAAGATGCTGAGCAGCTCACTACCGCGTTTCTGCAGGCGTGGCAGACCGGCGACCTCGGGCAGGCCGCCCGCTACACCGATCACCCCGCCGTCGCCCGGTCCGCTTTCGCCGCCTACCGCAAGGACCTGGGCCTGAGGAAGCTGACGGCCACGGCGCTGGCCGGCACCGTGGCCCCGTCGGCCACTTCGACCACGCCGCGGGTATCGGCCGGGTACGCGATCAAGGCCACGGTGACGGCACCGGACGGCGCCAAGACCCTCAGCGGCACCTGGAGCTACCAGTCGTCGCTGGTCGCCTACCAGCAGCGGAACTCCCAGCTGTGGTACGTCGCCTGGGCCCCCGATGTCCTCGCGCCGAACCTCACCGCGTCCACCCACGTGGCGGCGGTCACGGTGGCTCCCCAGGTCACCGCGGTCAACGACGCCGGGCAGAACGGCCTCAGCTCCTACGGCGACGCCGGTCTGACCACGATCGCCAACCGGCTGCAGAGCAAGGCGCCACCGGGACAGGGAATTCCTGGCCTGTACGTCGAGATCCAGAACGCCTCGAACCACCCGGTGCCGAACAGCCAGGCGGTCGTCACCCCGCCGACCAATATCCCGAGCCTGACCACCACGATCAGCTCCCGGGCGGAGACCGCCGCCCGGGCCGCCGTCGCGATGCGCAAGAACAGCTCCATGGTGGTCATCCAGCCCTCGACCGGCAACATCCTGGCCATCGCCAACAACGACGGCTACAACGACTTCGCGCTCACCGCCTCGGTCGCGCCGGGCTCGACGATGAAGGTCATTACCTCCACGGCGCTGATCAACGCCGGAGTGCTCACCGCGTCCAGCGCCGTCGCCTGCCCCGCGGCGTACACGGTGCAGGGGATCACCTACCACAACGACGCCAACGAGTCCGAGCCCGCCTCGACCCCGTTCCTCACCGACTTCGCCCAGTCCTGCAACAATGCGTTCACCACGCAGTGGCCGCACCTGTCCGGCGCCCTGGCTCGCACCGCCCGGGACTACTACGGCCTGGACCGGAAGTGGAACCTCGGCATTTCCGGGGTGTCGGCCAGCTACTTCAACGCGCCGGCCAGCGCCAGCGGCTCCGAGCTAGCCCAGGAGGCGTTCGGCGAAGGGGCGCTGACCGCGTCCCCGCTGGCGATGGCCTCGGTAGCGGCCACGGTGGACGCCGGGATGTTCCGGCAGCCGATCCTGCTGGCCGGAGCTCAGCGGGTCACCGCGACGGCGCTGCCGGCCAGCACCGATGCTCAGCTGAAGCAAATGATGCAGGCCGTGGTCAGCAGCGGGACCGCCGCCGGGATCGGCTTCGGGCCGGGCGTCTACGCCAAGACCGGGACCGCTGACATCCAGGGACAGGAACAACCCAATAGCTGGCTTATCGCCTTCGAGCCGGCCCAGGACGTCGCGGTGGCCTGCCTGGTGGTCAACGCCGGCTACGGCGCCCAGTACGCCGGCCCGGAGGTCAAGGCCTTCCTGGGCCAGTATTAATCCGGCCCGCCGGACCGGCCTAGGACGGGTTATCGCCGGGCCGCCCGTCAGGCGATCTCAGCCAGCCGCTCGGCCAGCCAGTCGGCGGCCTGCGGCCGCCAGCGGTAGGTGAGGTTCATGCAGACATGGTTGCCCTCCTCGAACATCCACAGGTCGGCGTGCGGCGCCTCTTCCGCCACCCGGACAGCCTGCTGCCACGGGACGAGCCGGTCACGCTTGCCGAAGACGACAACCATGGGCTGGGTGAGCCGGCCGAGCACCCCCTGCAGGGTGATCCGGGACGCGAACTCGTAGGTCTCCTCCGTGGTGGTGGTCCCGCTGTTGCGGGCGAAGGTGGCGAGGCTATGCGCTGGCCGGTCCCGGATCAGCGCGCCGTAGTCGTACGGGCCGCCGGACACCACGACCGCCCGGATCCGCGGCTCGAACGCGGCCGCCCGGGCGGCGTAGTACCCGCCCAGGCTGACCCCCATCATTGCGACCCGCCCGCCGTCGATGTCGCGGCGGGCGCACAGCACGTCGAGCGCGGCGGCGACCGGCGCCTCGAAGTCAGGCCGGATGGTGACGGAATACCCGGTCTCTCCCTGCCCGGGACCGTCGAGGGAGAACGTGGCCATCCCGCGGGCCAGGAAGACGTTCTCGACCGCGTAGAACTCTTCCTTGGTGGAGTCCAAACCCGCGATCAGCACGACCAGCGGCGGCCGGTCGGCGCCCGGCGGGCGGCGCAGGTTACCCACCATGGTGGCACCGTCGAAGGCCAGCTCCACCCGCTCGGCGGTCGGGTCGAGCAGGCGGTGCGCGCGGGTCATGGCGGCCACCGACCGATCGGCCGCGTCGCGGTGTTTCTGCTGGTCAAGCATCCACACGAACTTGGCGAAATGGTAGCTGAGGGCGGCCCGGACCCAGGCTTGACCCGCCGTCAGCGGCCGTCCCGCCTGCTCCGCTTCGCGGGCCAGCCCGGCGTGCAGGTCGCCGTTGGCGCACCAGGCGTCCAGCCAGTCCGCCCAGCGTTCCAGCGGTCCCGTCACCCGGGCGAAGTCACCCGGGTCGACACCTTGGGCGGTAAACCGCGGACCCCAGTTGGCCACGGCCGACGTGATCTCGGCATCCGGCACGGGCTGTCTCCTCTGTACGGGGCTCTCTTGTGCTGGCATGTTGTGCGCCAGCACTCTTTGCAACCGTTTGCGGTGACGCTAATGAGGTGCAGCCCGCATGTCAAGGGCCGCTGGCCTGCGGGCGACTGGATCCGGGCGGGCGACCCCGCGGCGCGGGACACGGGTCCTGGCTCGGGCTTCGGCTTCCAGGGGCCGGTTTCGCCGCCTGATAAGGTTGTTTGACCTGTGGCGCTAGCGTTTGCATCGGAGTGTGAGACGTGTCGTCCGGCAATCGTGAAGATCGCCTCCGGACACCGGGCCGGCCGGGTGTGGCGCCTTGACCCCCGATCGTCGCTCGCCCCGGCTCAAGGATGTCGCCGAGGCGGCGGGCGTGCATATTTCTACCGCATCCCGTGCGCTCAACGAACGGACCGCCGCCCTGCTCAACCCGGCCACCCTGGAGCGCGTCCGGGAGACCGCGGACGGCCTCGGCTACCGGGTCAACGGGATGGCGCGGGCACTGAAGACGCGACGTTCGATGTCCATCGGCATGGTGGTGCCCGACATCACCAATCCCTTCTTCCCGCCGGTCGTGCGGGGCGCGGAGGACGTGCTCGACCGGGCCGGGTACTCGCTGTTGCTTTCCAGCTCCGATAACGACCTGGGCAAGGCCAGGCGGCAGGTCGCCGCGATGCTGGAGGGCCAGGCCGACGGTTTGCTGCTGGCCATGGCCCGCCGTGACGACCCGCTGGTGGCCGAGTTGCGGGCCGGTGGCACGCCCCTGGTCCTGGTCAACCGGATCACCGACCGCGGGGGTGTGTCGGCGGTGATCCCCGACGATTTCCACGGGGCCACTGAGGCGGTGGAGCACCTGTACGCGCTCGGCCATCGCAGGCTGGCCTTCGTGGGCGGCCCGCTGTCCACCTCCAACGGCGCGCGGCGCCGGGCCAGCTTTGATGAGACGGTGCGGCGGCTCGGCCTGCCCGAAGTGGCGGCGCTTGAAGCTTCCGCCTTCGACGAGGAAGCCGGGTACGCGGCCGCGCAGACCCTGCTCACCAAGCACCCGCGGATTACCGGCGTGGTGGCAGGCAATGACCTGATCGCCGTCGGGATCATCGTGGCCGCCGCGGAACGAGGCCGGAACTGCCCCCGGGACATCTCGGTGGTCGGCTTTAACGACATGCTGCTGGCCGGGCGGCTGCAGCCACCGCTGACGACGATCCGGATCCCCCAGTATGACGTGGGCACGCGCGCCGCGGAACTGCTGCTGGCCCTGGTGGCCGAGCCCAGCCGGAGTCCCGAGACGGTGCTGATCTCCGGTGAGCTCGTGGTGCGCGGTTCGACCGCTCCTCCGTCCTCGGGCGAGTAGCCCCGCCCGCCCTGCTGCTTGACAACGCCCGCGTCGATGTAGAAGCATGCTGCAAACGGTTGCAAGCTGGTTGACGGCGAACACAGCCGGTAGCAAACACAGCCGGTAGCAAACACCGGCGGTGGCCAACACTGGCGGTAGCGAACACAGCCGGTGGCGAACACTGGCGGTGGCCAACACGGTGCGATGTCGCGTGCGCGGGTAAGGAGACGCCGGTCGTGAGCGTGAATCAAACGGGCGGTCATGGCGGTGCTCTGCTCGCGGGGCTACTGGCCGAGCACGGCGTGCGCCATGTGTTCGGGGTGCCGGGCGGTCAGACGCTGGCCCTCTACGACGCCATCTTGGACCTGGCGCCCAGCCTCACGCACGTGCTGGTGCGTGACGAGCGAACCGCGGCGTACGCCGCCGACGGCTATGCGCGGATAACGGGGCGCGTGGGCGTCTGTGACGCGACGGTCGGACCGGGCGCGGCCAAGCTGCCCTCGGGCCTCGGCGAGGCGCTGGGCGCGTCGGTGCCAGTGATCGCCCTGGTGAGTGACCTGCCCACCCGGTTGGCGGCCCACCGGTACCGGTCCGCCGCCTCGCAGGCGCTGGACCAGGCCGCCCTGCTGGCGCCGGTGACGAAGTGGCTGGCCAACGTCCCGGACGCGGCCTCGATGCCGGGCCTCGTCCGGCAGGCGTTCCGGGAGGCGACCAGCGGCCGGCCCGGACCGGTCGCCTTGCTGCTGCCGCAGGACATGCTCGACGGCCCGGCCG
>JALYVS010000369.1 GCA_030853115.1 Actinomycetota bacterium
ACGCGATCCTGCTCTGGGGCTACACGCTGGGCTGCCACTCGTGCCGGCACATCACCGCCGGCCGGCTGAAGAACTTCTCCAAGCACCCGGTCCGGTACTGGGCCTGGACGAAGTTCTCCTGGCTGAATGCCCGGCACAAGCAGTTCGCCTGGATCACGCTGGGCACGCTGATGCTGAGCGACCTGTACATCATGCTGGTGGCCAGCGGCGCTTTCTCAGACCTAAGAATCTTTAATTAACCGAACGGGCAGTGGTATGACCGACGACGCAGTAGCTACCAGCGAGACGGGGCTGGCCGCGGTGCCAGCGAGCGAAATCGATCGTTTCTCCTACGACGTGGTGGTCGTCGGCGCGGGCGGCTCGGGATTGCGCGCGGCGATCGAGGCCCGGCTGCAGGGCAAGAAAACCGCGATCATCTCCAAGTCCCTGTTCGGCAAGGCGCACACGGTGATGGCCGAGGGCGGCTGCGCGGCCTCGATGGGCAACGCCAACCCCAACGACAACTGGCAGGTGCACTTCCGCGACACGATGCGCGGCGGCAAGTTCCTGAACAACTGGCGAATGGCCGAACTGCACGCCAAGGAGGCCCCGGACCGGGTCTGGGAGCTCGAGGCCTGGGGCGCGATCTTCGACCGGACCCCCGACGGCAAGATCAGCCAGCGGAACTTCGGCGGGCACGAGTACCCGCGGCTGGCGCACGTCGGGGACCGGACCGGGCTGGAGATCATCCGCACGCTGCAGCAGAAGGCCGTCGCGATGCAGCAGGAGGACGCGGTCGCCCTCGGCGATCCGGAGGCGATGATCAAGGTCTTCGCGGAGACCACCATCACCGAGCTCGTCCTGGACGGCGGGCAGATCTCGGGCGCGTTCGGCTACTTCCGGGACACCGGCCGGCTCGTGCTGTTCGAGGCGCCCGCCGTGGTGCTCGCCACCGGCGGCATCGGCAAGACCTACAAGGTCACCTCCAACTCGTGGGAGTACACCGGCGACGGCCACGCGCTGGCGCTGCGGGCCGGGGCCAAGCTGCTGAACATGGAGTTCGTCCAGCTGCACCCGACCGGGATGGTGTGGCCGCCCTCGGTGCGCGGGCTGCTGGTCACCGAGTCGGTCCGCGGCGACGGCGGCGTGCTGCGCAACTCGGAGAACAAGCGGTTCATGTTCAACTACGTGCCCGACGTGTTCCGGGCCCAGTACGCCGAGAGCGAGGAAGAGGCCGACCGCTGGTACACCGACCCCGAGCACAACCGGCGGCCGCCGGAGCTGCTGCCCCGTGACGAGGTGGCCCGGTCGATCAACTCCGAGGTCAAGGCGGGCCGCGGGTCACCGCACGGGGGCGTGTTCCTCGACGTGTCGACCCGGCTGCCCGCGGAGGAGATCTTGCGCCGGCTGCCGTCGATGCATCACCAGTTCAAGGAGCTGGCCGACGTCGACATCACCAAGGAACCGATGGAGGTCGGGCCGACCTGCCATTACGTGATGGGCGGCGTGGAGGTGGACCCGGATACCGGGGCCGCCTCGGTGCCCGGCCTGTACGCGGTGGGCGAGGTGTCCGGCGGCATGCACGGGTCGAACCGGCTCGGCGGCAACTCGCTGTCGGACCTGCTGGTCTTCGGCCGCCGGGCGGGGCTCGGCGCCGCCGAGTACATCTCCGCGCTGCCGGCCCGGCCCGCGGTCTCCGACGCGGCACTGGCCACCGTCACGGCCACCGCCCTGGCGCCGCTGGAACGGACCGAGGGCGAGAGCCCGTACGCCATCCACAGCGAGCTGCAGACGATCATGAACGACCTGGTCGGGCTGATCCGCCGGGAATCGGAGATGAAGACCGCGCTGATCGAGATCGACAAGCTGCGGAGCCGGGCGGCCCAGGTCTGCGCGCCCGGCGGCCGGGCCTACAACCCGGGCTGGCACCTGGCCCTGGACCTGCGGAACATGCTGGTGGTGGCGGAGTGCGTCGCGCAGGCCGCGCTGGAACGGCAGGAGTCCCGCGGCGGGCATACCCGGGACGACTACCCGGGCATGTCGCCGGAGTGGCGCAAGCTCAACCTGGTCTGCTCGGCGGACGACGGCGGTGACGGCGGGGTATCGCTACTGCGGCAGCCGATGGCGGCGATGCGGATCGACCTGCTCGAGCTGTTCGACGTGGGCGAGCTGAAGAAGTACATGACCGAGGAGGAGCTGACCGGGCTGAGCGCCGCGGTCAGCAGTAACGGATCCGGCGAGCAGAGCGCCGTGAAGGAGAAGCACTGATGGGATACCAGGCTGCGCTGCGGGTCTGGCGCGGAGACGCGGGCAGCGGCAAGCTCGCCGACTTCCAGGTCGAGGTCAACGAGGGTGAGGTCGTGCTCGACGTCCTGCACCGGCTGCAGGCGACGCAGGTCAGCGACCTGGCCATCCGGTGGAACTGCAAGGCCGGCAAGTGCGGGTCCTGCTCGATGGAGATCAACGGGCAGCCGCGGCTTTCCTGCATGACCCGGATGTCCATCTTCAGCCCGGACGAGACGCTGACGATCACGCCGATGCGGACCTTCCCGGTGATCAGGGACCTGGTCACCGACGTGTCCTTTAACTACGCCAAGGCGCGGGAGATCCCGTCGTTCACGCCGGAGCCGTCGGTCAAGCCGGGCGAGTTCCGGATGCAGCAGGTGGACGTCAACCGGTCGCAGGAGTTCCGCAAGTGCATCGAGTGCTTCTTGTGCCAGAACACCTGCCATGTGATCCGGGACCACGACGAGAACGAGGCCGCCTTCGCCGGGCCGCGGTTCCTGATGCGGATCGCCGAACTCGAGATGCACCCGGCCGACACGGCCGACCGCCGCTCGATCGCCCAGGACGACTTCGGCCTCGGCTACTGCAACATCACCAAGTGCTGCTCCGAGGTGTGCCCGGAGCACATCAAGATCACCGACAACGCGCTCATCCCGATGAAGGAACGGGTGGCCGGCCGCAAGTACGACCCGCTGGTCTGGCTCGGCTCCAAGATCGGCCGCCGGACCGCCAAGGACACCCCGAAGGTGCCGGGGATGAAGGGGACATGAAACCGCGCCTGCGCACGCGGGGGCGCCGGTACCATGTCCTGGTGCCGGGAGGATCCTGCGACGGACTCCCGGTCCGGCAGGAACGTGCTGGTGGAACTCGCACCACTACTCGTTCGGCATGATGGCATTTTTTCAGCCGCGGGCTGTGGGAGCGAAGGGGACATATGTCGCATCTAACGTATCTAGAGGCCGGGGTCGTCGGGCTGATCCAGGGCGTGACCGAGCTTTTCCCGCTGTCCAGCCTGGGCCACAGCGTGCTCATCCCGGCCATCGTGGGCGGGTCGTGGGCCAAGGACCTGAACGTATCGAAGGCCGAGTCGCCGTACCTGGCGTACATCGTCGGGCTGCACGTGGCCACCGCCATCGCCATGATCATTTATTTCTGGCGGGACTGGGTACGGATCGTCAGGGCTTTTTTCGCCTCGCTGGGCCACTTCGTCAGCCCGGCCCCGGGGACCAGGCGCTTCCAGCCGCAGGGCACCGACCAGACGCTGGCCTGGATGATCATCCTCGGGACGATCCCGGTCGGGATCGCGGGGCTCGCGCTCGAGCACCTGTTCCGGACCGTGTTCAGCAAGCCGGTGCTGACGGCGGTGTTCCTGTTCGTCAACGGGCTGATCCTGCTCGGCGGCGAGCGGCTGCGGCGGCGCAGCGCTGACGCGGCGTCACAGCAAATCGCCCTGGACATGAAGCTGGCCGCCGAGCGACAGCGGACAGCGGTGGCCGTGGGCGGGCCCGGGACCCCGGGCAGCGGGCGGCACGCCTCCGGGCAGCGGGCGGCGAAACAAGAGCAGGCCGACCTGGCGGTGGAATCGGACCGGCGGGTAACCGGCATGGGCTTCCGGACCGCCATCGGCCTGGGCACGATGCAGATCCTGGCCCTGCTGCCCGGCATCAGCCGGGACGGCACCGTCATGGTCAGCGGCATGTTCCGCGGGCTGACCCGCCAGGACGCGGCCCGGTTCTCGTTCCTGCTCTCCGCCCCGGTCATCTTCGCGGCCGGCCTGCTGAAGATCAGCGACCTGACCGGGCCGCTGGGCAACGGGATCCGGCCTCAGGTGGTGTTCGGCAGCATTCTGTCCGGGATTGGCGCCTATCTGGCGCTGCGGTTCCTGGTCCGCTACCTCAGCGACGCCACCCGGACGCTGGTGCCGTTCGCGATCTACTGCATGGTGGCCGGCCTGGGCTGCGCCATCTACCTGTCGGTGAAGTAGCGCCTCGCGTCAGCCCGCGGGCTGGGCGGCGCTGCTCAGGACGGCGGTGCCCGGCTTGGCCCAGGGACGGGTGAAACCCACCGGTTTCTGGCCGGTGTAGCTGGCGACGCGGAGCGGGAAGCCGGTCGCGTACGCCTCGATCATCTGCCCGTTCCCGATCACCAGGCCGACGTGCCCCGGCGAGCTGACCGTACCGTCCGAGCCGGCGAAGAACACCAGGTCCCCCGGCTCCACCTGGGACGCCGCGACGCGAGGCTCGGAGGCCCACTGCGCCTGCGAGGTCCGCTCGATGTTGATGCCGGCCGCCCGGTAGGCCATCATGACCAGGCCGGAGCAGTCGAAGGCGTCCGGTCCGGTGCCGCCCCACTGGTACGGCTTGCCCAGCTGCTGCTGCGCGTAGGCGATCGCGGTGGCCACCGCCTGGGTCGGCGGCTTGGCGGCCATCACCGACCCGGTGGCGGTCGCGCAGCCGCCCACCGTGCTGCCCGACGGCATGTCCGCGGACACCACCGAGAAGTTGCCGCCGGCGTAGGCGCTCGCGTAATACAGCACGCTCTGCACGTAGGACTGCAGGTGGTTGTAGGCGAAGATGGCCGTCGAGGGGTCGGCCTGGACCCCGAATTCGAGCAGGTACCTGGCCGCGCCCGCGATCGCGTCGGCGGGGTCGTAGACGTCCGCGTTGGGGCCGCCGTCCTCGTCGGTGGCGACGCCGTTGACCGCCTGGGTCCCCGGGTGGACCGCCGCGCCACCCCACACGTTCCCGGCCGCGCCGCCGATCCCGATCTGCATCGGGCCGGCCGCGCCGAAGGCGTTCGACCCGCTATGGACGCCCGGCAGGGTGCTCTGGCCGTTGTCGCTTTCCACCGTCCCGATGCCAGCCAGCAGCGTCCACGGCACGCCGTACTGCTGCCCGACCTTCTTGTACCAGAGCAGGTAGTCGGCCGGGATCGACTTGGCCTTCGCGCCGCCGGCCGGCTGCCCGGCCGTGCCGGTCTGCTGGCCCGAACAGCCCGCCGTCGCCGCGAAAAACGCGTCGCTGCCGATCAAGATGGGCACCGCCAGCAAGGCGAGGGCCAGGATGCCTACCAGCCCGATGATGCCGAACACCAGCACCCGGGGGGCGCGCTGGCCTGCGCCGCCAGCCGGCTGGGTCTCAGGCCCGGACAAGAACCTGGTCATGAGTTGCCCGCGGACTTCAGCTCGATATCGTCAACCATCCAGCTGCGGCCCGAGCCGGTGACGGTGATCGCGTACTGGGTGCTGCCGTTGCTGGTGCCGCGCGCGCTGACCAGCCGCTGCCCGGCGGTGACGATGAACGTCAGGCTGGAAGGACCGAAGGCCCGCAGCGAGGTGATCGTCGCGGTACCGGTCGAGACCTGTTTCTCGCTGCTCCTGAGGCTGGCCACCCCGGGGGTGGCGTAGGAGGCCTGCAAGATCGTGGCCAGTGGCCCGGTGATCAGCCCCTTCATCGCAGCCACGTAGCCGGCCGCGGTCTCGGTGTAGGTGAACGTGTTGTAGTCCACGCCGACCTTCACGGTCACGGCGGCCGCATCGGACAGCTCCTGCTGGGTGAACGGCAGCCACGAGTAGATGTTGACGTTCCCGGCCACGGCGGGAGAGGCGGTGACCGGCGGAGCTGAGTCCTGCGCCGGGCCGGAGCTGCCGGCCCCGTCGGGCGCGGCGGGTGAGGTCACCGCCGACGCTGGCGAAGTGGTGGCCTGAGCGTGCGCCGAGGAGTGGGTGACCTTCGGCCAGATGAGCCAGTAGCCGAGTGCGGCGAGCACCACGACGATCAGGACGAACACGGCCCGCTGCTGGGCTGGGCTGAGATCCACGGTGACCGCCCGCTACTTATCCCGCCGGATCGGGCGTAGCCAGAACGGCACCGGAGGGGTTTCCTCCCTGCCCCCGCTGGCCGGCAGGCCGGCCCCGCCCGCGGGCTCGGCCGGCGCCGGGTGCGGCTTCGGGGCGGCGCCTGAACGT
>JALYVS010000370.1 GCA_030853115.1 Actinomycetota bacterium
GCTAACGCCGTGACCGCAACGCGACACCGAGCCTGCCCGGCAGGCACCGGCACGCCCGCCACTCGCTGCTGACCAGCGGAAACTATTCAGCATCTCAGGCAATAACGGACTTTGCAGGCGCCCTGCCGCCACCGTCACCATCACGAGGCCGCCCGGGGCAGCTGAGCCACTATGCCGCACACTATTGGTCACCAGTTCGCTTGCCAGCAAAAGCGCCAGGTCAGCGTGCGGGTGAGACCGGCCGAGCACCCCGGCCACGAACGCGCGGGCCACCCGCACCTGCTCCGGCAACGCCGGGATCGTCACGCTCTCCGGGACTTTCGCTTCGGACATCAGGCACCGCCCTCCCTGTCCCGCTGTCATTCCGGACCAGCACCGGAACGGCAGCGGGCACAGGGCAAATGCACGCTCGACTCAGCCCCGAACGTCAAGTCACACGCGGGCCTGTAAGCGGGTGATATCGAGGCGCGCAGCGACGGGCTAACCGCGCCCGGATGCTATTCGGCGGACATAGCCCATTCCGCAATTGCAATATAATACGATTGACGTAAATGGCGCATTACGCAGAACGGAGGCGGGCATGGCCCAGAAAGTAAGCGTAATCCTCGTGGACGACATGAACGGGGAGGAGGCCGACGAGACAGTCGGATTCGGGCTCGACGGCACCGGCTACGAGATCGACCTGAACCTGAAGAACTCTCAGGAGCTGCGGGATCTCCTTAAGCCCTACATCGAGAATGGACGCAAGGTCACCAGCACGGCCCGCAGGCCGTCCAGGGTCAGGGCGGCCTCGGATGAGGACAGAAATAAGAGGATGCGGGCCTGGGCTAAGGAACAGGGCTTGAAGATCAGCGAACGCGGACGCGTTCCTGCGGAAATCGCCGCCAAGTACGAATCGGCGAACGCCAGGTAAGACGCGCTTCTCCTTTTCCTTAATCGCCAGGAATTCCGCAGTGGCTGTTTCCTGCGCTGCGAGTTGAGACCCGGGCGGCGAGCCCGCACCAAGCCGCCCCCCGGGTCTTGCGCCGAAAAGGGACCGGGCCGCGCCCGCGCACAGACGCTTGCCGGCGTGGCACCAGGGCATGCAAGTGGCGAATCCCCCGTGACCCGGGCCGCCGCACGGTCTTTGCGCGACAGGGGGCGCGGCTCTCGCTGACTGCTGTCAGCAGGCCCTTTGCCCGCAGCAATCCCGCGGAATGCGGGCGTCTGCCTGGTATCGGTCAGCACTGCAGCCGCGCCAGGAGGAGCTGGCATATCCGCCTTGCCTGCCGGGTCCATGCCGTCGGCGGATTGCCGGAAGTTCACGGTCGCCGGACTTCCCGCTTGGCGTGTCAGGGGGGGCCGAACAATGTGTCCTGAACGTTCTTTGCGCCGGACTGGGCCGGCCCGGCCGGAAGGTCGATTGCGGCGGCTTCAAGGAGTGCGTCCAAGGTGACGCCGGATGGCCAGTAGCTGGCGATGAGCGCTGGCAGCAGAAGTGCTGTTGCCACGGTGTCCCACAGTGCCCGGTGGGGCTGGCTGCCCGCGGCGAGGCGCTCCGCCTGCGCGGTGAGCCCGAGGTGAGCGGTGAGGGCGGTCAGGCTGTTTGTGCTGTCCAGGTTGAGGCGGCGGGCCAGGCGCAGGGTGTCGATCAGCGCCGTGGGGGCGATGGCCGGGTAGCGGCGGTGCAGCAGGCGCCAGTCCACGCCGACGTTGTGACCGACAACGGCGTGTCCGTTTACCCGGCGGGCCAGTTCCGGCTCAACCTGGGCCGGGCCGGGCGCGGCGGCCAGGACGGCGGTGGTCAGTCCGGGTGAGATCCACGGGCGGCGGGGGATCGTGCGCCCCGGGTTGATCAGGGTGCTGTAGGCGGCGGAGATGTCCGGATGCCCGGCGGTGATGGGGACGACGGCGATTTCCAGGATGGCTTCGTTGTCGCGGTCCTGGGCTCCGCTTCCCTCCAGGTCAAGGGCTATGAGGGGGGCGGTCGTCCAGTCGCCCTGCGTGCCAGGGGTCATCGGCCGGGCTCCGTCCGTGTCGGTGGTGTCAGGTCCTGTATACGGCCTGCCCGGCGGCGGGTGACGCTAGTCGTCATAGAAGCCCGGGTGGCCATCTGTTCGCGTTCGCGTGCGGCTGCCACGTCAGCTAGTTCCTGTTCGCCCGGCTGGTAGCCGAGCACCCTTCGCGTAATCGGCAACTACACGCCGGCCATGGCAAGGCGGGTAGTTCAGCTTGCGCTTGGTGCTTGCCTTCGACGGTTACACATTGCCGGGCATGGTCCGCAACTCAGCGTCGGCGACTGCGCAGCTGCGGGCTGCCGGGTCTCCTGGCCGGTACCGTGGCCCTGCCGCGCGATTCCCTGGTAATCGAAAATCGTCGGAACTGCCGCTGTTACCGGTGAACCCTGCGAGGGCCTGGAACGGATCAGGCCGGGCGGACGGTGGCGATTGCCTTGTCGTCGTGCCGTTTGGCGCGCGGGAGCTGCCGGCCGTCGGGGTCGTCGTTCTCCTCCCAGTCCTGGCAGCGCTGGAGGAAGGCGGACAGTGCGGCCTGGCCGGAGCCGGCGATGGCCTCCCAGTCATCGAGGCCGGGGTGCCGGGCTGTTTTGATCGCGCCGTCGGTGGCCAGCACGATCCAGTCAAGCGACGCCGCGGGAACGGTGAGGGTGATGGCATGCGCGGCGGCTTCGGGGTTCGCGGAGGCGATCCAGTAGCCGCCCGGGGTGTTCCGGCGTGCCCGCTGGGCGGCCTGAAGGTCCCGCAGGGCCGCTGCGTGGGCCGCGTCGTAGCCGATCCGGCGGCTAGCCGGTCGCGGTAACGGCGGGACCCGGGGAGGCCGAGGCGGTCGAGCCGGTTGTCGGTGAGGACGGCTGTGGTGCCGGCGGAACGGCAGGCGATGTAGCTGTCCCCGAGGACGAGCAGGTCGGCGTTCCCGTCGCCGAGGCGGGCGATCGCCACGGTGCTGGAAGGGCCGTGATCATCGCGCAGGTCCAGGGCGCTCGCGGTGCCGCTGATCGCGGTGGCCAGGATCGCCGGGAGCGGCGCGCGAGGACTGGCGGTGACGGCTGAGGCGAGCTCGGTGCCGAGGCGGTCGGCGTAGGCGGCGGGGCTGACGGCCGCCGGGCCGAAGGCGCTGGCCCCGTCCAGGACGATGACCGCGCCGGGAGTGACGATGACCCGGTCGGCTCCGGCCGGGGGGCACGGGAGCTGGGCGGTGCGGACGTGCATCAAGGCTGCCACGTGAACGGGCCGGCGAGCACGTCGGTGCTGGTAATCTCCAGCCCGTCTGGGCGTGTCCGGTCCGTGGGACCGATGGCACACATGAACGTCTCGCCACTGCGCGGCACGTCGCGGATCACGCGGGTCTCTTGCATCCCGCATACAGCCTGGCTGTCTCGTTGGGAACAAGGCCCGGCTTGTGGTATGCAAAATCTGCCGACGGCACGAAAGGTGACGAGATGCCTTACCCAGATCCCCGCGATCCGAGTCACATGTTTGCATATGTGCGAGACAAGATCAGTATCAGGCCAGGTTTCAGTGAGGCCTCTCTGCGGGTTGATATCTCCGACCTCATCAACCAGGACCCTTGGAAGATTGACATCGTGCTTACCGAAAGCCCGGATGACCTGGCAGCGCGCTTCATCAAGAAAGATCATGACGGCTAGGCGCGATATCTCGCGCGAGATGCAGCTCGTCTCGGTTGCGACTGCATAGGTACAGCCCAAGCGCAGCTGCACCTCAGGAAGTGCGGCCTTACTTGAGTCCCTACGTCTATATTGTAGGGTCTCACGGCGCGTAACATATCGAACTCCGTTGACCTGGGGTTTCTCTGCTGTCTCACGACGTTGGCGGCCATGATCAGTCTCAAACGCGTGGCATTTCTTCACCTCGCGCGGGGATTAGGCAGAGGTGTCCTGGGCCGCGTGTACCAGGGAGTCGTACGTCTCGGCGATGCGGGTTGCCGCGACGCCCAGGGATTCGATGAGCGCGGCGAGCTCGGCATGGAGATGGAGGCAAGGCGCAGATCGAAGGCGTCTGGGCGGACCGCACTGTCGGATTCGCCGGCGTCCGGAGCGACATCGCGATGATGCGGATCTCGGACGGCCACGGCAATCGGGAGCTGACGAAGTACCACGCCCCCGCGGTGTCCGTCGCCGGGCCGGAGAACCCGCCGCCCAACACGCTGGGCCTGCACCGCGTCATGTTCGCCGTCGACGACATCGACGACACCGTCGCCCGCCTGCGCGCCCACGGCGCGCAACTCCTCGGCGAGGTGGCACAGTACGAAAACATCTTCCGGCTCTGCTACCTCCGCGGTCGCGCGAGCCTCATCGTCGCCCTGGCCGAACAGGTCGGCTAACCCAAGCCTGCCGCGGGACGGCGGCCGGACCCTGATCGGCGCGCGAGGACAAAGCCCTGGCAGGCGCGGGATACCGAAGGATGTGTTGAAGCACATCGATCCGGGCACTGCCAGCAGGGATCACGAACCGTATCTGCTGCTCTTGCCGGATTCCGGCCGCGGCTAGCGCATGGCTTCATGCTGGGGATTTATACCTTTGCCGACGATAGCTGAAGCCTTTCCCCGCCGCCACCCAGACGCCCTGGGCATGGTGGTCTAGACCTTTTGACGTCCGTGGTTGCTCCATGGTTGCTCGGATGCCCCGGTAGGGGCCGGTAGGGGCCGGCACCGCGCGGCAACCGGTCTTCCCGATTTGCGGTACGGACCGGCACGTCATACCATGACTCGGCAGCACGCGCCGCTAGCTCAACTGGCAGAGCAGCGGACTCTTAATCTGCGGGTTCGGGGTTCGAGTCCCTGGCGGCGCACCCGTTCTGACCTGGGATTTTACTCGTCCTGGATCCCTCGTGAAGGCCGTTTCCGGCCCATGGTTGCTCCACATTTGCTCGTTAGTCCGGACCTAGTCGCACGGCGCCCGGTCAGGACCCTACCGATGGCTTTACAGAGCGTGACATCGACCCGGTTGCGCAGCTAGAAGGATCGCGCCCGGGTGCGGGCTGGCTAACGGCCGGCATCTCGTTGTCGCGCTCGCCGAGCCCGGTCACGTCGGTCACATCCCCGGCGAGGCTAGGATTGACAGACACCATGGTTCAGCCCCGTGATGCGGCATCGGCGTGGGCTCAGCAGCGGTCCGGAGCCCCCGCTCCCAGGACTGTTACGATCGCGGCTGAGCGAGGGCCGCGGCCGATCTTCAGCCTTCGACGCCGGCGGGAGCCTTGAGCTGCCTGCGGTCCCGGTAGGTGCTCATGGGTATCTCGCAGACGCGGGCGAGGTCCGTGATGGCGGTCCTGCTGTAGCCGGTGCGCTGCCCGATCTCGGCGAGTGAGAGTCGCTGCCCGTGGTGGAGGTCCCCCAACTGCTCGCGGGAGACGGTGTACCGTGCCCGGCGGCGGCGGGCGCCGGAAGCTGGGTCTGCGGGTGCCGGGTCAGTCCTGGGAGGCTGGGGCGGCTGTTTCCTCGTCGGGCGGGGTGTCGATGACGGGCACCGGGCTCATGCCGAGCTTCTGTGCGATCTCGGTGAGCAGGATGTCCTGTGCGGCGAGGTGGGCTTGCGCGACGAACGCTACAGCGTAGACGCGGCCGTGGTCACCGACCGGGCCCAGACCAGGGCTGAACTGGGCGACAGCCTGCTCCACCTGCCGTTCGGCCACCGTGCCGTGGTCGTCCTGCACGACGCGGAGGGATGGCCGGTCACCCAGATCGCCCAGGCCCTCGGCATCGGCCTGCCCACCGCCCGGCAGCGGCTGCGACGCGGCCGGATGATGCTGGTGAGCGCCCCGGCCCAAGGAGAGGAGCGACGGGTGACCGGCAAGAAGGTGCCGCTCAGCTGCTGGGACGCGCGGAGCCGGGTATCAGACTACATCGACGGCGAGCTCGCCGCCGGCTAGCGCGTCCCGCTCGAGGCGCACCTGGCGGCATGCGCCACCTGCCCGCCCCTCGACCAGGCCCTGGTCGGGACCAAGGCCTGCCTCGGCGCGCTCCGCGACCCCGACAGCGTAGTTCCCCCGGGCTCGCCCGCCGGATCCAGGACAAGGCCCGGCGCCCCTGACCGGCTCCGGGCCGCCGCGCCCTCCCGGCGGTGCCCGCCGTGGCCTGCGGGGTGACACCACGGCCCGTTTGGGATCATGAAGAGTTTTACCGAACGGGCCGTGTCTCACGCGCCTCGCCCGCCGGTTCAAGCCGGCACCCGGCGGCCGTGCGCCGCCCGCCGGGGGG
>JALYVS010000060.1 GCA_030853115.1 Actinomycetota bacterium
CGCGCGAACAGCGCGTCGGGCGGCAGCCCGCTGCCGACCTGCGCGGCCACCGCCGCCCCGGCCGACGTGCCGACGATCAGGTCCGCCCCGGTCACGTCCTGGCCGGCCTCGGCCAGCCCCGCCAGGACACCCGTCATCCACGCGATCCCCGCGACGCCTCCGCCGCCGAGGACCAGGGCCTGCTCCTCCGGCATGCCGCTCTCCCATCGTCACCGTCGAATCATGATCGCCACTTCGCCAACCTACGCCGCGGCGTCCGGCTCGGCGGCGTCCGGCTCGCGGCGTCCGGCTCGGCGGCGTCCGGGTTAGGGTCGTGCCATCTGCTGGCGGCCAAACGAAGGGGAGTAATGATGACCGTACTGGAGCAGTTCGCCTTGACCGGCCGCAAAGCCCTGGTCACCGGAGGGAACCAGGGCCTGGGCAAGGCGTTCACGATCGCCTTGGCGCAGGCCGGCGCTCAGGTGGTCATCGTGGCGCGGGACGCGGGACGTAACGCGGCGGTGGTCCGCGAGCTGACCAGCCAGGGCCTGGTCGTGTCCGCGATCGACGCGGACATCACCGCCGGCGCCGGGCCGGTCACCGACCGGGCCGCCGAGGCACTGGGTGGCCTGGACATCGTGGTCAACAACGCCGGGATCTGCATCCACAAGGAATCCTGGCAGGTGACGGACGAGGAATGGGCGCAGGTGTTCGACCTGAACGTGACCGCGTTGTGGAAGTGCTGCGTGGCCGCCAGCCGGCAGATGGCCACCTCGGGCGGCGGGTCGATCATCAACGTGGGATCGATCTCGGGGATGATCGTCAACCGTCCGCAGTGGCAGCCCGCCTACAACGCCTCCAAAGCCGCGGTGCATCAGCTGACGAAGTCGCTGGCCGCGGAGTGGGCGGGTTCGGGCATCCGGGTCAACGCGATCGCTCCCGGATACGTCAAGACCGATATGGCCCCGGTGGATCAGCCGGAATTCCGCCGCCACTGGATCGAGGACACCCCGCAGCGCCGCTACGCGCTGCCGGAGGAGATCGCCCCCAGCGTCGTGTTCCTGGCCAGCCCGGCCTCATCGTTTATGACCGGCGCCATCCTGGTCATCGACGGCGGCTACACCCTCTGGTAACGCTCTACCGTCGCACTACTGGTAACACATCGTTACCGGAGTGTTCCGTTATGAGAAAGATATCTCCTGGGCAAACTGGCGCAGATGGCATGAGATCGCACTCGCACACTCGCGCAATCGGGCTCCGGACGGTAGTACGAGGGGCGTAATGCACGGTTTGAGAACCCCTTCGCCGCGGTATCACGTCGGCAGAGACGTCTCTGATCAGGAGCTATGAGTCTCTCGCAGTTATTGTCCCGAGCCCGGGGTATGTGCCTAATTACTCTGTGTAAATGAGCGGATAATGAGTAAACCGCCGTTCGATGCACCGCGTCTGGAGCATGTAGGGGCGGAGCATCACTAGTGATGTGTCCGTCTGGGGGGGCGACACCTGGCCTAGCCAGGTATTTGGAGGGCGCACTTATGGTCGGCGATGAAGTCAAAGCTGCCCAGATGCACGCTAAACACTCACTGAACGGCTGCTGGATGGCTGACTCATTCCAGACGGCGGCTGTCCTATCCGCTCTGAAGCAGGCGGTGGCCTGGCTTAATCCCCGCCAGGCCAGCACCACCCAGGCCAGCACGAGCCGCGCCGCTGGCCGGCACGCGGCGCCCGCCAGGAACCGGTAACCGGGCGGCATCACGGTCCGTTCGGGAAAAACGCAATCAACAATCCCGAACGGACCGTGGTGCTTCCGCCCGAGCTTGTCACCACCCGGCGGGGGTCAGGACTGCAGCCAGGGCAGGCCGCAGGTCGGCCGCCTCTAGCATCAGGGTGTGCGCACCATAGCAGCGGTCCTCGGCGGACTGATCATCGTGGCCGTGTGGGTGAACGTGGCCGTCACCCTGCTCATCCCGTGCGGCCGCGTCGGGTTCATCAAGATCGTCGACCGGTTCGTGGACCGGCTGTACACGGTGGCCCTGCGCCCCGTGCGGACCTGGGAGCGGCGGGACGCGCTGCTGGCCAGCCAGCCCGCCGCCGTCCTCGGCCTGCTGCTGGTCAGCTGGCTGGCCGGCTTCGTGGCCGGGTTCGGGCTCCTGCTGTGGCTGCCGGGAGGCAGCCTCCCGGACGCCGTCCGCGAGGCAGGATCCTCGCTGTTCACCCTCGGCTTCGCCGACCGGAGCGCCGCGGCGCCCAGCGTCATCGATTTCCTCGCGGCCGCCTCCGGGCTGATTATCGTCGCTCTCCAGATCGCCTACCTGCCCACAATGTACGCCGCCTACAATCGCCGCGAGACGGAGGTCACGCTGCTCCGCCCCCGCGCCGGGAGCCCGGCCTGGGGACCGGAGCTGCTGGCCCGGGCGCAGACGGTGCGCGGCCTTAGCCAGCTGACGGCCCTTTACCAGAGCTGGGAGCGCTGGGCCGCCGACGTGGCCGAGTCCCATGCCAGCTACCCGGTCCTGCTGCGTTTCCGGTCCCCCGAGGCGCACAGCTCATGGGTCATCTCGCAGCTGGCGGTGCTGGACGCCGCGGCCTTGCACATGGCGGCCTGCCCGGCCAGCGCGCCGTTCGAGGCCAGGCTGTGCCTGCAGATGGGCTTCGCGGGCCTGCGGCAGCTGGCCCGCACGCTGCGGATCCCCATCACCGAGGATCCGCGGCCCGACGATCCGGTCCGCTTGACCTGGGAGGAATTCCTCCAGGGCTGGGAGCGGCTCACCTCCGCCGGGTTCCCGGTGGAGCGGACCGCCGAGGAGGCTTGGCCGCACTTCCGGGGCTGGCGGGTCAATTACGAGACGGCCACTTATCTGCTGGCTTCCACCCTGGATGTCGTCCCGGCCCCCTGGTCGGGTCCCCGGCGCCACGACTGGGGAACGATCGGGCCGCGCGTGCTGGCCAACCGCACCCCCGAGCACCCCGAAGGCCAGCCCCTGCCGCCACCGGCGCCCGGGGACCGCTGATACCGGGGTCGTCGCAGCTCACTCCCAGATCGCGTCGAGCAGCTGGCCGGGGGTCTCGAGCTGGGGCATGTGGCCGGTGTCGGTGAGCAGCCGGAATCGCGCTCCCGGGATGGCCGCCGCGAAGGCGCGGCCGTAGCCGGGGTCGACAATCTGGTCGCTGTCGCCCCACAGCACCAGCGTGGGCGTCTCGACGGCGGCCAGGCGGCCGGCTAGCGTCGGGTCGTTCATCGCCGCCCCTGAGTAGGTGGCCAGGGCGGCCCGGTTGCCGGCCATCACGGCCAGCACGGCCGGGGGCAGCGTGGCGGGGTCGATCCGGAACGGCGCGGGGTTGTGGTAGCTCAGGGAGAACACCTGATCTAGGGTCAGCGAGAAGAAGTCGGCGATCGGGTGGCCAGGGACCTCGATGCCGACGCCGTTGACGAGGATGACCCCGCTGACGCGGGGCGAGCTGAGCAGGGCGATCTCGGCGGTGATCCAGCCTCCGATGGAGTTACCCACCACAGTCACGTCGTCCAGGTCGAGCTGGTCGAGCAGGGCCACGTAGAGCGCGGCGAGCCCGCTGACGGCATGCAGCGCCTCGGGCCGCGAGGTGCCCCCGAAGCCGGGGTGGACCGGGGTGATCACCCGGGCTGGCCTGCTGGCGGCGAGCAGCTTGCCGAAACCGGCGACCGTGTCGGGCCCGCCGCCGCCGTGCAGCAGCAGGAACGGCCGCCCTTCGCCCTGCTCGTGCACGGTGACGTCGACGGGCCCGATGCCGTCGAGCTTGAGGTTGTAGATGGTGGTGGTCATGGTGTCTCCTTAACTGGCCGGCGCTTAACTAGCCGGCACGGTGGCGTACCGGCTCATCGTCTCGATGGTGGTTTCCGGGGTCAGTTCCTGGCCGTTGGCGATCATGTCGCGCAGGTCCCGGAAATACTGCACGTACAGGTCGGGAGTGAAGGAGTTCAGCAGCACCACGGGCTGGTCGCCTGGATTGGCGAAGGTATGCGGGACGCCGGGCGGGATCATCACCAGCGTGCCCGCCGGGGCCTGGTAAGTCCGCTCCCCGACGGTGAAGCGCGCGGTGCCCGAGACGACGTAGAAGCCCTCGTCGTGGCGTGCGTGCTGGTGCTGCGGCGGGCCGTCGGTGTGCGGGCGGAGGGTGATCTCGCCCAGCCCGAGCCGGTGACCGGTGGTACGGCCGTCCTCGAGGATGCGCATCTGGGTGGGTCCCAGCTGGATTACCTCGCCGTCAGCTGGCCCGATGACAGAGACTTCGGTCATCTGATTGCTCCTTCGTAATAGTTAACTCTCATAAACATAGGACACTAGCATCTATAATGCAAGTCAACTATCATAAGGAGAATCGTCTAGCATCAGGCGAGACCACGGAGCGAAGGGAACGCTACGATGACGACCGAAAGTGACACCGGGCGGGTCAATCAGAAGAAGCGCACCCGGATGGCGATCCTCCAGGCCTGCCGGGAGCTCATCCGCTCCGGCGTCACCGTGACGATGCCGGACGTGGCCAGGCTGGCGCTGGTGTCGGAGGCTACCGCCTACCGCTACTTTCCCGACCTGGCCTCGCTGGTCAATGACGCCTTCGCCAGCATGTGGCCAAGCCCGGCCGAGGCGCTCGGCCCGGTCGCGGAATCCGCCGATCCGGTCGAGCGGCTCGCCTTCGCCTGCGAGTTCCTGCTGCGTGGCGTGCTGTCTTCGCAGACGGCGGTCCGGGCCATGATCTCGGCCACCATCGTCCGCCCCGAGATGGCGGCAGCCCGGCCGGGCATCCGGTTCGGCCTCATCGACGAGGCGCTGGCCCCGCTGGCCGGCACGCTGGGCGCCACCGACCCCGCGCGACTCCGCCAGCTCCGGCAAGACCTCGCCGCGGTGATCAGCGCGGAAGCCTTCTTCTCCCTGACCGACCTGGCCCGGCTCAGCCCTGACGACGCGATCGCCAGCCTGGTCCGGACCGCGACCACCGTCACCCAGGCGGCCCTGCAAGGCGGGTCACTAGCGGTCCGGCGGGACCCGTCACCGACCCGCTGCTAGCCTGAAAGCCTCCCCATCTCCTAGAGGTTAAGGCGGGCTGACCGCCGGGTCGCCGATGGAAGAAGACCAGGTGCACCGGGCGCAGCGCCGCCGCCGGGATTTCATCCGGACGCACCATCCGGACCGGGGCGGCGACCCCGATGCTTTCATTGAGGGCCTGCAGGCCCTCGGCGCCGATCCCGGCGCCGGCCGCGAGCCGTTGCCCCCGGTGTTTATCGTCAGGCGTCAGACCTGGCTGACCCGGCTGGTGATCGCAACGTTCCGGCGGCTTGGCCACGGCCGCAAACCCCCGCGCGTGCACTAGCGTCCCGCGCTGATACCAGAGCCGCGGTGATTACCAGGCGGTGCGAGTCGTCAGTTGCCCTCGTCGTCGAGCACGTCATCGACGGTGACGTTAACCGCCACGTTCTGCAGGCCGACCTGCTCGCGCAGGGTCGCGATGACGTGCCGCTGGACCTCACGGGCCACCTCGTGCACCGGTGCCCGGTAGCTCACCGCCAGCGCCAGGTCCACCACCGCGGTCCGGCCCAGGACTCCGACCGCCGCATGCGGATGCTGATGCCTGAAGGTGGCCCGCTCGGTGAGCGTGGCGACATCGCTGCGCGTGCTGCGGCCAAGGGCGACGCGGACACCGGGGATGCCCCGGGCACTGTCGCGCGCCAGCGTGGCCACGATCCTGGCGGCGATCCTGACCACCCCGATCTCGGTCGTTTCCAGCGTGTACCAGATGTCGCGCACCAAGGTGCGGATCTGGCTCATCACCGCGGCGGTCAGGCCGGGCGGTGCAGGCACCGGGCTGACCGCGAGCTCGGTCACCGGCTCCCACAGGGCGGCGAGCTCGCCGATGGCCGCCTGGCAGTGCACGCATCCCCGCTGGTGAGCGTCCAGGTCATAGCCGAGACCAGCGGCAACTTGCTCCAGGAGAAGATCGACATCGGCGCCGCAGGGCAAGGTCGCGATGTTCAGCAGCGAGCCGGCCCAGCGACCAGCGGAGTAGCCGGCAAGGTGGCCAGCGGAGTTCCCGTCCGAGGGCAGGTCGTTCATGGGGCCGCTCACCTCCACTCCTGCAGCATCGCGCCTAGTGCGCGTCGCGCGCGGAACAGGTGGCTGCGAACCGCTGGTTCGGTGCTGCCGGTCACACTCGCTACCTCAGAGTAAGACAGTCCTTCAAAATGGTGAAGGACAATCACCACCCGCTGACTGATCGGCAGCGCGGCCAGCGCGTCGGTGACCGCGTCGCCGGCCAGGTTCCGCTCGGTCGCCTCAGCGGGCTCTTCCGCTGAGTCGGCGGTGTCGCCGGGAAGAAGCTCGACCAGGCTGCTGGCGCGGCCGCGGGTGACCTTATTAAGGGCTCGCCGGGTCACGATCTGGTACAGCCAGGTGGAGAACGACGACGCGCCCCGGAAGCGGGCCAGGTTTTCCCAGGCTGCGATCAGTGCCTCCTGCGCCACGTCCTGCGCGTCGTGATGATTACCGGTCAGCCGCAGGGCGACCCGGTAACACATCGCCGAATGCCGCTGGACCAGGATTTCGTAGGCATCAATGTATCCCCGCTGCGCGCTGGCCACCAGGTAGGCGTCGCTGACCTGTGGCTCGGGCGCCGCTGCCGCTGCCATCGATGCCCGAACCCCCTTGCCGCGGCTGGGGTACGCCGCATACCCGGCCAAGTCGGGACGGCCGGGCTCAGCGCCTGCCGCCATAGGCGGCAAGATACCGGAAAAAAAAGTTGCGAGGATACTTCTTAGGCGGTGTCAAACCATGTGTCGCCCGCTGAGAGGTTAGCGGGTTGCCCTCGTGCCTGATTATTTGAAGGAGCATGCCCAGATGAACCAGCCCGCGACCCCGAGGACCAGCGAGACCCCGGCCACCACGAGCACCAACGCCAGCCCGGCGACCCGGGACCGGCTCGCCGCCGACGACGGGCAGATCACCGTAGCCGAGGGTGTCGTGCAGAAGATCGCCGGCAAGGCATGCCGGGAAATCGCCGGGGTGCACGCGATGGGGACCAGCGGAAGCCGCGCGTTCGGCTCGTTCCGCGAGCGCATCCCCGGCAGCGCCGGTCCCAATGTCGCTCAGGGTGTCGGCGTGGAGGTCGGCGCGACCGAAGCCGCCATCGACCTCGACATCGTGGTCGAATACGGAGTCAGCATCGCCGAGCTCGGCCGCAGTATCCAGCGTAATGTCAAGCAGACGGTCGAGCGGATGACCGGCTTGCGCGTCGTCGAGGTCAACATCGCCGTCGATGACGTCTACCTTCCTACTGACAGCGATCAGGACACCAGTCCCTCGCGGGTGTCATGACCCAGCCAGAAGACACGTTTTTTCCCTCCGCGGCCGGCGGCGGTGCCGTCGCCAGCGGTGCTGTGGCCGGCGGTGACGGCGGGGGTGCGGTGGCCGGCGGTGCCGTTGTCGATGGCATCAACGTCGACGCCGTGGCCGCGGCGGTGCAGGGCTGCGCCGGCGTTTCCGCCCTGGTCGGTGGCCGGTTCGGCGAGGTCGTCACCTACCTGCCCGGCCGTAAGGTCGCGGGCGTGCTGGTGCGAGGTGGCCGGATCGAGGTACAGGTCCGTTCCCGGTGGGGAGTTCCGGCCGCGGATCTGGCCGCCCTCATTACCGTGATCTTGGTGCCGCTGACCGGGCACCGCCCGGTTGACGTGATCATCGCCGACATCGATGATCCGCCGGGTACCCCGTCTCTTCCACCTACTGGATGTGAGTAATGAACCGTATTGCGCTTGCCACCCTGACGGGGCTGATCCTGGGCCTGGCGCTGGTGTTCGGCAATTTCGGTGACATGCTGATCGTGGCGCTATTCGGCGCGATCGGCTACGGCGCCGCGAAGGTCCTTGACGGTGACGTGGATGCGCAGGGATGGCTGTCGCGCAGCCGCCGTGGCAGGTGAGCGCCGTCGCGGAGACCGAACCGGCTCCGCTGGTCGGCCGCACCGAGCGGGGAACGATCAGCATCGCCGACCGGGTGGTGGAAAAGATTGCCGCCCGGGCGGCGGCCGAGAACCCGGACGCCGGCGCCGCGGCGGCCCTGATGCTCGGCCGGGCCGTTCCCGGCGCGGGTCATCTCGGCTTGCGCGGTTCGGACCTCGACGGGCTGCCGAAGACCGTGGTCGACGTGGACGGTTCGAAAGCCTTCGTAAGCTTGGAGATTAGCGTTCGCTGGCCCGCATCGGTTTCCGAGGTCACCAGCCAGGTCCGCGGCCATGTCCGGGACCGGGTCAAAGAACTCACCGGCCTGCAGGTGGACGAGGTCCATATCGTCGTCGCTGATTTGGTCACCGACATAGCTCCGCCGCCGCGGGTCCGGTAGGAGATGAGCACATGCGCCTAATAAATCGACCGCTCGCCCTGATCCTGGCCGCGGCACTGCTAGCGGGCAGCGTCGTTCTTATCGCCGAGGTCATCGGCTCCGCCGTTCATCACAGCCCGCTTCTGGTGCACTGGACCACCTGGTACCACTGGGCCGGCAAGACTAAATGGGACGCGATCGTGGTCCGGGTGTGGTCCGCCATCCTTATCGTCATCGGCGCCGTGATCCTCGCTCTCGAGCTCAAGCCGCCCCGGGCGAGCCGGCTTCCGGTCCGTTCTGAGGACGAAGCCACCGACGCGGCGGTTACCCGCCGAGGTCTGGCCGCCGTGCTGCGGGCGACCGTCATTGACCTCGACGGCATCTCCAGCGCGACCGTGAAGGTCCGCCGCCGTCGCGCTAGCGTCACCGCGACATCAGGCGCCCGCAGCCGTCCCGCTGCCGAGGCACTGACCGAACCCGTCCGCCAGGCGCTTAGCGGCTGCCTGGATAACCTGAACCTTCGTCATCCGCCACGGCTGCGGGTACATATCGTTCCCCGGAGGCGTTGATGCACGCGGACCGTACCAACCGCTTGGCGCTGACGATCTTCGGCGTCCTCGTCCTCGTCGCCGGAGCGGCCGGGATGGCCGCTTCGGTCGGCGCCTTCGGGACGGGTTTCTCCCGGCGCACTCTGCTCGTCAATCGGGTCAGCCTCTATACCGGCCACCACGGAGGCTGGCTGTGGCCTGCCGCCGCCGGGATCTGCCTGCTCCTCGCCCTGGTGGTGCTGCGCTGGATCGTGGCGCTGCTGATATCCACGGATCGGGTCGGCGATATCGCCATTCCTAGCGGCGGTGAGCAGGGCACCACTATTTTGCACCCCGCTGCCCTGATCAGCGCTCTGGCCAGAGAAATCAGCAGCTACCACGATGTCGAGACCGCCAAGGGCCGGGTCATTGGGGATGGTCACGACCCGGAGATCGTGATCACCGTGACCTCGGCCAAGTCCGCCGACCTGCACGCGCTGCATCACCGGATCGAAACCGAGGCTATCGCGCATGCCCGGCAAGCTCTCGGTCGCCCCTCGCTGCCAGTCAGGCTCGACCTCGCCTGAACGCGTGAGATCCTGGCCCGATGCAGACGCCTGCCGTTGCCGCTGCCTCCTGCCCGAAGCACATGGTGATGGGCCCGTGCGGCGGGGTGCGGGCCGACGGGACCTGCGAAGTCCCGCCGCACCCGTGCGTGTTCCCGGTCCCGGTGGTGTGGGCGGAACCGGTGCCTGCGGTCCCACTGCGCACCGCGCCGCTGATCTTGACCGATTTCAGCTCGGAGCCGTATTCGGTACCTGTGCTTACCTCGGTGGCCGTCGCGCTCGCGCCTGCCTGCGACGCGGTGCTGGTGGGGGAGCATCAGGACCGGCCCGACTTCCCGCCCACGCTGCATGCGTCGCTGCTGCTCGAGGCGGGCGTGCGGCCGTGGATGACGCTGGCCTGCCGGGACCGGAACCGGATCGTCCTGGAGCAGGAGCTGACCGGCCTGCGTTACGTCGGGGTGGACGCTGTGCTGTGCGTCACCGGCGACGCGCGCGCCTACGACGTCCGGTCGGATGTGACCCAGGTTTTTGACCTGGACGGGACGCGGCTGGCCGCCCTCGCCGCGTCCGTCGGCCTGCCCGCGGCCGTCGCGGAGACGGTTACGGCTCCGCCGCGGCACCTGCGGGCGGTGCGGCTGGCGAACAAACAGCGCGCGGGGGCGGCCGTAGCGGTGCTCAACCATGCCTCGGTGGCGTCGGTGTCGGGATTCATGGCGGCGGCCGGTCAGGCTGGCCTGACCATCCCGGTCATCGCCGCGGTCGCCGTCTTTACCGATGCCCGGTCGGCTGACGTGCTCAGCGCGCTGCCCGGCCTGGAACTCGATCCGGTGGTGGTCCGCCGCGTGCTTGACGACCCCGATCCGGTCGCCGCGGGCCTGCTGGCCGCGGCGGCCGAAGCCCGGGCCCTGCTGGCTATCCCCGGCGTGGTGGGCGTAAACCTATCGGGCCTGGCGTCGGCCCGCGGCTACGAGTACGGTGCGCACGTCAAAGCCGAGTTGGCGCGGCGTATCCGGGAAGAGAGCTCCTGATGACCAGTGACGTCGGTGACCCGATGAAGGCCGAGTTCGACACCGTGGCCGAATGGACGGCGCAGGTGGCGGTGGCCTTGGGCCCGGAGCACTTCATCCCGGCGGGTTGCCGGGGCAGCGGCCAGCCGTCGGCCCTGGACTGGCTGCTGGACGGGCTGCGGCCGGGGCCCGGGGAAATACTGATCGATGTCGGGGCAGGCGTCGGCGGCCCCGCCGCCTACGCAGCCGAGCACACCGGCGTCCGCCCGGTCCTGCTAGAACCGGAACCGGGCGCGTGCCGCGCGGCGGTCAGGCTCTTTGCCGCCCATGTTGCCCAGGCCGATGCGATGGCGCTCCCGTTGCCGGCCGACTCGGCCAGCCTGCTGTGGTCCCTGGGTGTGCTGTGTACCGAGGCCGCCCAGGAAAACCAGCTGGCCGTGCTGCGGGAGATGCGCCGGGTAGTGCGTGCAGGCGGCCGGATCGGGCTGCTGGTCTATCTGGCCACCACGCTCTGTCTCGATGACCCGCCGGAGGGAAACCACTTCCCGACCGACGGCCAGCTGGACGCTCTGCTCCATGAGGCGGACCTGCGGGTGCTAGCCCGGGTGCAGGCCGACGACCTGCCGGCACCGTCCGCGGACTGGCAGGACCGTACCGGCGCGGTCGAGGGGGAGTTGCAGCGGCGCTTCGGGTCCACCCCGCAGCTATCAGCCGCCACCGAGCAGAGCGACCGGATCGGCCACCTGCTCAGCACGGGCCAGCTCACCACCCAGGCGCTCGTCCTGAGCGTGCACAACCCCTAGGTTCCTCGGCCTGCGCTCTGCCGGCCTGCGCCCTGTCGGCCCGCGCTCTGTCGGGTCCCGCTCGGCCGGGCCGCAGCGTGGCTGTCCTGACCAGCGTCGTTCGGCCTGATCAGCAGGGTGATTGCGGTTAGCCAGAGCGCTGCGAATATCAGGCTGCCAGCGATATCGGTCGGGTGGTGCTCGCCCCGGTACATGCGGGAAGAGCGCCCAGGACCGGCATCGCGACAGCGGGGATAAGGAACAGCCAGCGCCACCAGCCGCGAGCGTGGCCGATGACCAGGACCGCCAGCGCGACGTACAGGCAGGTGGTGGCGGCCATGTGCCCGGAGGGGAAGGCCGAGGTGGGCAGATGCTGATCCAGGTGGGTGACACTCGGCCTGGGCCGCTTGACCACCGCGGCGGCGGTGAGAAAAGCTGCGAGTTCCCCGAACATCACGGTGGCCATGAACACGACCGGCCGCCAGCGCCGGGTCACGGCGAGGAAGACCACGCAGGTGGCAGGGCCACGATGAGGATCGCCTGGGTCGCTCCCAGCGTGCTGAAGACCTTGCTCCAGGAGGTCAGGGTGGACGTGCGGTGGGCGGCGAACCAGTGCGGGATCGTCGTGTCCCCGAGCAGGTTTCCCTGGCCGTGGCCGTGCTTGACGATCAGTTCGCCGATACCGACGATGAGCACCCAGACGATGACAATGCCGGCGGCGATGCGGCCGCGATGCCGCCCCGGTGCGTGGCCGGCGGCTCGGTCCGCCTCCGTCGGCTTCAGGTCGGCGGCGGCCTCGGGCTCCAGGCCCTCGCTGACCGGATCGGTGACCGGCCGGCCGGCCGCCTGGCGGGTCAGCTCGAAAGCGAAGGCCGTGACGCCGAGCCAGGTGATCCCGAGGGCCCAGGCCCCGATGACGTCGGACAGGAAGTGCACGCCGAGCATGATCCGGCTGATCCCGATCAGCACGACGAGCCCGGTGATCACGGTGATGAAGACGGGGCGCCAGCGGCCACGGGCGGCCGGCAGGAAGACCAGGAGTATCGCTCCGTAGCAGACGATCGAGCCGAGCGCGTGGCCGCTGGGAAAGCTATCCCCGGTGCCGTAGGCGATGGGATGCGCCACGACGGGGCGCAGCCGGCCGACTAGCGATTTCAGGACGGGATCGAGCACCAGCGCGCCGGCGCCGGTGACGAGCAGGTAGACGGCCAGCCACCAGCGCTTGCGGATCGCGAGGATGATCGTCGCCGCTGCGATCACGGTCCAGAGCACCGCGTTGCTGCCCAGGTAGGTCACCGCCTTGATGACCGAGACGATCGCGGCGTGACCCGAGACCAGGTGGTTGAGGTGGGCCGCGGCGCCGTGGTCGGCAGACTCCAGCGGAGCCCACTGCACCCGGACACTGATGAGCAGAATCACGAATACCAGCGCCGCGACGCTGACCGCAATCAGCGGGGTCAGGCTACGGCCGGAACGGGCAGCATTATCGGAGGTCACTGACTCAGACCTTTCGCCAGCGAGCTTCGCACAGCCCGTACACGCCGAAGGTGGCCAGGCCGAGGGCGGCCAGGATCAGCAGTACCTCACCGAAGGGCTGGTCGCGCAACGTCAGCAACGCCTTGTCGACGCCGCCGGATTTAGCCGCGTTGTGAGTTACCGCCGCGTCGATGACCAGGATTCCGACCAGGGCGAAGACCACCCCGCGGGCCATGGTCCCGATCATGCCGAGCCACTTGACGACGCGGCGGGTGCGGGCGCTCATCTGCGTGGTCTGCAGCTGCTTCATGAACTTGTGGCGCAATCCCTCGATGACGAGCGCCAGGCCGGCGATGACGACGATCACCCCGGCGATTCCGACCAGCCATCGCCCGGCCGAATGCTGCATGGCCTGGGCCGTAATGTCCTGCTGCTGTCGGGACTGGCTGCCCTGCTTCCCGGAGATCACCTTGATGGTCAGGACGACGAAGAAGGCGTAGACCACCCCGCGGCCCAGCGACTTCAGCCGGGGACCGGCGCCGTTTCCCTCACCGGTGACGCCAAACGCTGCTTCGCTCAGCCGCCACAGCGCGTAGGCGGCGAAGCCGATGGCGAGCAGCCACAGCGATACCAAGCCGTAGGGCTTGCCCGCGAGCAGCTGCAAGGCGCCCTGCTGGTCAGCTTCGTGCGAACTCAGGCCGAGCGCTACGAGCAGCGCGACCCAGCCGATCAGTATGTAGATGACGCCCCGCGCGGTGAGGCCGGCCCGGGCCAGCACCCGCGCTCCCTGGCTGTCCGACGCCCGCCTAGCCCGTCTGGTCACGTGCGCGAAACCCGTGGTTTGCATACCCCTAAGTACCACGTGGGAAGGCGCGGAAACCCAGGCTTCTCAGCAGTTTTTGACGCTGCGGACAGCCGGCCTGCTCCCGCCTACCAGGTACCCCACCGGAGGCTGGGTTCGGGCAGCGACGGGGGCTTGGCGAAGGCGGGAGTGGCGGTGAGGTCCAGCGCGTCCAGCGGCGACCGGGCCGCGCCGTCCCGCGCGGTGAGCGGCGGCAGGTTCCACTTCTCCTGGAGGAGCTTGAGCACCGAGGTGTGGTCGAAGACTTCCGAGCAGACGTAGTCAGGCCGCGCGTACGGTGACACGATCACCGCCGGGACCCGGAATCCGTACTGGTCGTACCGGCGCGGCCCGGCGTCCAGTGTCTCTTTGCTTTTGATCAGGCCAGGCAGGGCAGGCCGGAGAAACCTTTTCAGCCGGGTCCGGCTGCCGATAACGGCGCGACCCTCGACGTCGTCGGGCGGGACGGCCGCCGGCGGCGGTACATGGTCGTAGTATCCGCCGTGCTCGTCGTACACCCAGATCAGCAAGGTGTTGGGCCACCCCGGGCCGTGCATCACCCGGTTGATGATCTCCGCGGCAAAACTCTCCCCCTTCTGGATGTCCTGCGGGTTCTCCTCGGAGAAGTTACCGAAGTCCGGGTCGACCAGGCTGAAGGCTGGCAGCGTGCCGCCGTCGGCGTCGGCAAGGAACTGGTCGATGCTGCGGACGTGCCTCATGTACCGGCCGATACCGAGCGGGAAGACGTCGGCGGTGAACTGGATGTCCTTCTGGACGTCCTGGGTCGCCCCGGGAAGCGACCGGGCCGCTGATCTCAGCCTGCGCCCGGCCATCTTCCGCTTGTGCCGGGCGTAGTGCTTCCACTGGGACTCGTCCTTGGCCACGGGGTGGTAGTTGAACCAGGAGATCCCGTGCTCGGTCAGCATGTCGAAGATGGTCCCGGCCGGAGGGTAGTCGAGCAGATTGTAGGACGAGTCGTCGATCAGGCCGTGCGCGGTGCCGGCGATGAGAAACCGGCGGTTGGGGAAGGTGGGGCCCAGGCACGAGCTGAACCAGCGATCGGCCAGCGGGAAGGTCCGGGCCAGCCCGTAGTAAAACGGCAGGTCGCTTTCTGACCAGTAGCCCAGAGCAGCATTCGCCGCCTCCGGCGTGGTGTCGGCTTGCGGCCCGGTCCCGGCCCTGGCCGCCGCCTGCACGGCCTGCGCGCTGGTCACGAACCCGTCGTTCTTCCCCTCAGCCCACTGATGATGGGTCGCGTTCCAGCTCTGCGACGGCACGCCCTTGCGCTGCTTGGTCGTGGGCTGCTGGAAGGGGCGGACGACCTCGCCGCCCGTTCCGGTATTGGATACGTCAGCTCCGCCGTCGGGACCGAGCGGGAACCCATCGCCCCGCCCCTGCAGCATGCCGAGGTAGTTGTCGTAGGAGTGGTTCTCCATCATCAGCACCACGATGTGCTTGATCTGCGGCAGCAGGTCAGTGCCGGCAGGCAGCGCGGGACGGGGGAGCGGGCCGGTTGCCGCAGCCGCATGGTCGCGGTCTTGACGTTTCATCTCACGGTGCTCCAGCTTGTGCCACACGACGGCGCCGCCTTTCCTCGCAGGTCCAGCATCGTTTCATGAATTGCCCGCCAGGAGCGCTTTTATGTCACCGTCCTCCGGGCCGTCATCAGCTGGTTTAACGCCCGCCGCCCACGCGGTCGCGCTGATCGCTGCCGCCCAGCCGCCGCCTCGTCAGCTCGGTCGCTGTTAGCCTGGTGAAGGTCGGCCGCTGGCCACTACCGTCTCGCGCTGGACATGAGAAGGGATCGCTATGGTCACCGTCGGAGTCCTGGCCAGATTCGAGGTCAAGCCCGGCCTGGAACAGGAGGTGGCCGACTTCTTCAAGGAGGGCCTGCCGCTCGTCGAGGCTCAGCCCAGTACCACCGTCTGGTTCGCCTTCCGGCTGAGCGAGACGACCTACGGCGCCTTCTCCGCGTTCGCCGATGCCCAGGACAGGGACGCCCTGCTGGCCTCAGGGGGTCCTCAGCTCTCGCGAAAGTACGCCCACCTGTTCGCGGAGGTCCCGTCATTCGACAAAGTCGACATGCTCGAAGCCAGGCTCTGACCCACCACAAGCGCTGACCGCCAGCGCGCTGCGGAATCGCTTATCCGGGCAGCCGGACGCCGAACCCGGTGACGGCGAGCTTCAGCAGCACCTGCCCGGGCGCCTGCAGGACGGCGACCTTGGCCGCGCTCAGCTCCTCCAGCCGGGTCAGCAGCGTGCCGTAGGCGTCCGGCCCCTGCTGGCGTGCGCGGCTCAAGGCGATCGCGTTGGCCCAGACCTTTTCCCGCGCCTCGCGCAGGAATCGCTGAGTACTTAGCCGGCTTAGCGGCCGGAGCAGCCGGTCCAGCCGCGGAGCAGGCCCGGAGATCCCGGCCAGCTCAGCCTCCTCGGCGCCGACGCGCGCGGAGAGCACCTTGTCGATGGCCCGGTGATCGGCCTCGCGGCGCCCGATCAGCGCCGCGTCGTCGAGCTCTTCGTCGCTGATCACGGCGAGCAGTGCTTGCGGCAGATCGTAGTTGACGTGCGCGTTCATGCCCAGCAGCACATGCCGTAGCGGGGGCAGGCTGGCCGGGGCGCCGAACGTGACGGCCCAGGGCCGGGTCGGCCGCCGCCCGGCCAGCGAGGACTCCAGGGCGTCCAGGTACAGCCCGGCGAAGGCGACATCCCACCGCTCGACCCACGCACTGTCGATGAAGCCGCCGCGCTCGATTTCCCCGGCCACCGCGATCGTGGTGCGCAGGTAGGTGGCGTGGAAATACTGCCGCTGGTCGCCCCGCGCCTGCAGCGGCTCGAGCAGGCTTGCCATCCGCGCGATCAGCTCCGGCATCACCCTGCCATTATGGCCGGGGCGAGGATCCGAGGCCCGGCGATATGACGGCACCTTGTGTAGGTCGGCCGAGAACGGGCAGTGCAGGACAACGCAAGTTAGTGAGTGCACCCGAAACCCACCGGAGGAGATCCTGCCGTGACCGCCATACCCGACATCGCACTGAGCAATGGCCACACTATCCCGCAGTTCGGCTTTGGCGTCTTCCTGGTCAAGCCGGAGGAAACCGTAACCGCGGTGAGTACTGCCCTGCAAGTCGGCTACCGGCACATCGACACCGCCCAGATGTACGGCAACGAGAAAGAAGTCGGTGAGGCGATCAGCCGGTCCGACCTGGAACGCGATGACGTGTTCATCACCAGCAAGCTGTCCAACGACGCGCACGAGCCCGATGAAGCCCGGCGGGCCTTCGACGGGTCGCTCAAGGCGCTGGGTGTCGACTACGTCGACCTGTTCCTGATCCACTGGCCGCTGCCGACCAGGTACGACGGGGACTACGTCTCGACCTGGAAGACCCTGGAGGAGTTCTACCACGAAGGGCGAGCCCGCTCGATCGGCGTCTCCAACTTCCAGCCGCGACATCTGCGTCGCCTGCACAGCGAAAGTGACATCCCCCCGGCGGTTAACCAGATCGAGGTTAACCCCTACCTCACCCAGGACGAGGTACGCGAATTCTGTGCCGAGCACCAGATCGCGATCGAAGCCTGGTCGCCGCTGGCGCGCGGCAACGTCCTGGAGGACCCTGCGGTCGACTCAATCGCTCGCCGTACCGGTAAGACCCCGGCTCAGGTCGTGCTGCGCTGGCACATCGAGCGCGGGGACATCATCTTCCCCAAGTCGGTCACCCCGGCACGCATTAAGGAGAACTTCGACATTTTCGACTTCGAGCTGTCAGGCGCGGACGTCGAAGCGATCACCCTGCTGAACCGGGACGAGCGCACCGGTCCCGACCCAGACAAGTTCGACGGCCGCTGACCCCGCCGCCCGCGCTGATCAGCCGCGGGCTTGCGGTGTCACGACCTCCAACCTCATAGGCCAGGATCCGATCCGATAGCTAGTCTCGGCCTCACGCCGGGCAGCGGGCCGGTCATGGCCTACCCGACCAGCGAAGGGTGAAGTCCGTCAGGGTATAGCCCAGCGCGTTCACCGTCGGCTGGATGAAATTGTCCCGGATGATTTGTGCTGCTTCCGATTCGGCGGCCACGATGAGCGGGCGGGTGATCTGCGGATTGGTCCTGACCTGACTGAACGCGAGACCCTGAGCCTGGGCGTACAGGATCGACTCGGAGAACTGCGGGCGGATAAGCCCGCCGCATCCGAATCCCGGATAAGTCCAGCTGTGCTGGGTATCGATGGGATGCGACAGCGTGTCGTCGATGGTCACGTCGTGCACCGACTGCGGTAGCTGCGGCTGCGGCAGGACCATGACCACACCCACCCGGCCCGGGTCACCGGTGACCGGGCGGCTCAGGACCTGCAGCTTATAGTGGCCGGAGGCTGGCGCCCACCAGCCCGGACCCGGATTCAGGTCGACGGTGGCCGAGGCATGGCCCGCCGCATCGAACGTGCTGGAGTACCAGCACGGCCATATCCCGATGTTCTTCGACACCTTATGAGTGAAGGTGAAATTGAAGTTCTCCGACCCGAGAGCCGGGCGTGAGATCCCCTCGATCTTCTGCAGGACCCACGGTCCCAGGTCGATGTTGCTGGTGGTGCCTGCGCTGATCGTCTGCCACGGCCACGCGAGTTTGACATGCGGCAGGTGGACGTTGACGCCGACGATGTGCAGCACCGCGGACAGTGCCACCAGGACTGTCCACGCGAGCACTTTGCGGAAGATCAGCCCGCTCACCAGCAGCACGGCGACCCACGTCACCCGTGCCCGGATGCGCCGCCGCCGTCCCGGCGTCCCCGTCCGTCCCGGACGCCCGCCCCGCCCGCTGCCTATTTCGGGCTGAGCCGGCCAGCCGTCACCGTACCGGCCCGGCGCCCGCGGGGCCCGCCCGGCTCCTGCCCCCGGAAACTCCTGGACACCGCGGACGTCCTCGGCTGCGAACCGGTCATACGCATCCTGCGGCCGGAACGAGGGCGACGCCGGCCCCCCGGTCCTGCTCATGGTGAGCATGCTCACCATGAAAATCAAGAATCGAGCCATCTTGTTGTCCTTATCTGCGGGCCGCGGATAACTCAGCGGCAGCCGGATACTCCAGGCTCAGCACCACCGGCACCGCCCCGAACGGAAGCCGGAACCGCGCACCGGACTTGTCCGGCGGATTGGTCCCCTTGATGACGGGCCACCGCATTTTGCTCTGCTGCGCGGTCAGGCCTTCGACCGAGTAGGGGAACTCCATGGCCGATACGCTGTGCAGCTTGAGCAGCCCGCCCCACCGGAACGCGGCGAAGACGTTGGCCAGATTGCGGACCGACAGAGGGCGCCGTGCGGTGATGTCAATCCAGTACACCGCCATCGCCAGCTCCACCAGGTCATTCGCGGCCTGGGTCAGTGCCTGCGACTTGGTGTGGTACGCCGTCCCGTCGGAATTGACGGTGCCGAGCTTCTCCCCGCGCACGGGTGAATAGCGCGGCTGTGCCTTGCATTGCATCCAGTCACACGCCGCCAGCAACTCCCAGTGAATGCCGGCCTGGGCGGCCACGTCCCGGAAAAGCGGCTCCGCACGCGCCAGCGGCGTCTTAGCGCTCGTAATGAAGTCGGTGGTGACCGCCCGCGGAATTTGCGATACGTACCGCCGGCTACTGACCCGCGCCCGGCGAGGTGGGATTCGCGGCACCGCCTGCTGGCTCAGCCCGGACTCGCCCTGAGCCTCCCCGCTCGCCGCCGCCACCGTCGCCTCCGAGCCCGATGCCTCCGGGTCGGCTGCCACCGTGACTGCCGGCGTTGTCGTCGAGCCGGCCATGAAAGCATCAAGCACGCCTGGGATACTCGCGCTCCCCTGACCGGCCGGACCGCTGCCGCCGCCCTGACCTGTCGTTCCGCCCTGACCTGCCGTTCCGCCCTGGCCGATCGTACTGCCTTGCCCGCCGGTTCCGCTGTCCCTTGCCGCCGAGCCGTGGCCCGCCGCCTGGCTGGCCGTGCTCTCCTGGCCGGCGATCTGCGGCACGGTCGGCGTCCTGGGGTCATAGCGGTACAGGTTGTAAAGCCGCATGAGCGCGATGAGATTCGTGCCGTAGCTGGGGTCAGTCGCATACACGCCGGTCAGGTCGGTCGCGAACGCATCGGGGAGGTAGCGGTCGGCCATGGCCTGCCCGTAGCTCGGGCCGTTGGCGAGCAGCTGACCATGGTCGGCAATGCTCTCGGCGACGTTGTGGTACACCTTGAACGCAGCGGTCTGGGTCACCCAGCGCCCGTTCTCGTACTCTTGCGTCGGCTGCAGGTCGGAGCCGGCCGGGCCGGTGCCCTTGATCCCGAACAGATTATGGTCCCGGACGGCGAGCACGCTCTGGCCCCAGCCGGACTCCTCGATGGCCTGCGCGATTGTCACCGCGGCGGGGACGCCGAACCGGGCCTGCGCGGCCATGGCCCCAGGCGCGACCTGGTTGATGAAGGCCGCTTGCGCGGCCGTCCCGGGAACTTGCGTGGTGCCCGGAGGCTGGTTGCCCCGGCTGTAGGCGGGCGCAGCCGACGGTGCCACGTGCCCCGGGATGTCGGCGCCAACGGCCTGAATTCCAGGGATGGCCGCCGCACCCGCACCGCGGGCCTTCGTGGTCGTGCCCTGCGTCGCGGGCTGGCGGCCGTCGGCGCTGAGCACCGCCGTTAGCATCCCCGGAATGGCGGCCTGGCCGTTAGCCGCGCCCTTCGCCGCTGCCGACGCCGTCGCGGCCG
>JALYVS010000061.1:0-12067 GCA_030853115.1 Actinomycetota bacterium
ACTACAAGAACCGCTACCGCAGCGAGCACCACCTGGCCCGCTACGACCCCGCCAGCATCGAGCACCTCGGCCTCACCGCATGACCGAAACAACCCGAAATAACACACCCCTCAGAAAGACGCACCCCCCTGCAGATCTGGTACGACACCAAGGAAATTATCTGCCAGATACATGACGAGGGACTCATTGCTGATCCGCTGGCCGGGCGCCGCCGGCCATCCCTCGAGGCCAGGGGCGGGCACGGGCTCTGGATCGTTAACGAGATTTGCGATCAGGTCGAGATACTCTCCGATGACACCGGGACGACGATCCGGCTGCACATGGGACTGCCGGGCTGAGGAGTACCCCGATGGAATCCGCCTTATGGTAGAACAAAGGCGTGGATCTGCTGACGGTCTCTGTGACAGCCCGGGAGTCCGCCGGCGAGCCTTACACGCTGGTGGAGATCGCCGGCGAGGCCGACGTGACGAATACCGACGAGCTGCGCCGCCTTCTCGACGAGGAGGTTTCGCAAGAGCCGCGGACACTGATCATCGACCTGTCCGGGCTTCGCTTCATGGATTCCTCGGCGCTGCACGCACTGCTGAGGGTAAACCGCTCGATGGACCGGCAGGGCGGCGTTCTGGCGCTAGTGTCCCCGCAGGCCGCGGTGGCCAAGATCCTACGGCTGACCACGGCCGACCGGCTGATTCCCGTTTTCGACAGCGTCGCGGACGCAGCCGCGGGCTGACCGCCGCCGGGCCTGGCCCGCGACACGCCGGTGAGGCTAACCCGCGGTGGATGGTCTGCGGACTCCCGTGATATAGTTATTTCTAGTGGTGCCTACGACGCAGGCACGCTCTATGCGATACACGGTGTTTTCGCAGAGCGCGCGGGCCGGGCACCCTTCTTCGTCTCTGGCTAACGAACGCCGTGATCGAGCTTCGTAGCGAGAAGAGGCCACTGATGAAGATCGCTCTGGTAGCACAAAACGCAACTCCCCTGCACCCCCGCACAGGATCCGGCCCGGACAGCGATGACGTCGGCCTGAGCGAGCTCACCCGCGAGCTGGCCGGTCACGGCCACCAGGTGACCATATACGCCCAGAAGAACGATCCCAGCCAGCCCGACCACGCCGAACTCCACGCCGGAGTCCGGCTTGAGCACATCGACGCCGGTCCCGTCACCGCGGCCGGCGAGCAGGGCCAGCTAGACGACGTCGGCCTGCTCGAGCGGGTGCCCGCGTTCAGTGCGCCATTGCGCCGCCAGTGGCACCGCGATCGCCCGGACGTCGTGCACGCGCTGCGCTGGACCAGCGGGCTGGCCGCGCTGGCCGCCGCACGCGATTTCGGCATCCCGGTGGTCCAGGAGTTCAGCTCGCTCGGAGTCGCCGAACGACGGGCCGCTAGCCGGCGAGACGGGGTCCAGGCGGACGGCGCGTCCGCGGCGCGGATCAGGCTCGAGCCCGCCATCGGCCGCAGCGCCGCCGCAGTGGTGGCGACGAGCTCCGCCGGGGTAGCCGACCTCACCGGCCTGGGCGTGCACCGGTCCGCGATCCGGATGGTGCCCTGGGGCGTAGACACCGAGCTGTTCAGCCCGGACGGCCCCGCGGCCAAGCGGAACGGCCGGCCGCGGCTGCTGACCGCGGCCGACCTGCACGAGCGCCAGCCGCTCGAGGCCCTGCTACGGGCGCTGACCCGGGTCCCCGACGCCGAGCTGCTGATTGTCGGCGGCCCGGCCGAGACCGAGCTGGACCGCGACGAGGCGTATGTCAAGCTGGCCAAGTTCGCGGCGGCTATGGGCATCTCGGATCGGGTGATCTTCACCGGTCAGGTGAAGTACGACTCGATGCCGGCCCTGCTGCGGTCCGCCGACCTCGTAGTCAGCACCTGCCAGTACGAGCCCGCAGGCACCACCTCGCTGCAGGCCATGGCGTGCGGCACCCCGGTCATCGCTCCCCCGGTCGGCGCCCATATGGACGCCGTAGTGGACGGGACGACAGGCATCTTGATCCCGCCGGACCGGCCCGCGCTGCTAGCCCAGCGGATCAGGCAGCTGCTCTCCCACCCGATGATGCTCGAGGCATACGGGGTGGCGGCAGCGGACCGGGCGCGGTCACGTTACTCATGGAACCGGATCGCCGGAGAAACTCTCGCGGTTTACGACCGCGCGACCGCATCGGCGGCGTAAACCTATAGACAAGGAGCCTGTATCCCCCCCGCAGGTCTCCTGGCGAAGGCCCTGGAAGCTTATGCTTCCGGGGCCTTCGGTCTTTGCGTGCGGGCCCGGGAGTCCGGAACCTCTCCCCGGGCTCCGGGCCCGCGCGCATGTTCTTTCACCGGGCCGGGGCCGGGCCCGGCTAGCGGATGCGCACGGCTACCAGGCAGGCGTCGTCGCCGGTGTCGGAGACCGCGGTGGCGAGTATCCGGTCGGCCAGAGCAGCGGCGGTCAGCTCCGCTCCGCCCTCCGCCGGATCCGCCGTGACCTTGGCCGCGACAACCGTGACGAATTCCTCGAGCACATCGACGATGTCCTCACCACGCCGTTCGATCAGCCCGTCGGTGAACAGCAGCAAGATGTCGCCTGGGTCCAGCGGCAACACGGCCTCCTCATACTCGGCGTCCGGGTCCATGCCGAGCAGGACTCCGCCGGGCAGCGGAAGCTCGCGGGCGGTCTCGCCGCGGACCAGCACCGGCGGCAGGTGCCCGGCCCGGGCCCACCGCAGCACGTGGGTATCCGGGCTGTACAGGCCGCACACCACGGTCCCGATCACGCCCGAGGTCAGTTCGCACATCACGCTGTTCAGCATGCGGAGCAGCTCGGCCGGGCCGGACCCGGTGATGGCCAGGCCGCGCAGGGAGTTGCGGGCCGCGACCATGCCGGTCACCGCGTCAATGCCGTGCCCGGCCACGTCGCCCACGACGAGCAGCACGTCCTGGCCGGGCAGCACCAGCGTGTCGTACCAGTCACCCCCGACCAGGTGGCCCTCGCCGACCGGCCGGTAACGGACCGCCACGTCAATCCCGGCCGCCTCGACCGGACGCTCATCCGGAGGCATGATGGCCTGCTGCAGCCGCAGCGCCAGCAGGTGCTCCTCCGCGACGCGCTGCTCGCTGTCCGCGAGCTGGACGCGGGTGGCGGCCAGCGCCACCTGCGTGTGATAGTGCGCCGAGACGTCCTGGAAGGCTCCGCGCAGCGCCACCACCGTGCCGGCCGCGTCCACGACGGGCTCGGCGAAGACGCGGATCTGGCGGATCCTCTGGTCGTCGGGGTGGACGACGCGGAAGGCCGCGGTCAGGGCTTCGCGTTGCCCGGGCAGGGTCTGCCGGAAGCGCTTGACTACCGGCTTGTCGGCGGCCATTACGTAACTGTGCAGGTCGGCTAGCGGTATCTCGGTGCCCGGGCGCGGTGTCAGGCCGAACAGGTCGAACGCCGAGTCGGTCCAGCGCACGGTGCCGGTGACCAGGTTCTCCTCCCAGCCGCCCAGACGGCCGAGCCGCTGCGCATGATCGAGTAGCACGGCCAGCCGGTCTGCCGAACGATCCCGGTGCCAGGTGAAGATCACGCCGTCGAAGAACCGGGCCACCCGCAAGTCCGTCAGCGGGGGCGGCGGTGAGCCGGTCTCGCGCACCGGGAGCCCGGAGGTCAGCGATTCGCTGAGCGGCCCGGGGACATACTGGGCCGCGCCGTCGCTGAGCACCCGCATCGCCCGAGCGAACAGGCCCAGCCCCGTGATGCTCGCCGGATAAGCCGCCAGCAGGGTCAGCCTGGTCACCTCGGCTCCGGTCCTGCCCGCGGGATCGCCGAAACCCGGGCTGGCATGCTCGATGCTGAAATCGGTCACCCGCCCGGCGCCGTCCCTGATGGCCTGAACGACGAGTACCGAATCAGCCAGGCCGTCGAGCAAGCCGAAGACCGCCGCCTTGGGCTGGGCAGCGGCCAGGTCGCCGTGCGCGAGGCGGGCGCCCACCACCCGGGCGCTGCCCGCGGCCAGGGCGGACAGATGCTGGCTGAGTTCGGGGCTGAACGAGGTGAGCGGTCCCGGCCAGATGGCCTCGAGCACGCCGAGCAGCTCGCCGTTGCGCTGGCGCAGCGCGAGGACGGCCCTGGCTCCCGTGGCGGCCCGGGTGACCGGCGCGCGATCCCCTGCCGGGCGGCCCGCGGGCCACCACAGGTCAGCGGCACCGTGCGCGACCCGCTGAGCCGGGCAGTCGAACTGAGGCGGGATGTGTTCCCAGCGGCTGGCCTCGCCCAGCAACAGGCCTGCCTCGCCGAGCAGGGCGAGGGCGCCGTCCGCCTGGAGCAGCCAGAGCGCCACCGCGCTGGTTCCGACCGGAGCCAGCTGCGCCGCTAGCATCGCGACGAGCTCGGCGCCATCGGCGGCCATCTCGGCCGCCGCCTCGGCCAGCAAGGAGCGAGGCCCACCAGAGCCGGAGCCCCCGGGGCCGTTGCCGCCCAGGTTGCCGCCCAGGTTGTCACCAGGGCTGCCGGCGGCGGTCGCGCCGTAGTCGTCAAGTGACCCGGACAGGACCGCGGCGGCCATCTCGGCCGGCGGTATCCCGGTCGCCGCGGAAAGCTCGGCCAGCTGGCTGGCGGCCTCGGCGCAGGACAGGCCGAGCCGCTCCATCAGGGCGCCCCTGGCCATCGCGATCACGGACTCGCCGGCCGCCGCGCTACGGATGTGATCGAGTTCGCGCTGCTGGTGATCGATAACCGTGATCAGCCGCAGCATTTCCTCGCTGCCTTCCGCCACGATCACCCGCCTCCCCTGCTCACGCGCTTATCACCGTCACCCGCGTCCCGCCCGGCGGGCAGGCTTTCGAGCCTAGGCGCTGTCAGGCAAGTCCGTTCGGCTCATGATAATTACATCCGGTCTACCATCGTCATAGATTGCACGACGGTGCCGAACGCGCGTCGCGCCGCGCCGGTACAGCTGATAGGAGCGCTTAGTGACGGATATGATCCAGTCCGGTCCGCGGCTTGACAAGTCCGGACTAGAGCAATTGCTCGCGGGGCTGACGGCGGTGCGAGGCGGTGACTTCAGTACCCGCCTCGCGCAGACGGGCGACCCGCTCATGGACGAGATCGCCACGGTCTTCAACGGGATGGCCGACCAGCTCGACCTGTTCACCTCCGAGGTCACCAGAGTGGCTCGCGAGGTCGGCACCGAGGGCAAACTCGGCGGCCAGGCCTACGTTCCCGGGGTGTCAGGCACGTGGAAGGACCTCACCGAGTCGGTGAACGCGATGGCGGGCAACCTCACCGGGCAGGTGCGCAACATCGCCCAGGTAGCGACCGCGGTGGCCAAGGGCGACCTGAGCCAGAAAATCGACGTCGACGCGCGCGGCGAGATCCTGGAGCTGAAATCCACCCTCAACACCATGGTGGACCAGCTGTCCTCCTTCGCCGACGAGGTGACCCGGGTCGCCCGCGAGGTCGGCACCGACGGATTGCTGGGCGGCCAGGCCGACGTCAAGGGCGTCTCCGGCACCTGGAAAGACCTGACTGAGTCCGTCAACGTGATGGCGGCCAACCTAACCGACCAGGTGCGCTCCATCGCCGAGGTGACCACGGCGGTGGCCAAGGGCGACCTGAGCCAGAAAATCCGGGTCGATGCCCGCGGCGAGATCGCCGAGCTGAAGGAGACCATCAACACGATGGTCGACCAGCTCTCCGCGTTCGCCGACGAGGTCACCCGGGTCGCCCGCGAGGTCGGCACCCAGGGCAACCTGGGCGGCCAGGCCGTCGTCCGGGGCGTGTCGGGGACCTGGAAGGACCTGACCGACAACGTCAACGTGATGGCGTCCAACCTGACCGCGCAGGTGCGGTCGATCGCGCAGGTGGCCGCGGCGGTCGAGCGCGGTGACCTGAGCCAGCAGATCACGGTGGAAGCACTGGGCGAGGTCGCCGCGCTAACCCAGACGATCAACCGGATGGTCGGCACGCTGTCCGCGTTCGCCGACGAGGTCACCCGGGTCGCCCGCGAGGTCGGCACCGAAGGGCGCCTGGGCGGCCAGGCCGACGTCAAGGGCGTGTCTGGGACCTGGAAAGACCTGACCGACAACGTCAACTCGATGGCGGTCAACCTGACCAGCCAGGTCCGCAACATCGCCCAGGTCACCACCGCGGTCGCCCAGGGCGACCTGTCGAAGAAGATCGACGTCGACGCGCGCGGTGAGATCCTCGAGCTTAAGACCACCATCAACACCATGGTCGACCAGCTGTCCTCGTTCGCGGCCGAGGTCACCCGAGTGGCCCGCGAGGTCGGCAGCGAGGGCCGCCTGGGCGGCCAGGCCGAGGTCGAGGGCGTGTCTGGCACCTGGAAGCGGCTCACCGAGAACGTCAACGAGCTGGCCGGGAACCTGACCAGGCAAGTCCGGGCGATCGCCGAGGTGACCAGCGCGGTCGCCTCCGGAGACCTGACCCGGTCCATCTCGGTGGAGGCCCAGGGCGAGGTTGCCGAGCTCAAGGACAACATCAACGCCATGGTCCAGTCGCTGCGCGAGACCATCCGGGCTAACCAGCAGCAGGACTGGCTGAAGACCAACCTGGCCCAGATCGCTGGCATGATGCAAGGCCACCGGGACCTCGCGGTTGTCGCCGAGCTGATCATGGACGAACTTTCCCCGCTGGTCGGCGCGCAGCACGGCACCTTCTTCCTGGCCGAGCCCGCCGACGGTGAGACCCAGCTCCGCCTCATCGCGGGCTACGGCCTGCGGGCGGACGAGACGGCGCCGATCCAGTACCGGCTGGGCCAGTCCCTGATCGGCCAGGTCGCGCGCAGCAAAAGATCCATCATTGTCGCGCACCTGCCGGAGGGTTACGTCAAGATCTCCTCCGGGCTCGGCGAAGCGCCGCCGACGAACCTGGCGGTGCTGCCCATCCTGTTCGAGGACCAGGTGCTCGGCGTCATCGAGCTCGCCTCGTTTACCTCGTTCAGCCCGGTGCAGACCGACTTCCTGGAGCAGCTGACCGAGACCCTCGGGGTCAACTTCAACACCATCATCGCGAATGCGCGCACCGACGCGCTGCTCGAGGAATCGCAGCGGCTGACCACTGAGCTCCAAGCGCGATCAGAAGAGCTGCAGGATCAGCAGGTGGAGCTGCAGCGGTCCAACGCCGAACTGGAAGACAAGGCGGCCCTGCTGGCCACCCAGAATCGCGATATCGAGACCAAGAACGCCGAGATCGAGCAGGCCAGGCAGGAGATCGAGGAACGAGCCAGGCAGCTGGCGCTGGCCTCGAAGTACAAGTCGCAGTTCCTCGCCAACATGTCGCACGAGCTGCGCACGCCGCTGAACAGCCTGCTGATCCTGGCCCGGTTGCTGGCGCAGAACCCGGGCCGGAACCTATCGGCCAAGCAGGTGGAGTACGCCAACGTCATTCATTCAGCAGGCTCGGACCTGCTGCAGCTGATCAACGACATCCTCGACTTGTCCAAGGTCGAGGCGGGACGGATGGACATCCACGCTGAGCGATTCGGTCTCAGCGTCGTGCTGGAGGATATCCAGGCCACGTTCCAGCCGCTCACCGCGGAGAAGGGGCTGGAGTTCGCGGTCGAGACGGACGCGCAAGCCCCGTCTGAGCTGTTCACCGACCGGCAGCGGCTGCGCCAGGTGCTCGGCAACCTGCTGGCCAACGCGATCAAGTTCACCGAACGAGGGCACGTGGTCCTGCGTGTCAGCCGGGACGCCCGGCCCGCGTCCGGCGACGGCCTGGCCTTCTCGGTGTCCGACACCGGTATCGGGATCGCGCCGGAGAACCTCACCACGATTTTCGGCGCTTTCCAGCAAGGCGACGGCACGCTGAGCCGCCGGTACGGCGGCACGGGCCTCGGGCTGTCGATCGCACGCGAGGTGGGCGCACTGCTGGGAGGCGAGATCTCCGCGGAAAGCGAGCTCGGCCAGGGCAGCACCTTCACCTTGTACCTGCCATGCGAGATGCCGGGGGTCCCGGCCGGCCTGATGGACGCCGGTCCCGACGCGCTGACCGCTGGCGAAAGCGTCACTATCTCGCCGAACGGCGGCGCGCACGAGGACGCAACCGAGGCCCTGCAGTTGCGGCCGGCCCTGCCCGACGATGACCCGCCGGGCGGTCGGCGGCTGCTGGTCCTGGAGGGCGCGCGGGGCGGGCTGCTGACCTTGCTCGCGCATAGCGCGGTCTCCGACCTCACCGGCCTTCACGGGCCGGTGCACGTGAGCACGGCGATCAGCCCGGAGCAGGGTATCGAGGCGCTGAGCGCCGCGCCGCACCAGTGCATCGTGCTGGACCTGGGCCTAGAGGACGCCTCTGCGTTCGCCTTCCTCGAGCAGCTCGCCGAGGAACCCGAGCTACAGGACGTGCCGGTGCTCGCCCATACCAGGGACAAGATCGACAGCGCGCAGGCCCGGCTGGCCCGGCTCCGCTTCGGCTCCCAGCCCCTTGAGCTGCTGCCCTCGCTCGACGAGCTGCGGGAACGCATCACGCTGCACCTGTCCGCAGCTCAGCCTGAGCATGTCCCCGCGCTGATCAGTGAGCACGTCGCCGCGGCCTGGACGCGGACGCTGCCGGAGGCCGAAGGCCACGAGGTCCTGCACGGCAAGCGGGTTCTGGTGATCGACGACGACCCGCGCAACGTCTTCGCCATCACCAGCACGCTGGAACTGCACGGCATGACCGTGACCCAGGCGACCGACGGACGCCGGGGCATCGAAGCCCTGGTCACCGCCGAAGACACCGACCTCGTCCTGATGGACGTGATGATGCCTGAGCTTGACGGCTACACGACGATGAGCCAGATCAGGCAGATGCCCGCGTTCTCGGCGCTGCCGATCATCGCGGTCACCGCCCGGGCGATGCCCGGCGACAAGGAAAAGAGCATCGCGGCCGGCGCCAGCGACTATGTCACTAAGCCCGTCGACACCGACGATCTGCTCGCCTGCATGGAACGATGGCTCGCCCGCGGGTGAGGGGCGGCGGGCCGGGTGGTGAGATGCCGCGGCGGTGGTCCGGTGGTCGTCGGTCAGGCCGCGACGGTGTTTTTGTGCGCGGCGGCGGCCGCCGCGCGGCGCCTGCGGCGCCGGTCCCGCTGCCGGTCCTCGGGGGTGGTACCGCCCCAGATGCCGTAAACCTGATCGTTGGCCATCGCGAATTCCAGGCACTGGCGCCGGACGTCGCAGCCCGCGCAGACGATCTTCGCCCGGCTGATCTGCTGCTGCGCCGGGCCGGCCGAGGAGATGGGAAAGAACAAGTCAGGGTCCGCGGTCAGGCAGGCGCCTGCCGCCCGCCAGTTCATGGCGCTCCCGGTCACGGTCATCTGGTGTCCTCACGAAAATCCGAACAGGTCTACAGTCGTGCTTACACGGCAGTCCGCTTTGACGGCCCATTGCCTTTTCCCGAGCTGTGCTGGCAACGGAGCTCCGCTTCCCCCGCGCTGACCGCCTACACCTAGACCCGCAAGAATTTGCCGGTGCAGCCGGTGCAGCCGGTTCACGGCGGCCCGGGTCCTGGGCGCCCTACTGACATCTCACGGCTCGGTGAGCATGCAGCCGCGGAGCTTGATGATGGCGTCCCTGATCCGCGCCTTGACCGTACCGAGCGGAACGTCCAGGATGACGGCGACCTGACTGTAGGTGTGACCGCCGTAGAAGGCCAGCGAGATGGCTTCTCGCTGCAGGTCACTAAGCTGATCCAGGGACCGGATCAGCCGCTCGCGGTCGAAGGTTTCTTCTGCGCCGTCATCGGCCTGGTTCCACCGCATCGCCGGCATAACCGTCCGCAGTTCGCGGGCGGTTGAGGCGATGGTACGCCGCACCCGGTCCACGGCGCGACGGTGCGCGATCGTCATCGCCCAGGCGACGGCGCTGCCCTTGGCCGAGTCGTAGCGGAAGGCGGTACGCCACAGCTCCAGCAGGACCTCCTGGGTGACCTCCTCGGACTGAGCGGGGTCCCGGAGCACAGCCCGGACCTGGCGGTGGATTGGCTCCCGCAGCTGCTCGTAAAAGAGATCGAACGCCCCGTGCTCCCCCCGCGCCACGGCGCCGAGCAGCCGGTCCAGGTCGGCGGACACCTCGGGGGTTGAGCTTGACCGCCGGCTTTCGTAATCACCCACATAGCGTCATTCGAAGGTCCGGCCGGTTCGGCTTGGCCTGATTTTTACGTTCTCGGGTGGCAGGCACGGACGTCCGGGCTGCTGACACGGACCGTTACCGGCGTGACTGACACCAAACGCGGGCCACAAAGGCGGAACGCCAGGCAGAAAAAGCCCAGGGGAAAAGCGATCAAGGTCACCTCACGCCGTTGATTGTGATAAGCATCACATCACGTTACGTTTAATTGCCTTAGGTCGGGCACACCGTACTCGTCCGTCATTCCCAGGGTCCAAGGAGGCCGCCTTGACGAGAGGAACCCTCCGGCAGCCGACGTCAGATACCGCTGACGCCGCCGCTAAGGTCACCCCTGATGTCGCTGTACACCCCGGGTCGCGCGCCAAGCTGCGAGAGCTTTCCGACAACGCCCTGCTGGCTAAGGTCCGCGCGCTGCCACGAGACAACGAGCTCCGCGTCGCCGCTTGCGAGATACTCGTGGACCGCTACCAGAAACTGGTCCGCTCGTGCGTCCGGCAGTACCGCGGCAGTCCCGAGCCCACAGAAGATCTCATGCAGGTCGGATACGTCGGCTTGCTCAAGGCCATAAATAATTACAACCCCGAGGTCGGTGACAGTCTCTCCGCGTACGCACAGCCGTGCGTCAGTGGTGAGATCAAGCGGCACTTCCGGGATAAGCGCTGGCAGATCCATGTCCGCCGGTCTGCCCAGGAGCTGCTGCTCGCTCTGCGCAAGGCCACCGAGACCCTCACTCAGGAGCTAGGCCGGGGGCCCACCGAGGAAGAGCTGGCTCACCGGCTCGGAGTCAGCCGGGACGACATGCAGGAGGCCCGCCAAGCCGACCTGGTGTTCAGCACCTACTCCCTCGACGCGCCACTGTCCGACCGGGAAGATCCAGCGCTGCTGGCGGACATGCTCGGTGACGATGACCCGGGGGTCGCTCATACCATCGACATGGAAGCCGTCAGCACGCACTGGGAAGAGCTGCCCGAGCGCGAGCAGCGGATACTGGTCATGCGCTTTTACGGCAACCTCACCCAGACCGAGATCGGCGAACGGCTCGGCATCTCGCAGATGCACGTGTCCAGGCTGCTGGCCCGCGCCCTAGGTCACCTGAAAGACCGGTTGCTCGATCCAGCCGAGATCGGCGACACCCCCCAATCAGCTGCCACGGCCTAAAGAGCCGGGACGCCATGACAGCGGAAGGACCCTCATGAAAACCGGTATGGGACTGGTACTGATCGGAGTTGGCGCGATCCTCGCGTTCGCGGTCACGACGAACACGTCCGTCTTTAACCTGCACACCGCCGGCTACGTGATCATGATCATCGGCATCCTCGGGATCGCGATCCCACGGCGCGGCTACGGCTGGGTCGGCCGCCGCCTGACGGTGCGGCAGACCCGCGTGCGGCGAGGTAACCAGGTGGAGGATGTGGCCTACCCGGCCTACAACCGGAACCCGGCGAATACCCGTGTGCAGGCTGGCCTGCCCGCCCCCGGCGCGCTCGGCAGCCAGGACGCTGCCAGCCACATCGACGCTACCCGCAACCTCACCCCGGAGGTACATCCGGTCGAATCGGAAGTCGCCGAGGACGTCTACGACGATTAAGGAGAGGTCATGACACTCACAGTCTCGGTCATCATCGTGTGGCTGCTGATCGGACTTGTGGTCGGCGCGCTGGCACGATTGCTCGTCCCCGGCCGTCAGCACATCGGAATCCTTACGACGATCCTCATTGGTGTTGTCGCCGCGCTGGTCGCTGGCATCATCACCACCGCCATCCTCGGTGCTGGGCACACCGTGATCACGTTCATCGTCGCGGTGCTGGCCGCGGCCCTGCTGGTCAGCGCGTTCACCACCCGCGGTTACGGACGGTACCGCGGGCGCAGCCGCAGGCCCGCCTGGCGTCGCTGATCGACAAAGCGGAAGGTATCCACCGGGCCGAGGCCTGGGGGATACCTTCCGCTGGTCTAAGGAGCTGGCCTGGCCGCCGTAGGCGGCC
>JALYVS010000061.1:12077-20177 GCA_030853115.1 Actinomycetota bacterium
CCCACCACTTCACTGGCCACCTCGGTGACCTTGACGTGACGGCGCTGAGATTCCTGGCGCAGGCGCTGCAACGCGTCGTCGGCGTCGCAGCTGAGCGCGTGCATCAAGATGCCCTTGGCCTGGTCGACGACCGACCGTGCCACCACAGCGTCCTTGAGCTGGCTGGCCGTACGCTGGGCCTGGTCGTATGCCGTCGCGTTGATGAGCATCGCGCCGCCGAACGCGGCGAGCATGTCCGCCGTGGGGTTGGACTCGGCGTCAAGCACACCGGGGCGCACGCCGAATAGGGACAGCACCAGGGCGCCGCGCGGGACTTTGCGGACGAGGTGAACCGAGCACCGGACGCCGCGCCGCAAGGCCGCCTCGGCGAAGTCGGGCCATCGAGCATCGTCGAGCGTGTCCGGGCAGCTAACCGCCATGCCGGTATCCGCCGCCTCGACCAGCGGGCCGCGGCCGATCCTGAGCTGAAGGTCAGCGAGTTCCGCCAGGTCAGGATGGGTCGCTGCGGCGCTGATCACCTCGCCGTCGCGCCAGACCGCCGCGTGTGCGCCGGAGCACGATGGCACCTGCCCGGCGGCGAGTTCGGCCAGCTTGTTCAGCGACCTGGCTTCTCCGCCGTTACTGAGACTCAGCAGTGCCGCCGCTTTATGCCCGAGCTGTTCAATCGGCAACAGATCCTCCGTTCCTGCCTCATTCCTAGCACATACCGGGCGGCCTGACCGCCACCGTTCCCGTCCGCGCGGACGGAGAAAGTGCCTGCTCGCCAGCCCGGTCACGAGCGGCGGCCGGTCACGAGCGGCGATCAGTCAGGGACGGCGGCGGTGACCTCGCTGGCGGCACGCTGGCTCAGCGACACGCGCACCAGGGCAGCGGCGAGCCGGGCCGGCTGACCGCTGCCGGCCAGCAGGTCAGCCACCGACTCGCGGTCATACGGCAACCTGACCCGGCGGGCGCCACTGGTGACCTTGGCGTCTACGTAAGGCGCGATGACGGGCCAGACGTCCTGGATCTCGCGCAGGAAGATACTGGCGCCGACCGGCCCCACCCCCGGGAACTCGGTGAGCAGGGACGCGATGCCGCGAGCGTCACCGCTGGCCTGGTCACGGAGTTTGCGCAAGTCGCCATGCCACCGGCTGGCCAGCAGGTCCGCGCCGTCACCCAGCATGGTCGCGGTGCGCTCGTCGTAACGCCGGTAGTGGCCGCGGCCCAGCGCGTCCACCCGGTCCTGCCAGCGGGCCTGGCTCATGGCTTTCGGGCTCCGGTAGCCGGCCGCGAACAGCTCGCGCGCGGCCGCCATCGCGGTGTCCGCCGGGATCGGCGCGCTGAGCAGCGTGGCCAGCACGAGCACCTGATAGAGCGGGCCCGGCCGGTCGGCGAGCTTGATGCCCGCTTCCTCGGCGTACAAGGACCCGCACCGGTCGAGTAGTTCCTTGACGATCAGCTCTGGTTTGCCGGGCATGAAGTCCTCATCAGGAGGCTGGGCAGGCAGCCCGGGCAGCGTAGATCGCCAAGCTCGCGGCCTTCTCCAGGGTCAGGTCCCCGACGGAGACCACGCCCACCGGGATGCCGTCCTGCAGGACCGGAATCCGGCGTACCGCATGCTCGCGCAGCAGCCGAGCAGCCTGGTCCACGTTGTCATCCGGGCCGAGGACCGCCACGTCGGTACTGCAGATCTCATCGATACGCGTCGTTTGCGGGTCACGGTTCTCGGCCAGCACCCGCACCGTGATATCCCTGTCGGTGAGCAGCCCGCTGAGCTGGCCGTCGGTCAGCACGAGCACGGTGCCGACCTGGCGTTCTCTCATGGCTCTCGCCGCGGCCGACACGGTGTCAGCCGAAGCCATACAGGCCGGCGCGGGCGACATGATGTCGCGCAGCTTTCTCGTCACGATCACCTCCGGGGTGATTCAAGTCGGCGAGATCGCCCATCGACACTATGCCCGCGACCTGCCCGTTTTCGATGACGGGCAGCCGGCCGACGGCGTTCTCGCGCATCAGCCTGGCCGCCTCCGCGGTGTCGGCGTCCACGTCTACGCCGATCAGGTCCCCACTGCTCAGCGGGCCCACCGCCTCGTCCGGCCCCCTGGCTTCAGCCACCGCCCTGACCACTAGGTCGCGGTCGGTGACCAGACCGTACAGAACCTGGTCGTTCACGACGAGCAAGGATCCGATGCCCCAGTCCCGCATGGTCCGGGCGGCGTCCCCGATGCTCTGGTAGTAATCCACCCCGATGGCGCCGGGCGTCATCACGTCGCGCACCCTGGTGTCCATGACGGGTTGCCTCCTGTGCGGTCGTGGATCACGTCTGCCCTCACCCTTAAGCGCTACCAGCCAGGCCGGGTATTAAACGGGAATGCGCCTGCGGAAAGGGACCAAGCCCGGGCCGGGCAGCCGAGCGGAGGTAGCCCAGGCGGATCAGGTCAGGACGCGCTAGCGGCGGCCGAGCAGGCGGTCAAGGGCGCGCCCGACCTCCTCAGCCAGGGTGCTGTCACCCTCGGCGCCCGCCGAGCGGCCCGGATGGCCAGAGCCCTCGGCGGCCAGCCGGAGACCAGAGGCGTCGCCTGCATGCTGCGCCCGGGCGGGCGACGTGACCAAGACGGGCTCCGGCTCACGGATCAGGCCGCAGTCCAGGCATTCGACCTGGCCCAGCCGGCGAATCAGATGAGCGCTGCCGCACCTGATGCAGGACTCCAGCTCAGCGGTCCAGTCTCCCGATTCCTGGCAGGCCGGGCACACCAGCACCAGCTGGTCCTGTCGGACACCGCGTCGCCAGGGGCTCTTGCCCCGCTCCGGGTCGCTCTGTCGCACACCGCACCGGTAACAGGGCATACCGGACCACCGTCGCAACGACCCCGGAGATCCCAAGGAACTCCATGAACCCCCAGGCCTCCCAACCTCAGGAAAGCGGCACTAGCCGAGCGCGGCGAGTGCTTTCGAGTATTCGGCCAGGTCGCGCGCCTGCGGGATCGGATTGACGACCTTCCAACGCACGACGCCGTCCTTATCAATGATGAACGTGCCCCGGGTCGCGATGCCGCGCTCGGAGTCGAACACACCGTACAGGGTGGCTACCGCTCCGTGAGGCCAGAAGTCAGACAGCAGTCCGAACTGGAAATGCTCGGCGTCCGACCAGGTCCTGATCGCGAACGTGGAGTCGACGGACACCGTGAGCACTTCGACGTCGTCCCGGTCCGCCTCGGGGAACTCGTCGCGGATCGCGCACAGTTCCCCGGTGCACACACCGCTGAACGCCAGCGGGTAAAAGATCAGCACGACGTTCTTGGCACCCCGGAAGCTCGACAGCCGCACGGGCGTGCCGTGCTGGTCGGTCAGCTCAAAATCGGGCGCCTGCGCGCCTACCTCTACCGCCATGCGTGGTCCCTTCGCTGGAATTGCCTGCCTCACCTGCGCGCCTTCGGCGCCTGCCTCACCTGCGCGCCTTCGGCGCGACCAGACGTGACCCCGACCAGTCACGGGCGGCACTCACACTTGAGGTCTGGGATAGGCCGGCCGTGGGCGCGGCCTCGCCGATATCGCTCGGCTCGACGTGACCTGACCTGCCCGCCTTCGGCGTGAGCAGCCAGATGTACCCCCCGCCGGCGAGCGGCGTGAGGGCGTCGACCAGCGCGTCGACGAGGTCACCGTCCCCGTCCCGCCACCACAGCAGGACGACGTCGACTACGTCTTCGTAGTCCTCGTCGGCCAGCTCTACGCCGTCGATCTTGGTGATCGCGCCGCGCAGCTGCTCGTCGCAATCATCGTCGTAGCCGATCTCCTGCACCACCTGGCCCGGTTTGATACCGAGCCGCTCGGCCTGGCCGCGTTCGTCCTGCGCCTGGCCCGCGGTCGCGCTCACTGACGTCCTCCTCGAATCCCTCCCCGCGCCACCGCACGCCCGCGGGCACCCGGCCGCGAGACAATCGCGGGACCGGGTCCCCCCTGACGGCGATGACAGCGTCAGCACTTCTTGTTGGGACAGTTCACACTGGCCTGAGCCGCCGCGCAAGTGGCAATCGCCTCAGGCGCGAAAACCGCAGCCATAAATTGACCTGCCCGCCATTGAGACGGGTAACACGGCGTCCTTTACCACGTAGGGTAACGAACAAATCTGCTCTCGGCGAAACCACCCCCAGGTTGGCGTTTCAGCCATAGGCAAGTGTCGGGCACCCCCCAAACGCCGGTTACCGTCGAGTAGAGATGCGCGCAGCGCCAGTTCGTACGACGATTGGTCTGGACAACGCATCGAGAGTGCGAACACTCAGCCAGGACGCGGCCGACCGGCCGCCCGACCAACTGCGGAAGGCGAGGCTACCCCGTGGCTTCCGGACGTCAGCAATTCCCCATCATCAGCGACGGGTTGCCGACCCAGTTGCCCGACATCGACCCGGACGAAACCCGCGAATGGGTGGAGTCGTTCGACTCGGTCGTCCGGACCAGAGGGCGCACCCGGGCCCGGTACGTGATGCTCAGCCTGCTCGAGCGGGCGCGCGAGCAGCAGGTCGGCGTGCCCGGCCTGCGCAGCACCGACTACATCAACACGATCCCGCCCGAGCGCGAGCCATGGTTCCCGGGTGACGAGCACGTCGAGCGTCGTATCAGGGCCTACATCAGGTGGAACGCCGCCGTGATGGTGTCCCGGGCGAATCGCCCCGGCATGGGCGTGGGCGGCCATATCGCCACGTACGCGAGCGCGGCCAGCCTGTATGAGGTCGGCTTCAACCACTTCTTCCGCGGCAAGGACCACGGCGAGTCCGGCGACCAGGTGTTTTTCCAGGGACACGCGGCGCCCGGTATCTACGCCCGGGCCTTCCTCGAGGGCCGGCTGACCGAAGACCAGCTCAACGGGTTCCGGCAGGAGCTGTCGCACCCCGGCGGCGGGCTGCCGTCCTACCCGCACCCGCGGCTGATGCCGGACTTCTGGGAATTCCCCACGGTGTCGATGGGGCTCGGCGCGCTGAACTCGATCTACCAGGCCAGGTTCAACCGGTACCTGCTGGCCCGGCAGATCCACGACACCTCGCGCTCGCACGTATGGGCGTTCCTGGGCGACGGCGAGATGGACGAACCCGAGGCGCTCGGCGCGATCGGCCTAGCCGCGCGCGAGGAACTGGACAACCTCACCTTCGTCATCAACTGCAACCTGCAGCGCCTGGACGGACCGGTGCGCGGCAACGGCAAGATCATCCAGGAACTCGAGGCCTTCTTCCGCGGCGCCGGCTGGAACGTGATCAAGGTCATCTGGGGCCGCGACTGGGACCAGATGCTGGCCAAGGACGCCGACGGCGTGCTGGTCAACAAGATGAACATCACGCCGGACGGCCAGTTCCAGACCTATAGCGTCGAATCGGGCGCGTACATCAGGGAGAACTTCTTCAGCGGCGATCCGCGGCTGCGCGCGATGGTGGAGCACCTGAGCGACGACGAGCTCCGCGGCCTGTCCCGCGGCGGTCACGACTACCGCAAGGTATACGCGGCGTTCAAGGCGGCCCGTGAGCACACCGGCCAGCCCACGGTCATCCTCGCGCACACGATCAAGGGCTGGACGCTGGGCAAGGACTTCGAAGCCCGTAACGCCACGCACCAGATGAAGAAGCTCACCGTAGCTGAGCTGAAGGAGTTCAGGGACCGGCTCTACCTGCCGATCCCGGATTCGGCCCTGGAAGCCGAGCTGCCGCCCTACTACCACCCGGGCGAGGACTCCGACGAGATCCGGTACATGCGCGAGCGGCGGGCCGCGCTCGGCGGGGTACTCCCCCGCCGCGTGGTCCGGTCCAAGTCGCTGCCGCTGCCCAGCGATTCGGTCTACGACGAGCTGCGCAAGGGCTCGGGCAAGCAGGCCGTAGCGACGACGATGGCGTTCGTCCGTCTGCTCAAGGAGCTGATGAAGGATCCGGTCATCGGCGAGCGGTTCGCGCCGATCATCCCGGACGAGGCCAGGACGTTCGGCATGGACTCGCTGTTCCCGACGGCGAAGATCTACTCACCGCACGGGCAGACCTACGACGCGGTGGACCGGAACCTGCTGCTGTCCTACAAGGAGTCCGAAAAAGGCCAGATCCTGCACGAGGGGATCAGCGAGTCCGGCGCGATGGGTTCGGTGATAGCGGCGGCGACCTCGTACGCCACCCATGGCACGCACATGATCCCGGTGTACGTGTTCTACTCGATGTTCGGCTGGCAGCGGACCGGCGACCAGATGTGGCTGCTCGGCGACCAGCTCGGCCGGGGCTTCCTGCTGGGGGCGACCGCCGGCCGGACCACCCTGACCGGCGAGGGCCTGCAGCACAACGACGGCCACTCGCTGCTGCTGGCCTCGGTCAGCGAAGCGTGCATGTCCTACGACTGCGGGTGGGCGTTCGAGCTGGCTTACGTCATGCGGGACGCGCTGCGCCGGATGTACGACGCCACCCCGGAGCACCCGGACGGCGAGAACATCTTCTACTACATCACGCTCTACAACGAGCCGTACCCGCAGCCCGCCGAGCCACTGGACTTCCCGGGCGGGAGCGCGGCGCTGGAAGAGGGCATCTTGCGCGGCCTGTACCTGTACGCGCCCGCTCTGACCGCGACCGGGCCCGCGGGCGGGGATTCCCCCTCAGGAGGGGACCCGGCCGCTGGCCACTCCGAGCCTGGAGGCCACGCTCAGGATCCGTCCGCACCCGACTGGCTCGCCGGACTAGCCCAAGGCCCCGATGAGGCCGAACGGTCCGGGGCCCTTGCCCCGCGCGCCCAGATCCTGGCCTCGGGGATAGCGCTGCGGTCGGCCCTGGCCGCCCAGGAGATGCTGGCCTCGCACTGGGGCGTGTCCGCCGACATCTGGTCGGCTACATCCTGGACCGAACTGCGCCGGGACGCGCTGGCCTGCGAGTCGTGGAACATGCTGCACCCCGGCGAGGAGCCGCGAGTGCCGTTTGTCGCCTCGGCGCTGTCGGATGTGGCCGGCCCGGTGGTGGCGGTGTCCGACTGGATCAAGGCGGTGCCTGACCAGATCGCCCGCTGGGTGCCCGGCACGTTCACCTCGCTGGGCACCGACGGGTTCGGCTTCTCCGACACCCGGCCGGCGGCCCGGCGGTTCTTCCACGTGGACGCCGAGTCGATCACGGTCGCGGTGCTCTGGGAGCTGGCTCGCGCGGGCGCGGTGGACGCGGGTCTCCCGGCCCGGGCCATCACCCGGTACCGCCTCGACCTCCCGGTCAGCGAGGCCCTCGGCTAACCCCGTTCGGCGCTGCGTCCCGGCGGCGGAAAATCGGCGGTACGCGGGGAGGGGGCCGAACATGGCAGGGTGGAGGAATGACGGCGAAAGGGCAGGTTAGGGGGTCCAGGCCGCGGGTGCATCCGGAGACCGTGCGGCGGCTGGAGAGAGCGGCCGGGACCCTCAGCACGGCCGCCATCGCCGCGATGGACGAGCGGCTGCCCTGGTACCGCAAGATGTCCGCGGAAAACCGGTCCTGGCTCGGTCTGGTCGCCCAGGCGGGCATCGCGGCGTTCCTCGACTGGATCAGGCACCCGGAGCGCAACCGGCCCGCGGTGACCGAGGTATTCGGCACGGCGCCGCGCGAGCTGGCCCGGGCGGTCAGCCTGCAGCACGCGGTGGAGATGGTGCGGGTCATCATCGATGCGGTGGAAGCCCAGGTGGACGAGTTGGCCGTGCCCGGCGGCGAGGCCGAACTGCGCGAGGCGGTGCTGACCTACGCCCGGGAGATCGCGTTCAGCGCGGCGCAGGTGTACGCGCGGACGGCCGAGGCCCGCGGCGCCTGGGACGCCAGGCTCGAAGCGCTCGTGGTGGACTCGCTGGTGCGCGGGGAAACCGAGGACTCGATGCATTCCTGGGCCTCGGCGCTGAACTGGTCCTCCTCCCCCGTGATGGTGATCGTCGGCACCATCGACGACGATGACGGATCGGCCGGCCCGGGGAGCCCGGGCACCGGCGGCCCAGAGCCGCTCATCGAGGATCTTCGGGCCCAGGCCAAGCGCGCCCGGCTCGACCTGCTGGCCGGGGTGCAGGGAAACCGGCTGATCCTGGTGGTCGGCGGCACCGACGACCCGATCGCCGCGGCGGAGCGTTTCGCGGGCCGGTTCGGGCCAGGGCCAGTCATCGCC
>JALYVS010000371.1 GCA_030853115.1 Actinomycetota bacterium
CCGCCGAGCCTGACGTGGACGCCGCGCTCATGTCGGCGCTGCGCTCCGGCGATGCCCGGTTGCTCGGCCGGGCGCTGAGCAACGACCTGCAGGAGGCCGCGGTGGCGATGTTCCCGGCGCTGCGCAAGACGCTGGCGGCTGGGCTCGAACTCGGCGCGCTGGGCGCGCTGGTCGCGGGCTCGGGACCCACCTGCGTGTTTCTCGCGGCCAGCGCGGGCCGGGCGCTGGACCTCGCGGTGTCCCTGTCCGGCGCGGGCGTGTGCCGGTCGGTGGCCCGGGTCACCGGGCCGGTACCTGGCGCGGCCGTCGTCCCCCTGGCGAGCTGAACGTGAATCTGATCAGCTTGGAGAAGGTAGCCAAGGCGTACGCCCATCGCAGCCTGCTCGACGGCGTTTCGCTCGGGGTGGCGGCCGGAGACCGGATCGGCGTGGTGGGCCGCAACGGAACGGGCAAGTCCACGCTGCTCGCGCTCCTGGCGGGCCGGGCCGAGCCCGATACCGGCCGGGTCGCCATGGCGACCGGGCTCCGGCTGGGCTACCTGCCGCAAAGCGACCAGCTGGCGGGGACAGTCGGCGAGATCGTGTTCGGCCCCGCGGGCAGCCCGGCGCTCAGGCCGTGGGAGGCGGATCCCAGGGCGCGGACGATCATGGCCGAGCTGCTCCCCGGGGTCGGCGTCGGCGCCGCGGCTGAGCGCCTGTCCGGCGGCGAACGGCGCCGGGTGGCGCTCGCGTCCCTGCTCGTCGCCGAACGTGACGTGCTGCTGCTCGACGAGCCGACCAACCACCTGGATATCGAGGCGATCGACTGGCTCGGCCTGCACCTGCGTGACCGGGGTTGCGCGGTTATCGTGGTCAGCCATGACCGGTGGCTGCTGGACACCGTCTGCGATCGGACCTGGGAGGTCGACCGGGGCCAGGTGTACTCCGCCGAAGGCGGCTACTCGGCCTACGTGCTCGCCCAGGCGGAACGGGAGCGCAGCGAGGAAGCCACCGAGCGCCGCCGCCGCAACCTGGCCCGCAAGGAGCTCGCCTGGCTGCAGCGCGGCGCCAAGGCCCGGAGCACCAAGGCGAAGTTCCGGGTGGAGGCGGCCACCGCCCTCATCGCGTCCGAGCCACCGCCGCGCGACAGCGTCGAGCTGACCAAATTGGCCACCGCACGGCTGGGCAAGACCGTCGTCGAGCTCGAGGGCGTATCGGTAACCGTCGGCCGCGCGGGCCAGGAGCGTACTCTCCTTGACCAGGTGACCTGGCGTCCCGGCCCAGGAGACCGGATCGGGATCGTCGGGGTCAACGGCAGCGGCAAGACGTCACTGCTGAACGTGCTGGCCGGGACAGTGCCGGTGCTGGCGGCCACGGTGCTGGCGGCCCCAGTGCTGGCGGCCCCAGTGCCGGCGGCTACGGTGCCCGCGGACCCCGCCCCGGCCAGCCCCGCCTCTGCTCGCGCTGGGCTGCACGCGGAGGGAAGGGTCATCCGGGGCAAGACCGTGCGGCTCGCTTACTTGTCCCAGGAACTGGCCGAGCTCGATCCGGACCTGCGCGTCCGCGCGGCCGTCGAGGAGATACGGCAGCGTATCCAGGTCGGCGACCGCGAGCTTTCCGCGGGGCAGCTCCTCGAGCGGCTCGGCTTTACCGCGGAACGGCAGTGGACCAAGGTCGGCGACTTGTCCGGCGGTGAGCGGCGCCGGGTCCAGATGCTCAGGCTGCTCATGGACGAGCCCAACGTGCTGCTGCTCGACGAGCCGACCAACGACCTGGACATCGAGACGCTGACCGAGTTCGAGGACCTGCTCGACGACTGGCCGGGCACGCTGGTGGTGGTCAGCCACGACCGGTACTTCCTCGAGCGCGTGACGGAGCACGTCGTAGCGCTGCTCGGCGACAGCAGGCTCGCTTTCCTCGGCGGCGGCGTGGACGAGTACCTGGACCGGGTCCGGGCTGCGCGGGACGCGTCGCGAAGCGGCCGGGCCCCCGCGAGGTCAGCCCCGGCGGGTGCGCCGTTGGTCGGCGACCCGGGGCCGGCGGTACCGAAGCCGTCCGCCGCCGGGGATCGCACCGCGCGTAAGGAACTCCAGCGTCTTGAGCGTCAGCTGCAACGGCTGGCTACCCGCGAGACCGAGCTAGCCGCCCAGCTGGCCGCGAACGCCACTGACTACGAGAAGCTCACCGTGCTCGGCGCCGAGCTGCGGGCCGCTCAGGCGGAAAAGCTGGACCTGGAGGAGCGCTGGCTGACCGTCGCCGGCGAGCTGGACGCCTGATCGAGGATCGTCTGTCGTTGCCCGTTGCCCGTTGCCCGTTGCCCTCGCCTGGCCGCGGGTGACAGCACCCGATGACGCGCGGGCGCGGCGGATCACTCGGCCGCGTCGAAGGGGGCGAGCAGGATGCGCATCAGGTCGGCCAGGTTCTGGCGTGCCCCGGCGTTCAGCCCGGCCAGCAGGGCTCGCTCGCGGGTCAGCAGGTCGGCCAGCGCCGCGTCTACGCGCTCTTGACCTTGCCCGGTAAGGGTAACGAGCACGCCCCGCCGGTCCCTTGGATCGGGCTCCCGGCGGACGAGGTCCGCGGCGGCCAGCCGGTCGATCCGGTTGGTCATGGTGCCGGAGGTCACCAGGGTTGCCCGCAGCAGCGCACCGGGGGTGAGCTGAAAGGGCGGTCCCTGCCTGCGCAGCGCGGAGAGCACGTCGAACTCCCACGATTCCAGGTCGTGATCGGCGAACGCCCCGCGCCGGGCGATGTCGAGATGCCGGGCGAGCCTGGAGATCCGGCTGAGAACCTGCATCGGCTCTACATCCAGGTCCGGCCGCTGCGTCCGCCAGGCGGCGACCAGGTCATCGACCTCATCGCGCAGGAGGGCCTGCTGGCGAAACCCGGCCTCGGCGGCCGCGTCGTCCGGGGCGCCCGTCCTGGCCGCGGAGTAGGCTCCGGCTGCGGTGTCTGCCTCGGCGGCAGAGTCCGCTTCGGCGCGGGGACTGGCGCGCTGGCCCATTACTAAAGCGTATCTCTTGACGTCAAGAAGAACCGTCCTGTAGAAGGGGATGAGGCCTGCGTGTGTCGCCCGTGTTTGGAGAAAGATTGACCACGATGTGGGACCCGACCCAGTATCTGCGGTTTGGAGGCGAGCGTGCCAGACCGTTTTTTGATCTGCTCGCCAGGGTCGGAGCCGAGCTGCCCGGCTACGTAGTCGATATGGGCTGCGGGCCAGGCAACCTGACCGTCATGCTCGCGGAGCGCTGGCCCGGCGCCGCGGTGTGCGGCGTGGACAACTCGCCGCAGATGATCGAGGCCGCCCGGCAACTCGCGCCCGCGGCCGCCCCGCGCTCCCCGGAATCCGCCGGGTTGGCAATGACCAGCCGTGCCCCCGGGCTGTCGTTCATGCTCGATGATATAAGGCACTGGGAGCCGCAGAGCCTGCCGGACGTGATCATCTCCAACGCGGTGCTGCAGTGGGTGCCCAGTCATCGCGAGCTGCTGACCCGCTGGGCGGGACAGCTGGCCGACGGAGGCTGGCTGGCCTTCGCAGTCCCGGGGAACTTCGACCAGCCGTCACACGTGATCCTGCGTGATCTGGCGGCCTCGTCCCGGTGGCGCTCGCTGCTGCGGGACGTGCAGCTCAACCGGCAGTCGGCCGACCCCGCGGACTACGCGAAGCTGCTAGCCGCAGCGGGGTATGAGGTCGACGCCTGGGAGACGACGTACGTGCACATCCTGCCGGGCTCTGATCCGGTGCTCGAGTGGTACAAGGGCACCGGGCTTCGTCCCGTCCTAGCCGCGCTCGACGCGAAGCAGTCCGCGGATTTTCTGGCCGGCTACGGCGAGCAACTCCGCGCGGCCTACCCGCCGAGCTCGTTCGGCACGGTCTTCCCGTTCCGCCGCGTCTTCACTGTTGCTCAACGGACCAGCTAAAACGACTATTCCTATTGATTTAATAGGGAAACTCTGGCAAGATCCCGGCATGCGCTGTGGCTTGCCTCTCCCGTCAACGCCAGTTCGTCAGCGCGTTCTGACCGGTGCCTTTGCGTGGGCGCTCCGCGTCAAGCGATGTACGACGCCGGCCTGACCGGACAGCTCGTTCCTAGTCGGCTCACCTGGTCTATCAGTTCACCCGGTTCGCTGGTGTCGCCACCAGTTATGTTAACGTGAGGGAGAGAAACGAAAATGAGTACGATGACGCGGTCAGTGTCACCCGGTAGTGTGCAGCCGGGCCGGCTACTCGGCGCGCGGCAGCTGACCGACGTGGTGCAACGCCTGGCCGCGAGCCCGGCGCAATGGCTGACCCGGGTCAGGCTGAACCCTGACGGACGCTGGTACGAACGGATCCATCTCGACGACAGCCACGAGGTCTGGGTGATCAGCTGGCTGCCAGGCCAGGCCACCGGGTTTCACGACCACGGCGGGTCAGCCGGCGCCTTCGCCGTGGTGTGGGGAACCTTGATAGAGCGCCGGGTCGTGGGCGGCGTGGCGACGGGACAAGTGCTGGCGAAGCCGGTGAAGGCGGGTGGCTCGCGGGCCTTCGGCCCCCGCTACATCCACGATGTGCGCAACGTCGCCACGTCGGCGGTGGCGGTGAGCGTGCACGCCTACTCGCCGCCGCTGCCGGAGATGACGCGTTATGACCTGACCCCGACCGGGCTAGTGAAGCTGGACACAGAAGGCGCCGCCGCGTGGTGACCGGCCGGCCCCCGGAGGCTCGCTCGATCGAGGAGATCCTGGCGGCGGCGCGCGCCCGCATGGTGCGGCTCACGCCGGACCAGGCCTGCCGCGAAACCTCCGGCGATGGCGTGCTTGTCGACATCCGGCCGGCCGCGGAGCGGGCGGAGGAGGGTGAGATACCAGGATCGGCTGTCATCGAGCGCAACCACCTGGAGTGGCGACTCGATCCGGCCTGTGACGCCCGGCTCCCCTGGGTTACCGGGTACGACCACCGGATCATCGTGATCTGTCAGGAGGGATACACCTCCAGCCTGGCCGCCGCGGCCCTGCACGACCTGGGGCTGCTCCGGGCTACGGATGTGGCCGGCGGATTCCGCGCGTGGGCGGCCCAGGGCCTGCCGTACGCGCCGGGCGGCGCGGGCAGCGTCACCCTTGCTCCCGGCGCCGCTCCGGCCCTCGCGCCGGGCTGAGCCCATGCCTAGCTGAGTCCGTGCTTAGCTGAGTCCGTGCTTAGCTGAGTCCGTGCTTAGCTGAGTCCGTGCCTAGCTGAGTCCGTGCTGCCGGGTGGGGTCAGTTACGGGCTAAGTCCTTGCCGTTCGTGTCTAGCTGGGAGAGGCCGTTCCAGGCCAGGTCGATCAGGTTCGCGGCGACCTCTTCCAGCTTGGGCTTGCGGGCATCGAGCCACCACTGCCCGGTGAACGCGACCATGCCGACCAGCATCTGGGCGTACAGGGGGGCGAGCTTGGGGTCGTGATGGCGCGAGCTGAGGAAGTCGGCCAGGATGTACTCGACCTGGCCGGCGATATCGCTGAGCAGGGTGCCGTAGGTGCCCGCGCCCGAACCGGGATTAGAGTCCCTGACCAGGATGCGGAAGCCGTCGGCGTTGTCGTCGATGTACCTGAGCAGCGTCACCGCGGCCGCCTGGAATTTCTCCCGGCTGTGGTTGCCGTCCAGGAGCGTAGTAGTCGCCATCGTCAGCAGGCGCTCCACTTCCCGGTCCACGACGACCGCGTACAAACCCTCTTTACCACCGAAGTGCTCGTACACCACCGGCTTGGAGACGCCCGCCTGGACGGCGATCTCCTCGATCGAGGTCCCTTCGAACCCGCGTTCGGCGAATAGCCGGCGACCGATGTCCAGTAGCTGCTCGCGCCGTTCTTTCCCGGTCATCCTCTTGCGGCCTGATCTTTGCGGCTGGGCACTCACGGTCTCATCATTGCGACTCCGCGGATATCGCGCCACCACGTACCCGGTCGGCGCGCCGGGTCATCGAGCCGAGTTTCCTGGTCGCCGTGGCGGGCCGCTTGGCCGAGAGCCGCTCCTCGTCCGGCCAGCGCACGTCGTAGGCCCAGCCCAGCTTCTCGAAGAACCAGATGACACGCGCGCTGGAATCGAGCTGGCCCTTAAGTGCTCCGTGCCGCGCGCAGGTGGGGTCGGCGTGGTGCAGGTTATGCCAGGACTCGCCGAACGACGCGATGGCCAGCCAGGAGACGTTCCGCGAC
>JALYVS010000062.1 GCA_030853115.1 Actinomycetota bacterium
AACGTGGAACCCGGCGTCCCGGCACGATAGCCGGACCTCAGCCCTGCCCGCAGAACGGAAACCTTGATCAAAAAGCCGGACTCATGATCAAGGAGCGCCCGTGCCTCCCCTGTGAAAAATCTAGGCCGGGCGACCTGGTATGCCTGGGCATCTCCCACCCATGCACCACGTTGGACAAGTGGCGGGTGATCCCGGTGATCAGCGACGACGGTCATGTGACCGATATGGTGCACGCCTTTTTCTAGGCGGCGTTCCAGCCGGACCTCGACGCGAAAAATAACTTATCTAGATACATTTGCGATAACGTATGCCATCGGTCGAGATTAAGTATTCCAGAACGGGTCACGCGCATCCGTTCCGATGAAATAATTTCTTCCGAACGGACCGTGGTTCTTCCTTGGGCCGAGGAAGAATCCGCCCAGGGGGCTGATTACCTGCTCTCAACGCACCTACAAGCGGGAGCTAAGCATGTCTGACCAATCTTTGGTACCACTATCTGGCAGCGAACGCGCGCCGCTGGCGAGCGCCATTCCAGCCGGCCAGCTGGACACCTCCCAGCGAGCGGAGCTGACCCTGGTCGTGCGGCGCCGGGCCACCCTTCCCGCCGACGTGATCGCCGGGCCCACCGTCCTGACCAGCGACGAGCTGGCCGAGCAGTACGGCGCTGACCCCGCCGACGTCGACCTCGTCCGGCAGACGCTGACCGGCCTCGGCTTGGAGATCACGGTCGTGGACCCGGCCTCTCGCCGGATCAAGGTGGCGGGCACCCTGGGCGAGCTGTCCACCGCGTTCGGCGTGACGCTGCAGCAGGTCACCAGTACGGGACCGGGCGGCCAGGTGGTCACGCACCGCTACCGCGAGGGAGCCCTGTACGTGCCGGCCGCGCTGAACGGCGTCGTGGTGGCTGTGCTCGGCCTGGACACCAGGCCGCAGTTCCGGGCGCACTTCCGGACCGCGGCCGACGGGTCCGCCGCTGCGGCGCCGGGCACCTCGTACCCGCCGAACCAGGTGGCCGACATCTACGGGTTCCCGGCCGGCACGACCGGGGCCGGCCAGAGGATCGCGGTCATCGAGCTCGGCGGCGGTTTCTCGACCAGCGACCTGGACACCTACTTCGGCGGCCTGGGCATCGCCGTCCCCTCGATCAGCGCGGTGAGCGTAGACGGGGCGTCCAACGCGCCCGGCTCGGACCCGACCGGAGCCGACGTCGAGGTCGCCCTGGACATCAACGTCATCGGCGCCGCCGCCCCGGGCGCCACGCAGGTGGTGTACTTCGCGCCGAACAACGGCGACCAGGGCTTCGTGGACGCGATCTCCGAGGCCGCGCAGGCGAGCCCGGCCCCGATCGCCATCTCGATCAGCTGGGGCCAGTCGGAAGACGCCTGGACCGCGCAGGGCCGCACGGCGATGGACGCGGCGATCGCCGACGCGGCCGCGCTCGGCATCACGGTCTGCGTCGCCGCGGGCGACAACGGCAGCGGCGACGCGGTCACCGACGGCCAGGTGCACGTGGACTTCCCGGCCTCCAGCCCGCACGCGCTGGGCTGCGGCGGGACCAAGCTCCTGGCGGACTCGTCGACCGGCACGATCAGCTCCGAGGTGGTGTGGAACGAGACGGCCTCGAACGAGGGGGCCGGCGGCGGCGGGGTCAGTGACCAGTTCGCGCTGCCGTCCTGGCAGGCGACCGCCGGGGTTCCGGCCCGGGCCGGGGGCGGGCGCGGGGTGCCCGACGTGGCGGGCAACGCCGACCCGACGACCGGCTACCAGGTCTACGCGGACGGCAAGGCCCAGGTGGTGGGCGGTACCAGCGCGGTCGCTCCGCTGTGGGCGGCGCTGATCAGCCGGCTCGCGGAGGCGACCGGCCAGCGGTTCGGGTTGATCCAGACCAAGCTGTACGCGGGCCTGGCCCCCGGTGCCGACGTGGCCGGCTTCCGCGACATCACCGACGGAAACAACGGTGCCTACGCGGCCGGGCCCGGCTGGGACGCCTGCACGGGCTTGGGCAGCCCGGACGGCGCGGGCCTGCTGAAGCGGCTGCAAGGCTAGCGACGGGGGGCGGGCCCGGTTTCGGGCTGGGGCGGCGCTTACGTGCGGTGACGGGGTGGCGGCGGCATAATGGAGCTGTACATCACGGGTGAGCCGGAAGTCCGGTCGGCACAGATCAAGCTCGGGAGCCGGCCATGTACCGCAGCGTTCTCTCCTCGGCGCTAGCTTCGCACTGGCGCCGGGAAGTGCTGCGCACCAGCTTGTGGTTCGTGCCCGCCCTCGAGGTCGCCGGCGCGATCGTGTTGTTCATCGGCACGCTCATCGCGGACCGGGCCAACTACCGCGGCGACTTCACCGTGCCGGGCTGGGTGATCAGCGGCAGCGCCGACGCGGCGCGGCAGATCCTGACCGCGATCGCGGCCGCCATCATCACCGTGGTCGGCGTGGTCTTCTCGATCATCCTGGTCACGCTGACCCTGGCCTCGACCCAGTTCGGGCCGCGGATGCTGCGGAACTTCATCCGCGACCGCAGCACTCAGCTGACCCTGGGCACGTTCGTCGCGACGTTCGTCTATGCGGTGCTGGTGCTCGGCTCGATCGGAACCGGATCGCACGGAGACTTCGTGCCGCACATCAGCGTGACCGTGACCCTCGGCCTGATGGTCGCCGACCTCGGCATCCTCATCTACTTCATCCACCACACCGCTGTCTCCATCCAGCTGCCCCAGGTCATCGCCAGCATCGCCGCCGATCTCGCCGAGGCGATCGCCGAACAGGGCAGCGGGAACAGCGACCCGCACGTCAAAAACGGCCCGTCCGCGACCGACCTGGTGGCCATGGCCGAACGGGAAGGCGGCGTACTGCTCGCGGCGGAAAGCGGCTACGTGCAGTTCATCAAGCACCAGAACCTGGTCAAGCTGGCCACCGCGGCCAACGCGGTGATCAACCTGGAGCACCGCCCCGGGCACTTCGTGGTGCGCGGACACCGGTTCGCGACGGTGTGGCCGCCGGAGGCCACCCCGGTGGTGGACCAGGCCCTGGGCGGTGCGCACATCGTCGGACCGCACCGGACGCTGACCCAGGACGTGTCGTTCGGCATCGACCAGCTGGTGGAAATCGGCACCCGGGCCTTGTCCTCCGCGATCAACGACACTTTCACTGCCCTGACCTGCATCGACTGGCTCGGAGAGAATCTGTGCAAGATCGTGACCGGGTGGCATCCAGCCCGGGTGCACCGGGACAGCGACGGGTTCATCCGGGTCATCGCGCCCGAGCCGGCCTACGACCGGCTGGTTCAGCGGTCCTTCGAGAAGATCAGGCAGAACAGCCTGGGCATGCCGGCCGTGATGATCCGCCAGCTGGACGCGCTGGCCCGGATCATGGCCGAGACGACCAGCAGCGGCCAGCGGCGGGTGCTGCTCGAGCAGGCGGCCATGATCGACCGGGCCTGCGACCGGTCGGTGCCCGAAGCTGCCGACCGGGCCGACGTCCGGCGGCGTTACGAGATCATCTTGACCTTGGAGTCGCAGCTGACCGCCGCCGGGCGCGAGGCGTGATCCGGGGCGCGGGGCATAATCCGGGAGCGCGGGGCGTAATCGGCGGGCGGCCGCGGCCGGACTTAGGGGAATTACCGGGCGCGAGGAAATTAATGGCCGGGGCGGTCGGAAACGCGACCGCCCCGTTCGTGGAATACATGACGGGGCGCCACCGGGGGCCCCACCGAAATGGAGGCGACCATGAAGTACGTCATATTGATCATGAATACCGAGGCCGGCCGTAACATGTCGCAGACCGAGCAGCAGGGGTGGTACTCAGACATCATGGCCTGGTATGAGAAGGGCGGCGGCGGATCAGGCAAGCTGGTCGACAGCGGCCACCAGCTGGCGGCCGACGCCAAGACGGTGCGGGCCAGCGGCGTCACCGACGGCCCGTTCATGGAGACCAAGGAAGCCCTCGGCGGGTACTCGGTGCTGGAGACCGACACCATCGACGAAGCCGTCGACATCGCGCGGACCTGGCCCGGCGTGGACAAGGGTTGGATCACGATGGAGGTCAGGCCCACCATCGCGATGTGAGGTTTCTACAGTGACAGGCGGCGGGTGAGCAGCTCGCGCTCGGCCGGATTGGCGGCGAGCGCGAGCGCTTGCTCGCGGGCGGCCATGGCCTCTTCTTCGCGCCCGAGCCCGGCCAGCAGCCCAGCCCGCAGCGCGTGGAAGAGCCGGTATCCGGCCAGCTCGGCCGTGAGCGGCGTGATCTCGTCCAGGGCCGCCTGCGGGCCGACCACGTAACGGGTGGCGACCGCCCGGTTGAGCAGCACCACCGGGGACGGGGCCAGGGCCTGCAGCAGGTCATAGAGCAGCCGGATCTGGGCCCAGTCGGTACGCTGGTAATCCGGCGCCTCGGCGTGCAGCGCGGCGATGGCCGCCTGGACCTGGTAAGGACCGGCCCCGCAGAGCGAGAGCGCGCGGTCGAGCAGCCGGGTGGCCTCGGCGATCAGCTCCCGATCCCACCGGGTCCGGTCTTGCTCGGCCAGCCGGACCAGCCGTCCCCACCCGTCGAACCTGGTCGCCGCGCGGGACTCGTGCAGCAGGAGCAGCGCGAGCAGGCCGCTCACCTCGGGTTCGCGCGGCATCAGCCGGTGCAGCAGCCGGGTCAGCGCCACCGCCTGGGCGGCCAGGTCACGGCGGGCAGGCTCCCGCCCCGCGCTGGCCAGGTAGCCCTCGTTGAAGACCAGGTAGACCACGGTGAGCACCTCGCTCAGCCGGTCTGCCAGCTGGTCCGGATCCGGCACCCGCACACCGGCGCGGGCCGTGCTCAGCGCCTTGCGCGCCCGTAGCAGCCGCTGGCCCATGGTGGCCTCGCTGGTCAGGAACGCGGCGGCGATCTGGTCGGTGGTCAGGCCGCACACGGCCCGCAGCGTGAGCGCGATCTGGGCGTCGCGCGTCAGTGCGGGATGGCAGCAGGCGAAGACCATGCCGAGGAGCTCGTCGTCTGCCGACTCCGTGTCGTCCCAGCGGTCCGTGGCGGTAGCCGCGAGCAAGGCCATTTTCTGCTGCCCGGTCCGGTCCCGGCGCAGCCGGTCCAGGGCCTTGCGGCGGGCCGTGATGGCCAGCCAGCCTCCGTAGTTCGGCGGCAGCTGGCCGTCCCGCCAGTGCTCGATCGCCTCGATGAACGCGTCCTGCACGGCTTCTTCGGCCAGTCCCACATCGCCGAGCCGCGCAGCCAGGGCCGCCCTGATCCGGGTCGCCTCGGCCCGGTAGATCCGCTCGAGCTCGGCCGCGTCCATCTGGTCGATGAATCCGCGGCCGGGCTCAGCCGCCGCTGAAACGCGGTGAGCGCTTGGCGGCGAACGCCGCGAGACCCTCGGCGAAGTCGCCGGATTCGGCCATCTCCCGCTGGATCCCGGCCTCGAATTCCAGCTGGGCGTCCATCCGGTCGTACATCCACTGGTTCAGCTGCCGCTTGATCCCCGCATAGGACTTAGTGGCCCCGGCGGCCATCCGGTCGAGCAGCTCGCCGGTCCGGGACCGGAACTCCTCGTCCGGCCAGACCTGGTTGATCAGCCCCCAGTCCAGCGCCTTGCGGGCGTCGAGCCGCTCGCCCAGCATGGCCAGCTCCGCCGCCCGGGCGAAGCCGACCCGGGCGGGCACGAACAGCGACGAGCCGCCGTCCGGGACCAGGCCGATGTTGACGAAGGCCAGCGAGAAGTAGGCCGACTCGGCCGCGACCACCAGGTCGCAGGCCAGCGCGAGGGACAGCCCGATCCCGGCCGCCGGGCCGTTCACCGCGGCGATAACCGGCTTGGGCATCCGCCGGATCCCGGTGATCAGCGGGTGGTACCGCTCGGTCAAGATCCGGTACACGTCGACGGTGGCGTCACCGGCCTCGGCGGCGGCCTCCTTCAGGTCCGCGCCGCTGGAAAAGGCGCGCCCGGCACCGGTAATGGCGACCGCCCTGATCTCCGGGTCGTCGGTGACTTCCCGGATCGCCGCGAGCAAGTCCGCGGAGAACTGCTTGTTCCAGGCGTTCATCCGCGCCGGGCGATTCAGCTCAAGCAACGCGCCCGGGCCGCGACGGTACAGGTTGACCGTCTCATACTGGCGGTAAAGCTCATCGTCACTCACGCCGGCCATGCTAACACCGGACGGCGGCGGCCGATCGGGGGAGAACACGGCGATGTCAGGCCAGGATCAGGGCAAGAAGCTGTCGCGCCAGGGCACGGAAACCGGGAAGCTGACCACGCAGGCCCGGAAAACCGCCAAGCTGCCGCGGCAGGTCTACGAGACCGAGTTGTACCGCCTGCAGGGCGAACTGGTGAAGATGCAGGAGTGGATGCGCACCGCCGGGGCCAGGATGGTGGTCATCTTCGAGGGCCGTGACGCGGCCGGCAAGGGCGGCACGATCAAGCGAGTCGCCGAGTACCTCAACCCTCGCGTCGCCCGGATCGTGGCGCTGCCCGCGCCGACCGAGCGGGAACGGACGCAGTGGTACTTCCAGCGTTACGTCGGCCACCTGCCCGCCGCGGGCGAGCTGGCCTTGTTCGATCGCAGCTGGTACAACCGGGCCGGCGTGGAACACGTCATGGGGTTCAGCACGCCGCAGGAATACAGCCGGTTCCTGCACCAGTGCCCCATCTTCGAGCGGCTGCTCGTCGAAGACGGCATCTTGCTGCGCAAGTACTGGTTCTCGGTCAGCGATGACGAGCAGCAGCGCCGGTTCCGCGGCCGGCTCGACGATCCGATGCGGCGCTGGAAGCTGTCTGCGATGGACCTGGAGTCGATCACCAGGTGGGAGGACTACTCCAGGGCCAAGGACGAGATGTTCATTCATACCGATATCCCCGAGGCGCCCTGGCACGTCCTGGAGAGCGACGACAAGCGCAGCGCCCGCATCAACATGCTGGCCCACCTGCTCAGCACGGTTCCCTACCGCGACGTGCAGCCGCCGTCGCTGAAGCTGCCGCCCCGGCCGCCATCGAGCGGATACGTGCGGGTACCGAGGAACATGCAGGCCTACGTGCCCGACCACGCGGCCGAGCTGCTGACCGGAGCCCGGGGAGAACAGCGGCGTCCAGCCTAGGTATACCGAATCCGCACAAGAACCGATGACAGCTGTCCCCCGCGGGACCGATGCTTACCCTGCAGCGCGTCATCTTGTCACCGGCGTGCACATCCGGCGGGGAGGGGACGACCGATGCCAGGCGAGGCACCGGGACCGGTTGCGCCGGCCAACCTGATCCCGCGCCCCCCCGGCGGGCTGGTGGGAAGGGCGGCTGAGGCGGCCGCGATCCGGCGGATGCTTGACGGCCAGCGACTCGTCACGGTGACCGGGCTCCCCGGGGTGGGCAAGACTGCGGTGGGCCTGGAGGTCGCGGCCTCGGCCGCGGCGGACTTCGCCGACGGCGCCGTGCTCGTACGGCTCGACACGCTGCGGGACGAGGCGCTACTGCCGCACAGCATCCTGGCCGCTCTGCGGCTCCCCGACCGGTTCACCAGGAGGCCGCTGGAGGTACTCGTCGACCAGCTGCACGACCGGCACATGCTGATCGTCTTCGATACCTGCGAGCACCTGCTCGGTGCCTGCGCCGCGCTGACCGAGGCCCTGCTCCCGCCGTGCGCCAAGGTGCAGATCCTGGCCACCAGCCGGGAACCGCTCCGGGTGCCCGGTGAGTCGACGCTGTCGGTCCGGCCGCTCCGGCTGCGTGACGCCATGACGCTGTTCAACCAGCGGACGGCCGAGAGCGGCCTGGCGATCCGACCGGAGGACCGCGCGGACGTGGCCTCCATCTGCCTTCAGCTGGACAAGCTGCCGCTGGCCATCAAGCTGGCGACCGGGCCCCAGCCGCCGGCCCCGACGGTCGGCAGGCTGCTATCCGCGGTGGAAGCCGACTACGACGGGCTGCGCGACCCGGGCAACCCGGTCGTCAGGCACCAGAGCCTGCGCGCCGCGATCGGCTGGAGCCATGAGCTGTGCACGCCGGCCGAACGCCTGCTGTGGGCCAGGCTCTCGGTCTTCACCGGCCCGTTCGGGCTACGGGACGCCTACGACGTCTGTACCACCAACCAGCTGCCTAACCAAGCGGTCACCGTCGGCCTGTCGCTGCTTACCGAACGGTCCATCCTGCTTGCGGACGCACAAACCGACGACGAGGCCAGTTACCTGCTGCCGGTCACGCTCCGGGCCTACGGCCGGCAGATGCTGCGCAGGCTGGCGGCGGACGCCGAGTTCCAGGACAGGTACCAGCGCTGGCAGCGGTACGGGCAGCGGCGCGGGCGCCCGGCGATTCCCTAGATGATCGATTCCAAGGGGTAGCTGCGTTGCGGGTGGCTGATGAGCTTAGCTGATGCCTGTGACTGCCGGCCCCTGTGGTGACAGTCGCCCCGGGCGGACGGCCCTCGTCTATGGGCGGCCGGCGCAGTGGAAGCTGGCCTGTACAGGCACGGACGAGGAGCACTACCGGTGACCAGCGACAATCGCGTAGGACCGCCCAGTTTTGGCAGCGAACGCGACATGCTGCGGGCTTTCCTCGACTACCACCGGGCGACCCTCGCCATGAAGTGCGAAGGGCTTACCGACGAGGAGCTGCGGCAGCAGTCGATGCCGCCGTCGGCGCTTTCGCTGCTCGGCCTGGTGCGGCACCTGGCGGAAGTGGAGCGTGCCTGGTTCCGCCGGGTATTTGAGGACAACGCCGCGCCCATGGTCTGGTCCGGCAAGATCGACTTCCAGGCGGCGTTCGGCGCTGGTCTGTCGACCAGGGACGAGGCGTTCGCAGCCTGGGAAGCCGAGGTCGAGAACTCGCGCCGCATCGAGCGGGAGGCTGATTCCCTGGACCTGGCCGGGTACCAGCCGAGATGGGGCGAGGAGATATCGCTGCGGATGGTGATGGTGCACGTGCTTCTGGAGTACGGCCGTCACAACGGGCACGCGGACTTTCTGCGTGAGGGTATCGACGGGACCGCAGGCGCCTGAGCCCGCAGGAGCCATGGACCTGCGCATGCTGATCCATGCTGATCCATCCAGGCAATCGCCTGCGCGCATGGAAAGAGGAAGTCCAGCGTCGGTGCGTGAGGACAGAGCTGGACTCCCTCGCGACCGCACTCTACGTGAAGACCGATGACCTGCTGAAGGATTCGCCGACGCGGAGCTGGTGACCCTGGCGATGATGCAGGCGATGCTCGGCTTCACATCCGAGGCCCGCTGGCTGCGGCATGCCCGCGCCCACCTGCGGCACCTGTTCCCCTACCTGCCCCAGCAGCCCGGCTACAACAAGCGGCTGCGCAAGGCCGCCGTGATCATCCGGCACCTCACCCGCACACTGGCGGCGGACACCCCGCTGTGGAGTGACGACGTATGGGTCGTGGACTCCACCCCGGTGGAGTGCGGGCGATCGCGGGAGACCGTCAAACGCTCAGACCTGGCCGGATGGGCCCAGTACGGCTACTGCGCCAGCCACAGCCGCTACTTCTGGGGACTGCGGCTGCACCTGGTCTGCACCCTGCACGGCCTCCCGATCGCCTTCGCCCTGACCGGGGCCAAGGCCGGTGAACGCGAGACGCTGCTGGACCTGCTCGCCGTCGAGCCGCAACTTGCCGCCGGCCGTCCCGGCCAGACGCTGATCGGCGACAAGAACTATTTCGGCCGCGAGTTTGAGCAGCAGCTGGCCGACCGGGACATCCGGCTGCTGCGGCCGGCCCGCGAGGGGGCGGCCGAGTGGCCCGGATCCCAGCTGTTCAAGCCGCTGCGGCAGGTCATCGAGTCGGTCAACGAGACCTTCAAGGGCCAGCTCGACCTTGAACGGCACCGGGGTCGCACCCCCGGCGGCGTGGCCGTCCGTGTCCTGCAGCGCAACCTCGCTCTCACCGCCGCCATCTGGCACAACGACCGCACCGGCCGGCCGGTCATGCGCGCACTGACCGCGTACGACCACTGAACCCCTGGAATCGATCATCTAGCGGCTGCGCTAGCGTAGCGCTGCGCTATAACTGCGAATTAACCGTCGCGATCTTCCGGTTGGCGCAACAGATTGTGGTTAGCTGACTACCAGCGTTTGTGTTCCCAGCGGAGGATTCCCATGACCCTTCCGGTCTCGGCTCACGTCGGTCGGCTGCATCTCGAATCCCGCCACCTGCCCGCGGCCAAGGGCGGAGGCGGCGACATCCAGGACGCGATGTCCACCCCGTTCGGAGTCAGGCTGCTGATCGGCGACGTCATGGGGTCCGGACTCCCCGCGAACCAAACCGGCCTGGCCGTGCTCAACGCGTGGCGCGAACTGGCCTGCAGCGAGCCCAGCCTGGCGGGCGTCGCGGTCCGGCTGCACGCGCTGATCGCCCGGTCCGAGCATCCGGAACGGTTCGTCACCGCACTCCTGGTGAACTTTCCGGTCACCGCGGATTTTGCGGTGGACGCCGGCCAGGCCACCGGGTCGTGGGCGGAGCTTGTCTGCTGCGGGCATCCGCCGCCGCTGCTGCTGCGCGGCGGGTCCGCGGCGTTCATCGAGGCATCCGCGGCGCCGCCGCTCGGGTTGCTCGACCTAGCCGACGGGTGGTGCCAGGCCAGCATGTTCCCGGTCGGCGAGGGCGACCAGCTGCTGCTGTACACCGACGGCGTGTCAGACGCCCGGGATGCGGCCGGCCGGTTCTTCCCGCTGGCCGAGCGCACCACCCAGTCGCTGCCGCCGGGCGGCACCGGGCCCGCTTCGGGCGAGCCAGCGGGCACCGCGGACCAGCAGCTGCTCGACGCACTCGTCGCGAGCCTGCACGATCATGTCGGCGGCCGGGTGCGGGACGACGTGCTGCTGCTGCTTGCCTCGATCCGCTGAGCCCAGCGGGTGATGACAGGCGGCATGAGATCAGCCGCCGGACCCGCGAGCCACACAAGCAGACCTGAACGGAGCCACCGATAGCCATGCCCGCACCCGTCCTCCTGATCACCGGCGCCTCTTCCGGCATCGGGGCGGCCACCGCACGGCTGGCCGCCAGCCGCGGCTGGCGGCTGGTGCTGGCCGCCCGCACCCGGCACCTAGTCGATGAGCTTGCCGCCGAACTGGGCGGCCCGGCGGCAGCCCGGGCTGCCTGCTGCGATGTCAGCGACTGGGATCAGGTCAGCACGCTGCCCGCGCTCGCCCTGGACGCCTTCGGCCGCCTCGACGCCGTGTTCGCCAACGCCGGCGCCTTCACGCCCACGTCCTTCCTGCACGGCACCGGCACCCCGCGGCAATGGCGCGAGATGGTGCTCACCAACGTCTACGGCACCGCGCTGACCGCCCGCGCCGCCCTGCCCTACCTGGCCCGCGCCCGCGGGCACCTCGTCTTCACCGGCTCGGTCGCCGGCCGCGTCACCGTCCCGGGGCAGCTCTACTCCGCCACCAAATGCGATCCGTGGGTGGCGAGCGCCGCCCCGGCCACCGGTATCGAGGTAACCGGCCCCGATCCTGACTGGCCGCGGTACTACGACGATCTCGCCAGCCGGATCAGGAAGGTCCTGGGCTGGCGCGTGCTGCAGCTTGACCACGTTGCTCCACCTCGGTGCAGGGCCTGGCGGCCAAGCCCGTCATCGACATCGACCTGACGGTGGCCGACCCCGGTCGCGAGCAGGACTACGTGCCGGCGCTGGAGACGATCGGGTTTCGGCTGGTGATCCGGGAGCCATGGTGGTACGGCCACCGGGCGCTGCGGGCGGACGAGCCTTGCTGCAACCTCCACGTCTTTGGGTTCGACAGTCCTGAGCCAGTGCGGCACCGGATTCCGTGACTGGCTACGGGACAACCCTGACGAACGCGACCGCTACGCTGCTGCCAAGCGCCGGGCCGCGTCCGAGGCAAACGCAAGCGGAGAGCACGTCATGCAGTACAACGCCCGCAAGCAGCAGGTCATCCTGGAGATCTACCACCGGGCGTTCATGGCCGCAGGCCTGATCAAGGAGTAGGCCTGCGACCTGTCGCGACGCGCCACCAAGCCGCGCCTTCGCCTAAGGCACTGTCATGCCGCTCAGCGCTGTCCCGGATCTCCTTCGGTTGGCCTGCCTTTGCCCGCTGGTCCACCCACCGGGCGAACGCGACCAGCACACGGCGGCACTGCGGCGGCGGCTCACCGTGGTCCCGGCTGAATTCTTCGACCATGCGCTCAGCGTCAGACCAGATCATGCATCCACCTCCGGTGAGAGAGCTATCCAGCACCTGCACCATATGGGTAGGTGGCAGCCGCCGTCTCGCAGCGTGTGGCAAGTACGCGGTTACCTCGACCTGCAGCCCGTTGACACGCGGTTAGGCAACTGTGGCGAGCATGACGAATATGGTTGGCGCTGGCCACTGCGGGCCCTGGGGTGTCACCCGGCGCGGGCGGGTGGGCTGTGGCTGCGCAGGGTCTTGGTCCGGTCCCGGTTCCACGCCATCGTCGTGCCATCGGGGTGACGGATCAGCGTCCAGCCCAGCCGGTGAATCATCACATTGTGGTGGAAACTGCACAAAAGGATGCAGTTGTCGACGCTGGTGACCCCGCCGCGGGCCTTGTGCTTGATGTGATGCACCTGACACGCCGCCGCGGGCTGATGACAACCTCCAGCCCACTGACAGAAACGGTCCCGGACGCGGACCGCGGTCCGGATCGAGGCCGGGATGTCCTTGCTGAACCCGATGTCCAGCGGCAGGCTCGGCCCGGCCAGCCGCGCCCCCAGCTGCTCCCGGCGCAAGAAACCCGCCAGCCCGCCCGGACCCGACAACAGCGCCACCGCCTTGCCGATCACCGCCCGCTCGAGAGCTTCCCGGCTCATCAGGCCGGGCGGGACCTCGGAGCCCGAGGAGGTGAGCGGGGTACCCGGGGCCAGGAAAATGAGAGGGTTACTCGGGAGCCGGGAAGCATCAGCCGGGGCGGGGCTGGCGGGGCTGGCGGGTGCGTGGTGGTAGCGGGCGAGTTCGACGCAGAGCCGCACTAGATCGTCCAGGACCGCGGGGTTGACCTCGCCGGTGACGACCGGGGTCCAGGACGCCTCACAGGAGAACGCCTCAGCATCCTCCCCGTCCAGCCACGCCGCCCCGTCACCCCCGGCCACCGACGCCGCCGCCCGGTACCCCGCCCACCGCGCCCGGGCCCGCTCCGTCCACTGCCGTAGCAGCGCCGAATCGGCATCCAGCTCGATCAGGTCGCACAGCGAGATATGCGCGACCACCTTGGCGGGCTGACCCGCCCGCTCCGGCAGCAGCCCCGCCGCGACCAGCCGCCGCAGCGCCTCCTGAAGACCGTCGTGATACCGCTGCTCATGACTGCGCTCATCCTCCGCACCCTGCGGGGCGGACAGCGCCTCCAGCACCGTGGCCAGCACCGCGGCGCAGTCCGGGGTGAGGTCACCGGACAGCACCCCGGCGCCGTCGAAGGTGGTATCCAGGCGGACCGCACGGTCCTCGAAGACCTGACCGGGATCGTCGCCGGGGGCAGGCTGGGCGCGGGACTGGATCTCCGCGGCCAGCATGGCCAGCTCCCGCAGGTCCATCCCCTGGAGCGCGGCGCCGACCAGGATCGCGTCCGCGTCATCACGGCAGCCCTCGGGCAGCTGACCGGTCCACTCGCACAGCGTCCTGGCGTAAGACTCCGTGATCTCTCCCGCGGCCAGCGCGGCGCCGATCCGGGGATGAGCGCGGCACCGCCGGGCCCAGGCCACATAACCAGCCGCGGCACCCCGGGTGATCCGGGTCTTGTGGATCAGCCACGCCCGCGGACTGTAATCCCCGTCCTCGAGGTGGCCTTTCCCGGCGGTGAACCCGCCCAGGATCGAGGCCCGCGCCGCGGTCTCGATCGCGTCGATCTCCTCCAGCCCGGCCAGGCACCCGGCCTGCACGGGCACGGGTAGCTGGGTCACGTCCGCGGCCGCCAGGTAGCCCATCGCGGACCTCAGCATCCCCAGCGCTTCGGTCACGCTGGCGGGCGGTGCGGCAGCGGCGATCATCGCGGGGTGCTCACCTCCCTTCGGGGGCGGCTGGCGGGGCGGTCTCTCGTACTGGATCTGCACCCGGAGAATTTGTAGCTTTCTAGTTCGATTCTAGAGGATAGCTAAGACATTTTCAGGGAACGCAACGGCGATCCTGGGTATAGTTTTCACCGCCCGGCGCTGTCTGGGGCGGGGGTAATTCTCTGGTGGCTGAGATGCGGGCGAGGTGATGGCGGTGGCGTAGATCCACGCCGTGGTCTTGGTGGGTTACCGCGATCGGGGGGTAGGGCAGGGTCGGCGGACTGAGTGTGGCGGAGTTAAATTCGGGCGGGGCGGAGTTGAAGCATTGTTATCGCCGGGGCGGGGGCGGCCGGGAGAGCGGGCATGAAACTATGCCGTGTGAAGCACGAGGCGAGGAGGCAGGATATGGCGGTTCCACCGCTGCCTGAGCGTGAGGCCTGGCAGGCGCTCAACCGGCACTACGAGGAAATCGCCGGTCAGCATCTGCGTGAGCTGTTCGCCGCCGATCCCGGGCGCGGGGAACGGCTGACCGCCGAGGCGGCCGGGCTCTACCTGGACTACTCCAAGAACCGGGTCACCGACGAGACCATGCGGCTGCTGGTGGCGCTGGCGGCCGAATCCGGGGTGCCGGAGCGGCGCGATGCGATGTTCCGCGGCGAGCACATCAACGTGTCCGAGGACCGCGCCGTGCTGCACGTCGCGCTGCGCATGCCGGCCGGCGAGCGCCTGGTCGTGGACGGCGCCGATGTCGTGGCACAGGTGCACGAGGTGCTCGGCCGGATGGCCGACTTCGCCAACCGGGTCAGGTCGGGCGACTGGAAAGGCCATACCGGCAAGCCGATCAAGAACGTCGTCAACGTCGGGATCGGCGGGTCCGACCTCGGGCCGGTGATGGCGTACGAGGCCCTGCGGCACTACAGCACGCGGGACATCACCTTCCGGTTCGTCTCCAACGTGGACTCCACCGACTTCGCCGAGGCCACCCGCGACCTGAACGCCGAGGAGACGCTGTTTATCATCTCCTCCAAGACGTTCGGCACCCTGGAGACGCTGACCAACGCCACCTCGGCGCGGGACTGGATCACCGGCGAACTCGGCAGCGAAGACGCCGTGGCCAAGCACTTCGTCGCGGTCTCCACCAACGCCGACCGGGTGACCAAGTTCGGCATCGAGGTGGCGAACATGTTCGGGTTCTGGGACTGGGTCGGGGGCCGGTACTCGATGGACTCGGCCATCGGCCTGTCCACCATGGTGGCGCTGGGACCAGACGGGTTCGGCGAGCTGCTGGCCGGGTTCCATGAGATGGACGAGCACTTCCGCACCGCCCCGCTCGAGCGGAACCTGCCCGTGCTGATGGGCCTGCTGGCGGTGTGGTACCGCGACTTCTTCGGCGCCCAGACCATCGGCGTCATGCCGTACGAGCAGTACCTCAAGCGGTTCCCCGCTTACCTGCAGCAGCTCACCATGGAGTCCAACGGTAAGCACGTCACGCTGACCGGCGAGCACGTCAGCTACGACACCAGCGCGGTGTACTGGGGCGAGCCCGGCACTAATGGCCAGCACAGCTTCTACCAGCTCATCCACCAGGGGACCATGCTGATCCCGGTCGACCTGATCGGCTTCGGCAAGTCGCTGAACCCCATCCGCGACCATCATGACATCCTGTCGTCCAACGTGTTCGCGCAGGCGCAGGGACTTGCGTTCGGAAAAACAGAAGAAGAAGTACGGGCCGAGGGAACGGCAGAAAACGTGGTGCCGCACCGGGTGATGGAAGGCAACCGGCCCAGCAACGTGCTGCTGGCCGAGATCCTCACCCCCCGGATCCTCGGGGCGCTGATCGCCCTGTACGAGCACAGCGTGTTCACTCAAGGGACGATCTGGGACGTCGACTCGTTCGACCAGTGGGGCGTGGAGCTCGGCAAGGTGCTCGCGGTAAAAATCATCCCCGAGCTGACCAGCGAGACCGAGCCCGCGCTTGAGCACGACTCGTCGACCAATGCACTCATCAACCGGTACCGCGCGCTCAAGGCTCGCTGACAACACGAAGGACTGACCAGCCATGCCAACTGATAAGCCGATGCAGCTCGGGATGATCGGCCTGGGCCGGATGGGCGCCAACCTCGTCCGCCGGCTCATGCGCGACGGCCACCGCTGTGTCGCCTACGACGTCAACGCCGACGCGGTCAAGTCGCTGGAATCCGACGGGGCGCAGGGCGCGGAAAGCCTGGCCGATTTCGTCGGCAAGCTGGAGACGCCGCGGGCCATCTGGATCATGGTGCCGGCCGGCATCGTCGAGAAGACCCTGGAGGAGCTGCGGCCGCTGCTCGAAGCCGGAGACATCATTATCGACGGCGGCAACTCCTACTACCGCGATGACATCATCCGGGCCAAGGAACTCAAGGCCGACGGCCTCCACTACATCGACTGCGGCACCAGCGGCGGCGTGTGGGGCCTGGACCGCGGCTACTGCCTGATGATCGGCGGCGAGGACGAGCCGGTCCAGCACCTGGACCCGCTGTTCCTGACTATCGCCCCGGGCAAGGGCACCGCGGAGCCCACCCCGGGACTGGCCGCCGGCGGAACCGCCGAGCACGGTTACCTGCACTGCGGCCCGAACGGCGCCGGGCACTTCGTCAAGATGGTGCACAACGGCATCGAGTACGGCATGATGGCCGCGATCGCCGAGGGCTTGTCGATCATCAAGCACGCCGATGTCGGCAAGCACCAGGCGCAGTTCGACGCGGAGACCGCGCCGCTGCGCAACCCCGAGGACTACCAGTACACGATCGACGTGGGCGAGGTGGCCGAGGTGTGGCGCCGCGGCTCGGTGATCGGTTCCTGGCTGGTCGACCTGACCGCCGCCGCCTTCGCCAAGTCGCCGGATCTGGACGACTTCAGCGGCCGGGTCTCGGACTCCGGCGAGGGCCGGTGGACGGTGCTGGCCGCGGTGGACGAGGGCGTGCCCGCCTCGGTCATCGCCGCCTCGCTGTACGAGCGGTTCGAGTCCCGGGACATGGGCTCGTTCACCGGACAGATCCTGTCGGCGATGCGCTCTGAGTTCGGCGGTCACGCGGAAAAGAAGGCCTGACCGGCCGATGAACTCCACCTCCACGGACCAGGCCGGCCCGGTCTCCCCCCATCAGGCCGGCGCCGATAAGGGCGCGGATAAAAAAGCCGCCCGGGTCAGGAACGGATCCCCGCGCCCGGAAAACCACGTCATCGTGCTGTTCGGCGCGACCGGCGACCTAGCCAAGCGCAAGCTGCTACCCGGGTTGTTCCACCTGCACGCCGCCGGGCTGCTGCCGCGTGACTACCGTGTCATCGGCTCGTCGCCGGCGGCGTTCGCGCTGACCGACGAGCAGTTCAAAGAGCACGCGGCCGAGGCGTGCACCGATTTCTGCATCACCAAGCCGACCGATCCGTCCTGGCCCTCCTTCGCCAAACGCCTGTCGTTCGGAGCCGCCGAGCCAGGTAACACCGCGGCGCTGGAATCAGCGGTGCAGCGGGCGGAGAAGGAGATCGGCGGCACGCCGCGCCGGCTGTTCCACCTGGCCGTGCCGCCCGCGGCGTTCACCTCGGTAGTCGGCATGCTCGGCGAGACCGGGCTAGCCGCCGGCGCCCACGTGATCATCGAGAAGCCGTTCGGCACCGACCTGGCTTCGGCGCGTGCGCTGAACCAGGCGGTGCACGCGGTCTTCGACGAGTCTCAGGTCTTCCGCATCGACCACTTCCTGGGCAAGGAATCGGTCGACAACATCCTGGCGTTCCGGTTCGCCAACGGGTTGTTCGAGCCGATCTGGAACCGTGACCACATCCGCTACGTGCAGATCGACGTGCCGGAGAAGCTGACGATCGAAGGGCGGGCCGCGTTCTACGACGCCACCGGGGCCTACCGGGACATGATCGTCACCCACCTGTTCCAGGTGATGGGGTTCGTGGCCATGGAGCCGCCGGTGTCGCTGTCGGCCAAGCACCTGCTGGACGAGAAGGAGAAGGTGTTCGAGGCGCTGCGGCCCATCGACACCAGGCACGTGGTCCGCGGCCAGTACCGGGGATACGCCGCCGAGCCCGGCGTGCCGGCCGGCTCCGACACCGAGACCATGGTGGCACTGCGGGCCGAGGTGGAGAACTGGCGCTGGCACGGCGTGCCGTTTTTCCTGCGCTCGGGCAAGTCGATGGGCGCCGGGCGCCAGGTCGTCACGCTCGGCTTCCACGAGCCGCCGCTGCGCATGTTCAAGGCGCACCGGGAGGATATCCCCACCGGCCGGCTGAACGAGATCGTCATCGACTTCGCCGACCCGGGCTCGATCAGCACCGAGTTCCTGGCCAAGGTGCCCGGCCCCGAGCTGAGCCTGGGCCACTCGACGATGACGTTTAGCTATAAGGACTCCTTTGCCGCCTCGAACGCGCTCGAGGGCTACGAGCGGCTGATCCTGCTGGCCATGATCGGCGACCAGGCGCTGTTCACCCGGTCCAACGGGATCGAGCGGCTGTGGGAGATCTCCACGCCGCTGCTGGAGAACCCGCCGCCGGTCGAGCCCTACGACATCGGATCGTGGGGCCCGGCCTCGGTCAGCAAGCTGATCGCGCCGTACCGCTGGCACCTGCCCGACCACCCGTAGGACTTCCGTCACCGGTCCAGGAGTTCGGCGCCGGCCACGGTTCGGCTCAAACGCCGGCGAGAGGACGCCAGCAAGCGTAGCGTGCTCTTATCGGGACTTTCGGTTACGAAAGCCCGGTAGCCTGACGATAGGGGGGCACGCTAGTGCAGGCTGATGCGCACCCCCTGGCCGTCGACCAGATGCGGCTCGGCGACCATGCTTTCGCGCATTATGCCGACGATAATGCCCGCTGGGCGGTTCCCGCCGTGTTCGCCCGGCTCGGGCTGGCCCGCGGCGAGAAGGTCGTCGTCCTCGCCGATCCGGCGGTATCGCACGGTGAGGCGTATCAGCGGCTGACCACCTTCGGGGGGCTGGCCGAGCAGGCCCGCGATCGCGGGCAGCTAGTGTTCAGCAGCATGCGGGCGCTCATCCACCCGGACCGCAGGTTCACGGCGCGGCGGCAGCTGAGCAGGCTGCGCGAGGAGACGGCGCGGGCCCAGTGGGAGGGCTACGCGGGCCTGCGGACCTTCATCGATATGGCCTGGGTCCAGGACCTGGGCATGGACGTCGAGGGCGTGATGCGGCGCGAGGAGAGCGCCGGCGGTCTGTTCACCAACCAGAGCTACGCGGAGATCTGCAGCTACGACCGTCGTCGTTTCGCACCGGAAGTCGTGGAGGACATGCGGGTCAGCCACCCGGTGGCCCTGCTCGAGCAACCCGGCGAACTTCGAGCCTGGCACGGCTACGGCGAGGTCCACCTGATCGGTGACGCGGACTTGAGCACCAGGCAGGGTTTCCGCGACGCGGTCCGGCCCGCGGTCCAGTCGCCGTCCGGGGGCTAGGTGCTTATCGACTTGTCCCGGCTGTGTTTCCTGTCCGGCGCGTGTGCCGGGGACCTGCTGCGGATCATCGCGCAGGCCGGCACATGCGAGCGCGTAGTGGTCCGCTGCGGCGGTTTCCACGCCCGGACGCTGCGCCATCTGGGCGCCGTCAACATCAGGCGTCTGGTGCTTGACGAGGCGGCGCCGAGCGCGTGAGGCTTACGTGATCTGATTGGCACACCCGGAGTACCAGGCCAGCCTGGGCACCGTGCTGCGGGAGTGGGGGCGGATCGGCTGTACCGGGTTCGGCGGGCCGCCGGCGCACATCGCGCTGCTGCGGCGGCTGTGCGTGCAGCGCGAAGGCTGGCTCGACGCGATCGAGTTCGAGGACGCCATCGCCACCTGCAACCTGCTGCCCGGACCCGCGTCCACCGAGCTGGCCATCTTCTGCGCCTGGCGGATCCGCGGCCGGATCGGCGCCGTGGCCGGCGGCCTGGCGTTCATCGTCCCCGGATTGATCATCATCTTGCTGCTGTCGGCGCTGTTCCTGGCCGGGGCGCCCCCGCTGTGGGTACGGGGCGCCGGCGCCGGAGCGGGTGCCGCGGTGGCGGCGGTCGCCCTGCAGGCTGGCTGGACGCTGCTGACGCC
>JALYVS010000372.1 GCA_030853115.1 Actinomycetota bacterium
GCCCGGCCGGGCCGCCCGGCGGCTCCGGCCGCGGGCCGCAGGGCTCCACCGTGGCGGTTCCGGTAAGCCCGGGCCATCCGCGGGCCGACCTGTACAAGGAACTGGGCGACCTGGGCCTGTAGTCCCAGCTAGCGGCCGGCTGAGTTCTCGGCCAGCTCGGCGACATACGGCGTGCCGTCACGCCAGGCGGCGATCTGCTCGGGACGGCCGTACGCGGCGAGATAGTCGGCCACCCGGTCCTTGACGTGATCCCACACCAGGATGGGCTCGCCGTCACAGTCCGCCACGAGCGGCGCGAACGCCTTGAGCGGTTTGATCACCGTATCCAGGTCCGGGTAGACGAAGACCGCGGTCGATCGCCGCGTCCCGGTGCCGCCCGCCGTCACCCGGTGCCGGGCGGCCCGCATCCGGCCGCCGGTCCAGCTGGTCAGCAGTGATCCGGAGAACACCTGCAGCGCGCCGGGAATGTGCGGAACTGTGATCCACTGCCCGTCGGGCGCCTGTACCTGCAGCCCTTCGTAGTCACCTTCCTGCGCCAGGATGGTGACCGCCGAGTCGTCCACGTGCTCGAGCAGCAGCAGCTTGTCCTGCTCCGCGGCGGCCTCAGGATAAGCCCAGGTCGGATAATCGTTCACGGTCAGCCGCAGGTGCGGCATGGAGCCCAGCGCGAACGTGTCATCGCGCAGGCCCTGGGCCTTGCCGTAGAGCCAGAGCATCCGTTTCGCCAGGCTGCGAGAAGCCTCGATGTAGCGAAACGCCGCCTCGCGCAGGCCCGGGTCATCTTCGGGCCACAGGTTGGCGTGGTTGTACAGGCCGAGATAATCCTCGCCCAGCCCGGCCGCGCGCGCGGCCCCGATGTCGTCGAACTGGGCCACGTTGAAACGCTCGAGCTCAAGCCGCCCGGAGCCGTCCGGCCACTGCCGCCAGCCCCGGTAGGGGTGCGGGCTGGCCAGCTTCGCCTTTTCCGCCTGCGGCAGGCGTAGCAGCCGGTCCGTGCGGGCGCTCAGGTCGCTGATGAGATCAGCTGGCACGCCATGGTTGATCACCTGGATGACGCCCAGTTCCTCGGTGGCGGCCCGCACCCAGCCGAGCTGCGCGGTTTTGCCGGCGCTCACGGCGCGGAGATCGATGACAGGGATAACAGATGTCATCAGCTCTTCCCCTCTGTGTCGCAATAGGTCACGTCGACCTCGGGTAGGTCACGTCGGCCGTGCCAGGACCACGCGGTCGCGGGGCTGAACCGCAGCGTGATCGAGCCGCCAAGGTAGGAGGCCAGGCCCGGTTTTCACAGGAATAGCTGCAGGTTTGTCTTATCACTGTAGCCCAAAAACGGCTGGGGGCCGGCGGTCAGCGGTCTTGCTCGAGGCGGATCTGCCCGACGTGCTCCGGGGGAAAACCCCCGAGGACATCCGGGGGCGCGCACCGTCGCAGTGCTGACGCCCGGTTTCTACCGTAGAGGTACGACGTTCAGCCACGACCGGAAACGGGGTAACCATCATGACGTCCGTGGTCAGCGGGGAGCGCGCCCAGGCGACCTGGCTCACCGGGGTGGCGGGCCTGCTGGTCCTCGGGGCGGCCGTCGTGATGATGATCGTGGCCGCGCCCCCGGTCCACCCGCGACCTCACCCCGCCGCGGTGCTGACCGCGAGCCAGCCCGGGCCGTCCGTCGCTGTCCTTACTCCCGGGTCGCGGTCCGCGGGGCGCGCAGGACAACCACCGAACGGGGCCCGGCGGTGACCTGGTCACCGGCCTGGCGCCGCGGTGCCGCCCCGGCGCCTGCCGGGTCGTAGCTGTCGATCTCGGTGTGCCAGTCCTGTCCCGGGCGGGTCACCGGGACGGTGAACGCCAGCGGCTCCCACCACGCGTTCACCAGCACGAGGAAGTCGTCGTCCAGCATCGGCTGGCCGTCCGGGGCGGTATCCGGATCGTCTGCGCCGTCGAGGTAAACGCCCAGCGCCAGGGCGTTGCCGTCGGACCAGTCGGCCTGCGTCATCGGCGTGCCCGCCGGGGTGAACCAGCCCAGCTCGGCGGCCTCGATGCCGGTCAGGAAGCGGTGCCGCCGGAAGACCGGATGGGATCGCCGGAATGCCACCAGGCTGGTGGTGAACGACAGCAGGCCGGTGTCCACGGCGGACCAGTCGAACCAGGAGGTCTCGTTGTCCTGGCAGTAGGCGTTGTTGTTCCCGTGCTGGGTCCGGCCCAGCTCATCGCCGCCGAGCAGCAGGGGCACGCCGAACGAGAGCAGCAAGGTGGTGAGGATCGCGCGTGACTGCCGCGCGCGCAGCGTCAGCACCTCGGGGTCGATCGTCGGGCCCTCGGCGCCGCAGTTCCAGGAGCGGTTGTCGTTGGCCCCGTCCCGGTTTGACTCGCCGTTGGCGTCGTTGTGCTTGGTGTCGTAGGACACCAGGTCCGCCAGCGTGAAGCCGTCGTGCACCGTGATCAGGTTCACCGAGGCGGTCGGCCCGCGCCGGTCGCCCCCGTACAGGTCGGATGAGCCGGCGAACCGGGTGGCGAACTCGCCGAGCGCGCCGGGGCGCTGGCTGCGCCAGAAGTCGCGCATGCTGTCCCGGTACCTGCCGTTCCACTCGCGCCACAGCGCGGGGAACCGGCCCAGGTTGTAGCTGTCCAGCTGTCCGACGTCCCATGGCTCGGCGATGAGCTTGGCCTGCGACACCACCGGATCCTGGGCGACCAGGTCGAAGAACGCGGACAGGCGGCTGAATCCGCCGTCCTGGCGGGCCAGGGTGGTGGCGAGGTCGAACCTGAACCCGTCGACGTGCATCTCGGTCAGCCAGTACCGCAGCGAGTCCATGATCAGCCGCAGCGCGACCGGGCTCCCGGCGTCAAGTGAGTTGCCGGTCCCGGTCGTGTCGTAGTACTGGTCCGGGTGACCCGGGTTCAGCCGGTAGTAGGCGGTGTTGTCCAAGCCGCGGTAGCACAGCGACGGACCGCCCTCACCGCCCTCGGCGGTGTGGTTGAAGACCACGTCGAGGATGACCTCGAGCCCGGCTTGGTGCAGGGCCTTGACCATGGCCTTGAACTCCGCTACCTGAGCACCGGGCAGGCCCGGCCCGCCGGGGCTGTCCCCGGACCGCGCCGCGGCGGAGTAGGCCTGGTGCGGCGCGAAGTATCCGATCGTGTTGTAACCCCAGTAGTTGGTGAGCCCGCGCTTGAGCAGGAAATCGTCAGGCACGTACTGATGCACGGGCATCAGCTCGACCGCGGTCACGCCCAGTTTTCTCAGGTGCTCGATGGCGGCCTCGTGGGCGAGCCCGGCGTAGCTGCCGCGCAGCGACTCGGGCACGTCCGGGTGGCGCATGGTGAAACCCTTAACGTGCACCTCGTACATGATCGTGTCCGCGTAGTCCCGCTGCAGCGGGGCATCCTCGCCCCAGTCGAAGGCCGGGTCGGTGACCAGGCTGAGCGGCACGTGCCCGGCGGAGTCGAGCGAGCTCGGCGCGTCCTGGTTGCCCCATTCGTAATCGAACACCTCGGGCCCGAACCTGACCTCGCCGTGTACCGCCCGCGCGTAGGGATCCAGCAGCAGCTTGGCCGGGTTGCAGCGCAGGCCCCTGGCCGCGTCGTAGGGGCCGTGGACGCGGTATCCGTAGGCCTGCCCGGGACCAGTCCCGGGGACGAAACCGTGCCAGACGCCGTCGTCGTAGTCCGGCAGCCGGACCCGTGTCTGGTTCCCCGCCTCGTCGAACAGGCACACCTCGGCCGCCTCGGCGACGCGGGAAGCCACTGCGAAGTTGGTCCCGCCATCGCGCGGCGTCGCGCCCAGGGGCGAGGGCCGGCCGGGAAGTACATCAGCCATCCGGCTACGGTACCGGTTGCCGCCGGGCCTCGACGTAGATCGTGCCGCCCTGCCGCGCGGCGACCTCGACCACCGTAGCCGCGAGCGCGAACGGGAGGGCCGCCGCGGCCGCGGCGAAGGCGTACAGGCGCAAAGCCGGACTCTGGGCGGCCTGACGCGCCTCGCCGCGCCGGATGGCGTCGTACAGGTCCGGGTGCCCGGGGAGCTGGCCGACGAAGCCGTGGACCCAGCCGAAGACGACCTGCCCGCCGCGCAGGTAACTCACCCGCTCGACCCGCAGCCCCAGCTCCTCGATCTTGGACAGCAAGGCCGGCGGGCTCAGGTGGACGAGATGGCGAGGCAAGTCCAGCGCCAGCCAGCGATCACCGAACACCCTGGCCTGCCAGCTGGTCGCGTTGGGTACGGCCACGATCAGCGTGCCGCCCGGGGCCAGCAGCCCGGCCGCGTGACCTAGCGCCCGGGAAGGCTGGCGCAGGTGCTCGAGTGAATGCCAGAAGATGACCGCCGACCAGGTGCCGTCTACCTCTTCGACCTCGGCGTTGCGGATGTGCGGTCCGGTTGCGTACGGCTCCAGGCCGACCGCGTCCCGGCCGTGCCGCACGAAGGCCTCGACCAAGGTCCCGTCACCCGCGCCCACATCGAGGACCTGCCCGGGCGGCAGGATCCGGTGCAGGCGGTCGGCGAGCGCCGCACGCGTGCGGCGGATGACCTTATCGCCCAGGCCCGAGAACCGGCCCGCGGCGGGGCGGTACCAGTCCGCGTAGGCCGCGCTCAGCTGCTCGTCGCTCGGCCAGGGTGACGTGGTCGCCACGCCGCAGCGGGCACACCGCACCCGGCCGGTGAGATGCTGGTCGGTGCCGTCGAACGGGTGATCGCACCAGGCGCAGCGAACAGCGGCCGGCGCCTCGGTCCTGGCATACGCCAGCGTGTTACTTTCTCCCAGCGCACCGCGCCTGTCCCGGCTGCCTTCGGAGCGGATTGCCGATGACCTCACGTTCGACAACAGATCCTCCTGCTAGCGTTCCCTCGCGGTCGAAGTGAAGCATAGCGGCGGCCGGGTCTAGCGGCGGCCTTAAGTAGAGGAGTGATACATGCAGGCGACCAGCATCGGCGGTGCCTGGACGTTTACGCCCGCCGTGCACCGGGACGACCGAGGTCACTTTCTGGAATGGTTCCGGGCTGATGAGCTGTCCGAGTCGCTCGGTTACTGGCCGGAAACCGCGCAGGCCAACTGCTCGGTGTCCCGCCGGGGAGTTATCCGGGGCGTCCATTTCGCCAGCGTCCCTCCCGGGCAGGCGAAGTACGTCACCTGCGTCAGCGGCGCGATCCTGGACGTGATCGTCGACATCCGGGTCGGCTCGCCCGGCTACGGGCGCTGGGAAGCGGTGCACCTGGATGACACCAGCCGGCAGGCCGTGTTCCTGGAAGCGGGACTGGGACACGCCTTCACGGCACTCAGCGACGAGGCCACGGTGATCTACCTGTGCTCGACTCCGTACGCACCGGGACGTGAGCACGGCGTGCACCCCCTCGACCCCGGCATCGGCATCGAGTGGCCGGCCGGTACCGAGCCGGTGCTCTCGCCGAAGGACGCCGCGGCGCCCACGCTTGAGCAGGCCCGCCAGGCCGGGCTGCTGCCCGGTTACGCCGACTGCGAGGCGTACCTGGGCCAGCTGCGCGAGGCGGCCGGGACGCGGTCGTTACCGGGCCGGCGATCCGGCCGCTGTAGCGGCCCGCTGCGCGGCCAGGACGTCCGGGAAAGCGCGGTGCAGGGCGCTCTGCCAGCCGCTGATCGGCGGCAAGGCCAGCGCCGCCCAGGCACCGTGGCCGAGCACGCTGTAGGCCGGGCGGGGGGCCGGAAGGGACAGCTCGCTGCTCGGTATCGGCCGGACCCGGGCCGGATCGGCGCCGAGCAGGCTGAAGATCTCCCGGGCCAGCCCGCACCAGGTGGTCTGCCCGCTGCTCGTGGCATGGTAAATGCCCGGCGGGGCGGTGTTCTGGATCAGCGCGATGATCTGCGTGGTCACGTCGGCGGTCCAGGTGGGCTGGCCGTGCTGGTCATCGACGACGTCGACCGTCGGCCGCTGGTCCTCGAGCCTGATCATGGTCCGAACGAAGTTGGGTCCGTGCGCCCCGTAAAGCCACGCCGTCCGGACGACGTAGCCCGATCCGGGCAGCTGGCCGAGCACGGCCCGCTCACCCGCCAGCTTGGTGCGCCCGTAGGCGGTGCGCGGCGCGGGAACATCGTCCTCGGCGTACGGCCTTCCGGCCTGCCCGGCGAAGACGTAATCGGTCGAGACC
>JALYVS010000373.1 GCA_030853115.1 Actinomycetota bacterium
TGGGCGCCCTAGCGCACACCATCCTGCTCGACACCAGGCATGACTTCACCCACGCCTACCGCCTCTGGCACGCGGCTACGGTAAGCGTCGCCGCCATCGGCGTCCCTGGCGCGGTGGCGCTCGGCGCCGCCGGGGCGTGGGTGGCCTGCCGGCGGGCCGGCCCCCGGCACCTGCCGCTAGGACCCGTGGCCGGCGCGGCGGCGCCCGCGGTCGCGTTCGGCCTGGCGGTCGGCGGCCTGGGCAACTGGTGGGCGCAGCAGTTCTACGGCCGGCCCTCGTCGTGGTGGTGGGCGGTGCGGATCTCGCCCGAGCACCGGGTGCCCGGCTACGAGAATTACGCCACATTCCAGCCGGCTTTCTTGTACCAGTCGCTGTGGGAGGTCGCGCTGGGCGGCGCGGTCATCTGGGCCGCGCGGCGGTTCGCGCTCAGCGGCGAGCGCACCTTCATGCTGTGCGCGGCGGGCTATGCGGTGGGCGGCTGGTGGGTGGAGTCGGTACGGGTCGGGCCGCTGCCGCACGCCCTGGGCGTCCGCTACGGCGCGCTCGGCGATATGGCGGTTTTCGTGCTCGCGGTCGCGGGCATGTACTGGACCAGACCGCGGCGCAGACCACCGCCACCGGCACGCGCCTATCCGAAGCGGGCTCTGGTAGAGGATTCGTCCGGTGATGTAATGTCTACGTAACAGGGCCAGTGTCGTCCCAGCGCACTGAAGTGGCGTTTTCGAGAGACGACAGGAGAGCGCATGACGGCGGCTGCTGGCCTTTACGACCCTCAGTTTGAGCACGACGCGTGTGGCGTCGGTTTCGTCGCGGACCTGTCCGGCCGCGGCGCCCACGAGGTGGTGGCCAAGGCCCTGCGGGTGCTGTGCAATCTCGAACACCGGGGCGCCCAGGGCGGTGACCCGGGCACCGGGGACGGCGCGGGCATCCTCACCCAGATCCCGGATGAGTTCTTCCGCGCCTCGTGTGGTTTCGAGCTGCCAGCCGCCGGTTTCTACGCGGCCGGCATAAGTTTCTTTTCCGCCGAACGATGGCTGGTTACTCCGGCCATCGAACGGCTCGCCGCCACCGAGGGGCTGACGATCCTGGGCTGGCGCGAGGTCCCGTTCGACATCACCGCCTGCGGGGACGGCGCCCGGGCGGTGCTGCCCGACATGCTCCAGCTGTTTGTCGCGGGGGCGAACGGCGAGCACGGCATGGAACTCGAACGGATGGCGTTCTGCCTGCGCAAGCGGGCCGAGCATGAGGTCAGCGTGTACTTCGCCAGCCTGTCTTCGCGGACCATCGTCTATAAGGGGATGCTGTCCGCGCCGCAGGTCGGGCCGTTCTACCCGGACCTGTCCGATCCGGCCTACTGCTCGGCGCTCGCGCTGGTTCACTCCAGGTTCTCCACCAACACGTTCCCCTCCTGGCCGCTGGCCCACCCGTACCGGTACGTGGCGCACAACGGCGAGATCAACACGGTCCGGGGTAACCGCAACTGGATGCGGGCCCGGGAGGCGATGCTGGCCAGCGACCTGATCCCGCAGGCGGCGGACGGCCAGGGGATCGAGCGGCTCTTCCCGGTGCTCAACGCCAAGGGCAGCGACTCCGCCAGCTTCGACGAGTGCCTCGAGCTGCTGCACATGGGCGGCCGGTCCCTGCCGCACGCGGTGCTCATGATGATTCCCGAGCCGTGGGAGAACCACGAGGAGATGAGCGCGGAACGCCGGGCGTTCTACCAGTTCCACGCCGCGCTGATGGAACCCTGGGACGGTCCCGCGCTGATCGCGTTCACCGACGGCTCGGTGATCGGCGCGGTGCTCGACCGTAACGGCCTGCGGCCCGGCCGGTACTGGGTCACCAGCGACGGACTGGTCGTGCTGGCCAGCGAGGTGGGCGTGCTCGACATCGACCCCGCCACCGTGATCAGGAAGGGGCGCCTGCAGCCGGGCCGGGTCTTCCTGGCCGACACCGCGGCGGGCCGGATCGTCGAAGACGAAGAGGTCAAGGCGGCCCTGGCCGCGGAGCACCCGTACGAGGACTGGCTGCACGCCGGGCTGCTGCACCTAGACGACCTGCCCGACCTCCCCCCGGAGGCACCGGGGGAAAGCACCGACCTGGTCACGCTGCAGCGGATGCACGGCTATACCGAGGAGGAGCTGCGGGTCATCTTGGCCCCGATGGCCAAGACCGGGACGGAGCCGATCGGGTCGATGGGCACCGACACCCCGGTGGCGGTGCTCTCGGACCGGCCGCGGCTGGTGTTCGACTACTTCACCCAGCTGTTCGCGCAGGTGACTAACCCGCCGCTGGACGCGATCAGGGAAGAGCTCGTGACCTCGCTCGGCACCGGCACCGGGCCCGAGCAGAACCTGCTGGAACCGGTCCCCGCGTCCTGCCGTCAGATCGTGCTTCCCTTCCCGGTGATCAGCGACAACGACCTGGCCAAGATCGTGCACATCAACGACGGGGGCAACCTGCCCGGTTTCGCCTCTCACCTGATCGACGGCCGCTACGACCCGGCCGGCGGCGGCGCGGCCCTGGTGGCCAGGCTGGCCGAGATCTGCGCCGAGGTCTCCGACGCGATCACCGGCGGTGCCCGCCTCATCATCTTGTCCGACCGGATGCGGGTGGCGCCCCCCGGGCCAGCACAGCTCATCGCGATTCCGTCGTTGCTGCTGACCGGCGCGGTGCACCATCACCTGATCAAGGGCAAGTCGCGGACCCGGGCCGGCCTCATCGTCGAGGCCGCCGACGTGCGCGAGTGCCACCACGTGGCGCTGCTCATCGGCTACGGCGCCGCGGCGGTCAACCCCTACCTGGCCATCGCGTCGGTCCGCGACCTGGCCCGGCGCGACGTCATCTCCGGGGTGCCGGAACGCAAGGCCGAGGCTAACCTGCTCGAGGCGCTTAACAAGGGCCTGCTGAAGATCATGTCCAAGATGGGCGTCTCGACCGTCGCCTCGTACACCGGCGCGCAGATCTTCGAGGCCATCGGCCTGGGCGCGGAGGTCATCGACACCTGCTTCGCGGGCACCACCTCGCGGCTGTCCGGAGTGGGTTTCGGCGCTTTGGCCGAAGAGACCCGGCTGCGCGCCCACCATGGCATCGTGGCCGGCCCGGGAATGGCTTACCGGCGGCTGGGGACCGGCGGTGAGTACCAGTGGCGGCGCGACGGCGAGCCGCACCTGTTCAGCCCGGAGACGGTGTTCAAGCTGCAGCACGCCACCCGCAGCCGCAAGTACGAGATCTTCAAGGAGTACACCCAGCTGGTCGATGACCAGTCGCGGCGGCTGATGACGCTACGCGGCCTGCTGCGCATCCGCGGCGTCGACGCGTCCCGGGCCGACGCGTCCCGGCCCGTTCAGGTCGATGAGGTCGAATCTGTGGCCAGCATCGTGCGGCGGTTCGCGACCGGTGCCATGTCGTACGGGTCGATCTCGGCCGAGGCGCACCAGACCCTCGCCATCGCGATGAACCGGCTGGGCGGCCGGTCGAACACCGGCGAGGGCGGCGAGGACGCGGACCGCTTCGTCCCCGATGCCAACGGCGACCTGCGGCGCTCCGCGGTCAAGCAGGTGGCCAGCGGCCGGTTCGGCGTCACCAGCGAGTACCTGGTCAACGCCGACGACCTGCAGATCAAGATGGCGCAGGGCGCCAAGCCCGGCGAGGGCGGCCAGCTGCCCGGGAACAAGATCTACCCGTGGATCGCCAAGACGCGGTACTCCACCCCGGGCGTGGGCCTGATCTCGCCGCCGCCGCACCACGATATCTACTCGATCGAGGACCTGGCCCAGCTGATCCATGACCTGAAGAACGCCAACCCGGCGGCCCGGGTGCACGTCAAGCTGGTGTCCGAGGTCGGGGTCGGCACGGTGGCGGCGGGGGTGTCCAAGGCGCACGCCGACGTGGTGCTGATCAGCGGGCACGACGGCGGCACCGGCGCGGCCCCGCTGACCTCTCTTAAGCACGCGGGCGCGCCGTGGGAGCTCGGCCTGGCCGAGACCCAGCAGACGCTGCTGCGCAACAAGCTGCGGGACCGGATCGTCGTGCAGGCCGACGGCCAGCTGAAGACCGGTCGCGACGTGATCATCGCCGCCCTGCTCGGCGCGGAGGAGTTCGGCTTCGCCAGCGCGCCGCTGGTGGTGTCGGGCTGCATCATGATGCGCGTCTGTCACCTGGACACCTGCCCAGTCGGCGTGGCCACCCAGAACCCGCAGCTGCGGGCGAGGTTCAGCGGCAAGCCCGAGTTCGTCGTCAACTTCTTCGAGTTCATCGCGGCCGAGGTCAGGGAGTACCTGGCCCAGCTCGGATTCCGGACCCTGGAGGAGATCATCGGCCGGGTCGACCTGCTCGACGCGGTGCTGGCGGTGGAGCACTGGAAGGCCTCCGGGCTCGACCTGTCGCGGGTGCTTTACGCCCCCCAGCTGGCCGAAGGCGCCGCTCTGACGTGCCAGCGCAGTCAGGACCACGGGCTGGACAAGGCCCTGGACAACACGCTCATCGCCCTCGCCGAGGGCGCGCTCGAAGAAGGCCGTCCGGTCCGGCTCGAGCTGCCGATCAGGAACGTGAACCGGACGGTGGGCACCATGCTCGGCTACGAGGTGACCAGGCGCTGGGGCGGCGAGGGGCTGCCCGACGACACGATCGGCATCTCGTTCCGCGGGTCGGCGGGCCAGTCGTTCGGCGCGTTCCTGCCGCGCGGCATCACGCTGCGGCTCGAGGGCGACGCCAACGACTACGTCGGCAAGGGACTGTCCGGCGGGCGGATTATCGTCCGGCCCTCCGACCAGGTCCCCTTCGCCGCCGAGGAGCAGGTCATCGCGGGCAACGTCATCGGCTACGGCGCCACCAGCGGCGAGATCTTCCTGCGCGGCCTGGTGGGCGAGCGGTTCTGCGTCCGGAACTCCGGCGCGCTCGCCGTCGCGGAAGGCACCGGCGACCACGGCTGCGAGTACATGACCGGCGGCCGGGTCGTCATCCTCGGCCCGGTCGGGCGGAACTTCGCGGCCGGCATGACGGGCGGCATCGCCTACGTCCTGGACCTGTCCGAACGCCGGGTGAACTCCGAGATGGTCGACCTGGATCCCGTGAGCCCGGGAGAGGATGCCCGCTTCCTGCGCGACGTGGTGGAACGCCACTACACCGAAACAGGTTCCGCCGTCGCGGCCCGGCTGCTGTCCGACTGGGACACCAGCCGGTTCACCAAGGTCATGCCGAAGGACTACAAGCGCGTGCTGTCCGCTGCCTCGCAGGCCGAGCGTGAGGGCCGTGACGTCAACGAGGCCGTGATGGCCGCGGCGCACGGGTAAGGGGAGCGGTCATGGCTGATCCGAAGGGTTTCCTTTCGACGTCGCGCGAGCTGCCGGCCCGGCGCCCGGTCGACCTCAGGCTGCGGGACTGGCGCGAGGTGTACGAGCCGTTCGCGGCGGGGCGGCTGGAGCGGCAGGCAGGCCGGTGCATGGACTGCGGCATCCCGTTCTGCCACCACGGATGCCCGCTGGGCAACCTGATCCCCGAGTGGAACGACCTGGTCTGGCGGCACGACTGGCAGGACGCCGCCGACCGGCTGCATGCCACCAACAATTTTCCTGAGTTCACCGGGCGGCTTTGCCCAGCGCCGTGCGAAGCCGCCTGTGTGCTCGGGATCCCGGTGCCGCCTGCGAATACCGGCGACCCGGTGACGATCAAGCAGGTCGAGGTGGAGATCATCGACCGGGCCTTCGCCTCCGGGTGGGTCGTGCCGCTGCCTCCGGCCGCCCTGACCGGCCGCACGGTGGCGGTGATCGGCTCAGGTCCGGCCGGGCTGGCCGCGGCCCAGCAGCTGACCAGGGCCGGGCATACGGTGACCGTCTTCGAGCGCGACGAAGCGGCCGGCGGCCTGCTGCGGTACGGCATTCCCGAGTTCAAGCTGGAAAAGCGGCACCTGGACCGGCGGCTGGACCAGATGCGGGCCGAAGGCACCGAGTTCCGCTGCGGCGTGGAGGCCGGCACCGGCATCACCGCCGGCGAGCTGCGGGCCCGTTTCGACGCCGTCGTGCTGTGCGGCGGTGCCCGGGTGCCGCGTGACCTGCCGCTGCCCGGACGGTCGCTGGACGGGATCTACCAGGCTATGGAGTACCTGCCGCTATCGAA
>JALYVS010000063.1 GCA_030853115.1 Actinomycetota bacterium
GTCGTTCAGGGCGCCGGCGCCCTCACCGGCCGGCTGGCCCTCACCAGCCCGGCCGGCTTCGCTGCCCGCGCCCTGATCGCCCTGGCCGCCGAGGCCATCCTGGCCGCCCTCACCATCACCTGGCTGCACCGCAGCCCGGCCCCACATGCCGGGACCGACGCGGACGGGAAAACTGACGGCCAGGCAGCTGACGGCCAGGCAGTACGACATGATGGGCGAGGCCTGCCGCCCGGCTAATGACGCGCTCGGTGCCGGCGGCAAGACGTGGAGGCATAATCCGGCCAGGCTTGGAGAGGAGACCCGGTATGGACGGTCAGAGCGAGAACCCAGGAGAAGCACGGTCCGAACCCGTTGCCGCGGGGCTGGCCCCGCTGGATGAGCTGGAAACCGATGAGGTCCCCGATTCGCTGATCTCGGAATTCGCCTCCCTGACCACGCCGTACTGCTGGGTCATCGCCGAGGATGCGGTCGCCGGCTACGACGGGGCCGAGCCGTCCGCGGTCGGCAAGTCCGGGCCCGGCCAGGCCGTCGCCGGGGACGTTGCCGAGGCCCTGGCCGCCGGGCGGTTCTTCCGGCTGGTCGACGGTAACGGCCGCGAACTCGCCATCGGGCGGCTGTACGATCCGAGCGGCGGGAACGAGCTCGCGCCGCTGGAGGATTTCGGGCGTCAGAACCTGGGCGCGCTGAACATCGAGTTCCGCGCCGAAGGCGACTGGCGGGCGGCCTGACCGGTACGCCGGCATCGCGCTGGGCATAGTTCCGGCCACCCATCCGAAGGGACGAACTTCACCTCGGATGGGTGACCGCGCGATCTACGTCCCACTCGCCACCTTCATCGGCGGCCTGACCCCCCGGCCGAAAGGCTCAGCTGGGCTGGGGCACGATCCGGATATACGGCTTGGGCTGCTCCCACTCCCCGAAAAGCTCCTTGGCCTGTTCGTTGGAGACCGAGCCGGCGATGATGACCTTCTCGCCCTGCTTCCAGTTGGCCGGCGTGGCCACCTTGTGCTTAGCGGTGAGCTGCAGCGAGTCGACGACCCGCAGCACCTCGTCGAAGTTGCGCCCGGTCGTCATCGGGTACACCAGGACCAGTTTGATCTTCTTGTCGGGGCCGATCACGAACACGTTCCGCACCGTCTGGTTATCCGCGGGCGTACGCGACCCGGGATCGCCGGAGACGTCGGCCGGCAGCATCCCGTACAGCTTGGCCACCTTGAAGTCGTGGTCGGCGATGATCGGGTAGTTAGGCGCCGTGCCCTGGGTTTCAGCGATGTCGGCGGCCCACCGCTCGTGGTCTCCGGTGGAGTCGACCGACAGGCCGATGATCTTAACGCCGCGCCGGTCGAACTCCGGCTTGATCTTCGCCATGTAGCCGAGCTCGGTGGTGCACACCGGGGTGAAGTCTTTGGGGTGCGAGAACAGGACCCCCCAGGCGTCCCCGAGGTAGTCGTAGAAGCTGATTGGCCCTTCGCTCGTCTCCGCTTCGAAGTCCGGAGCGGTATCGCCAATGGTCAGTGGCATAGTGTTCCTCCCTTGGTAACCGCAGACCGTGCGGGGCACGGCTACGTCCCTTCGCGTAATTTACGACATGATCGGTAGGTAATGCGGAGTGGGGTCACGAAGCGGGCCCGGAAGGCGAGCGTGCGGTCGGCGGCCTCCGTTGACAGCCTCTGCTGGCTCCTCGGGCCCTCGCGGGCCAGCCGGGTGAGCCGCTGCATGCAGGATCCCAGCCTTCCAGATACCGGGGGAAAACCAGGGCCAAACCAGCGAGAACGACCCCGGGCAGCAGCAGGCGAGTCAGCGGTCACCCGAAGGAACCAGCCAGCGGGTGAACCAGGAGCGGACGCGTTCCAGGACGTCGATCTGGTGGGAACGCTTGGTGAACCCGTGATTCTCGTGCGGGTAGATCACCAGCTCGTGCTCCGTGCCGAACTGGGTGAGCGCCCGGTGGAAGTACGTCGCGTGGCCGACCGGGATATTGGTGTCGTCCTCGCCGTGCAGGATCAGCACGGGGGTGGTGACTTTGGCCGCGTAGGAGATCGGGCTGAGCTGGTCGTGGCGGTGCGGACCAGGTCCTTCCCAGCCGAAGCTGCCTGATAGGCCGACATCTGTGCGGCCGAGCTCGCCGACGCCGATCTGCATGGCCCAGTCGGTGATGCCCGCGCCCATCACAGCGGCCCGGAAGCGGCTGGACTGCGTGACCGCCCAGGCGGCCATGTACCCGCCATGGCTCCACCCGGCGATGCCAAGCTGAGCGGGGTCCGCGACGCCGTCGGCGACCAGGGCGTCGAGGCCGGTCAAGATGTCAGTCCACTCGTCTTGGCCCACGTCGCCGGCCACCATGGCGCTGAACGCGTGGCCGTGTCCGGTGCCACCGCGCGGGTTGGGGTGGAATACCGCGAAGCCGGCCGCGGCCAGCCACTGGCCCCAGCACACCCAGGACAGCATGAGCTCATCTGCCCACCGGCTGGTGGGCCCGCCGTGGACCATTGTCACCAGGGGAAACGGGCCATCTGCCCTACCCTGGCCCGGCGGCAGGACCAGTACGCCGTCCAGCTCCAGCCCGTCAGATGCCCGCCAGGACAGCCGCTCCTGGGTACCCAAGGCGATGCTGCGCAGTTCCGGACGAGTATCGCTGATCCGGACGAGGGCATCGGGCGGCCCGGCGCTGACATCGCGGGGTGCATAGGCGGTACTCACCAGCACCGCGATCACGGCCGCGTCGTCACTGGCGCTGAGCGCGGTAGCCTCGCCAGCCCAGCTCGTCACCCGCCGGAACGACGGGCCAGCAGGTTCCAGCCGGTACAAGGCGGTGTCCAGCCCTTCGGCGAACAGCGCCCCGGGCGGGCCGCCGGCGACCTGGACGAGCTGGTCCGGGCAGATGGCCATGCCTACTGTCAGGTTCTCCGGGCCGGCCGAGACAGTCCCATCCGCTGAGACGGTGATGTCCATCACGGCGGTGCCCTCACCGGGTGGCACCATTTCCAGCCAGGACACATGCCAGCCGCCTGCACCCGGCCACCACACCGGGGAGCGTGCCTCCAGACCCAGCGGGCCCAGGTCCGCGGCGGTGCCGTCATCGGTGTTGGCGATGTGCAGCCGGCTGGTAAAGACGCCCGGCTCATATTCCGGGCAATCCCAGCTCACCACCGCCAGCGGCCCGCCGTCCGGTCGCTGCGCCACGGCGGTGACGTGCCGTCCGGCCAGCCCGGCGCTCACGCTGAGTTCGCCGGAAGCCAGATCCAGCAGGCGCAGCCGGTGCCAGAGCCAGTGCTGGCGTACCGCGCGCTCGGACCACGCCACCACGTCGTCATGCTCGGCCTGGCGGGTCTTGTCGTCATCGGTCTGCTCGTCGCCGGCCACCAGGGCCACCAGCCGCCCGCCCGCGAGCGGGACCAGCCCGGAAACCTCGCCGTCCCAGCGCAGCACTGTCTCGTGGTCTCCGCCCGGCCCGTCGGCGGTGATCCGGAGACGACGAAGCTCCGCATCGGCGATATAGAACAGCCACGCTGAGTCCAGGGACCAGCGCGGCAGCCGGACGCGGTCGTTAGTCAGCTTGATGGGTGCCGCGGTCGGTGCGACGGGTGCGAGCCACAGCTCGCTGACCTCCGGCCCGGATCCGCCTGCCGAGGAGGTCGTCCAGGCCACCCACAGGCCGTCAGGTGAAATCACCGGGTCGGCCGCCACGGCACCGTCCACGATCAGGGCTGCGGACAGGATTACTGCTGTTTCGCCTACTGGGCTCACCCGGACAGTCTGCTCCGGTGCCGCGTGCTGGTGCGGCTAACTAGCAAATGCAGCCGGCGCGACCTCAGCCCGCGACCCATTCGCGCGCCGCGTCATGTGGGGTCAGCGGGACGACGGTGGTTGTAGAGCCGACCGGCCCACAGGTAGCTGCCCAGGGCGATGCCAGCACTCCAGGCGGCGGCGGCGACGATCGTGACCGTGCCAGGTGGGGTGCCGGTGAGCAACCCGCGGACAGTCTGGGTGACGGGGGTGAAGGGCTGGTATTCGGCGAACTGGCGCAGCCCCGCCGGCATGGTGCGGGTGGGGACGAATCCGCTGCTGAGGAAGGGCAGCAGGGTCAGGAACATGGGCGTGTTGCTGGCGGTCTCGACACTTCTAGCGGCCAGGCCGAGCGCCGTGGACAGCCAGATGAGCGCGAAGGCGAACAACATCAGGACACCGATGGCCGCCAGCCAGGCGAGCGGGCTGGCACTGGGCCGGAATCCGACGGCGAAAGCGACTCCGAGCACGATGGCGACGCCGGCCACGGTCTGGATAAGGCTGCCGATCACGTGACCGGTAAGCACCGCGGCCCGGGCGATGGCCATGGTGCGGAAACGGTCGATGATGCCTCCGGTCATGTCCATCGCCACCGAGATCGCGGTGCCCAGCGCCGCCGAGGCTACGGTCACGATCAAGATGCCGGGCACGACGTAGGTGAGGTAGGCGCCCCGGCCGCCATGGCCGTCGTTGAGCCCGGCGCCGAGCTGGCCGCCGAAGACGTAGACGAACAGCAGCAGGAACACGATGGGCATGCCGACGAGCATCAGGGTCATCGACGGGTAACGCAGCTGATGTTTGAGATTGCGGCGCAGCATCGTGGCCGAGTCGCCGATGGTGTAGGCAAGGGTGCTCATCGCTGCAGGGCTTTCTCGTCGGCTGGGTGACCGGTGGCGGGGCGACCGGTGGTGGGATGGCTCGTGGTGGGGTGGCCGGTGACGGCGAAGAACACGTCGTCGAGGTCGGGGGTATGAATCGAAAGCTGCTCGACCTCGATCGCGGCGTCGTCGAGGCGGTTGAGCAGGGCCCGCAGCGAGGTGAGGCTGCCGTCACCGGGCACCTGCAGGGTCAGGTTTTCCTCATCCGCGTCCGCCCCGGTGAGCAGGCGCGCGGCCAGCTTCAGCGGATCGGGTGCGCCGAACCGCAGCAGGACATGCCCGCCAGGGATCCGGCGTTTGAGCTCGGCGGCGGTACCGTCGGCGACGATCCGGCCGTGGTCCAGGACCGCGATCCGGTCGGCGAGCTGGTCGGCCTCGTCGAGGTACTGGGTGGTGAGCAAGATGGTGACCCCCCCGGCGACCAGCTCGCGGATGATCTGCCACATGGTGCGCCGGCTGCGCGGGTCCAGCCCGGTGGTGGGCTCGTCGAGAAATATCAGGCGCGGATTGCCGACGAGCGTCATGGCCAGGTCGAGCCGGCGCCGCATCCCGCCGGAATAGGTGGAGAGCGGCTTTCGCGCCGCGTCAGTCAGGTCGAAGCGTTCCAGCAACTCGGCCACCCGCTGACGCCCTGTGGTGCGGGGCAGGTGGCGCAGGCTGGCCATCAGCCGCAGGTTTTCCTCGCCGGTGAGCAGATTGTCCACTGCGGAGAACTGCCCGGTCACGCCGATCGCGGCGCGCACCGCGCCCGGATCGCCGGTCACGTCGTGACCGGCGACGGAGATCTTGCCCGCGTCGGCTGGGATCAGGGTAGACAAGATCCGCACCATGGTGGTCTTGCCAGCCCCGTTCGGGCCCAGCAGGGCAAAGATGCTGCCCTCGGTCACGGTGAGATCCACGTCGTCCAGGACGACCTTGTCGTCGTAGGACTTACGCACCCCGCTCGCCTGGATGGCCGCGGCGGGTGAACAACTGCTCATGGGGTCCTCATCTCGGTGTCGGTAACGACCGGGGCTTACTGATCACTGGGCAGCTCGCCGGCGGCGCACAGTGCCTCCCGGCGGGCCTTCCACTCCTGTTCCAGGGCCGGGAGCCGGTCCACCAGGAAATCGGCGAACGCCGCCCACTCCAGCAGTACCGCCCGCCGCCTGGGCGGCGCATCGGCCAGCAGCTCCAGGCCTTCCCGCGCCAGATCGCCCTGCTCCTGGTACTCGGAGGTGTCGAACCCCATCGCCTTGGGCCCGGTGAGGTCGATACGCACCCGGTCCATCCGTTCTCCCGCGGCTCGCGACCGCCGGATCAGCCCCAGGTTCTCCATGGTGCTGACCGCGCCGGCGATCGCGCTGCGGCTAGCCAGAAGCGCCTCGGCCAGCTCCGCGATGCTCTGCTCCCGCGGCTCGCACACCGCCAGATACCCCAGGAGACGGCCCACCATCGGTGCCATGCCATAACGGCGCGCATAGAAACGGCCCATGTGGTCGGCGAAGGTGATCTCGGCATCAGTAGGCATTCACACAACTTACAAGTAAAACTGAGATAACACAAATCTGTGTTATCTCAGCCACCTCAGTGGCAGGAATGAGCACGTAAAGATGGTGGCTGACGGCCTGCTGCGTCACGTCGAAGTGCGACGCGATCTAGCCGGCGGCCAGCTCGCCGCCCCCGCACCAGCCGGAGGATCTGACGGCGGTGCGGGTCGGCGCGCGCCCGGAGTACGGCGCCCGCAGGATCGCCCTCATCGGGTGCACAGGCCGCCGCGCCACCGGGAGCTGCGCTTATGACCGCAAGCGTGTCTCAGCCGGGGTTCGCCGGCTCGCGGCGCTGCGTCCGTGCCTGGCGGCGGGCGAGGTCCGCCGCCGACTGGTTCGGGTTTCCGGTGCCGGTCTCGACGTAAGCGCGAAGGCTCGGGATGAAGTGGTCCCAGCCGCTTTTGCAGTCGCTGAAGCACGCGAGCCGGGGCGTCAGGCCGGCATGACGGAAACGCAGTTCGGTGCCGCCTCCCGGCGTTGCCTCGATGTCGAAGTGCAGCGTCGTCCCGACCCAGTCCTCGATGAGGCACGCCAGGTTGGTCCAGCGGACCCCGGTACCCCGCTCGGCCGCGTCGACCCGCATCACGGCCTGCGACGCGGGACCGAAGCTGAACGTCAGCTCGCCGCCGGCCAGCCCGTTGCCCGTGACCGGCGTCCACCATCCGGCGAGACCCTCGGTCGTCGTGAGCGCATCGAATACGGCATCGGCGGACGCGGCGAGCGTCAGCCGCGTTTGGTAGTCCTGGTCCAGGCCTTCGGAGCTTTCGATCGCGGCGTGGTCGTTCATGTCGGCACCTTTCTCTGGCGGGCTCTGCCAATGTACATCAGATTACTTGTACAAGCAGATATTTGTAGAGTACACGGAGCCGTCGACGTTATCGATACCGGCTTCCCGCTCGCGGTGGCCTGCCACTACTTCGACGACTTGGGTGCCTACCTGGCGGCCCTGCTCACCAACTACGGGTTCGTTCGCTGTTCCCGCTGTTACTGCTGCTCTCGACGATCGGTCCAGGGCGGCCCGCACGGGCCGCGCCGGCGCCCGTTACTACCAAACGTAGTAACATCTCAAGCGTGAATGGCGCCGTCCCCACGACGATCATCGTGGCCGGTCTTGCGCTGGCCGGATATGCGCTGCTGATGACCGCCCGAAACCGGCGCATGAGCGTCCCCCTTCTCGCCGCGGTTGGCGTCCTTGAGATCCTGCTGCTCATCCAGGTGGGCATCATCGTGGCCAAGCTCGCTGGCGGTCAACGCCCGGCCGGGCTGGCTACGCTCATCGGATACCTGATCGCGACGCCGCTCGTCCCCTTGGCCGCCGCGTTCTGGGGGCTTCTGGAGCGATCACGGTGGGGCCCTGCGGTCATCGCCGTGGCGGGGCTCGCCGCGGCCGTGCTGATGGTCCGGCTGCATCAGATCTGGCCGGTCATCCATGTCTGAGCCCACAGCCTTGCCTGAGCCCACGGCCTCGCCTGAGCCCACGGCCTCGCGGCCGGGCTCGACCAGGACAGGACCGGGCCGGCTGCTGGTCGCCGTCTACGCGCTCTTCGCGCTCTCTGCCTCCGCGCGGGCCGGGGTGCAGATCGCGACGAAGTTCGGCCACGCCCCGGTTGCCTACGTGCTGTCGGCCTTCGCCGCCGTGATCTACATCCTCGCCACCGTTACCCTCGCCGCCGGCAGCCCGGCCGCCCGCCGGATCGCCGTCTTGTCCTGCTCGGTCGAACTCGCCGGCGTGCTGGCGGTCGGCACCTGGAGCCTCGCCGACCGGGCCACCTTCCCCGACGCCACGGTGTGGTCCGGCTATGGCAGCGGTTACGGCTTCGTCCCGCTCGTCCTTCCTGTTCTGGGCCTGCTCTGGCTACGCCGCTGGAACGGGCGGCCAAGAACCCGGCGGACGATCGTGACCTCGCCGGAAGATGCCGGCGAAGCGGCAGGTGGCGGTGTGTCTCGTGGTGAGGGCGGCCGATAGCTAAGAGAGCCGCAGCTCTTTCAGAGCATGCGGATAGGGAACCGGCCGGCCGGTGATCCCTGAGACCATCGCCACCAGAGCATGATGATGGGTATGGAGACCGCCACGCAGAGGCTGCACCGGCTGACATCTTATGAGCCGGGCCGGGACTGGGATGGGCCGGCAGACGATTCTGGGGTGCTCCAGGATCTGCAGGTCAACGACTTCGGCCGGCTGCCGTGGTTCGTGAAACGGTACCCGAGGGACCTGCCTCGGATCCCGTTGCCCCGGGAGTTGCCGCAGACGTCGGCGCCGGCGGTGGCCGTGCTGGCGGGGACGGCCGAAGTTAGCCGGGCGGCGCTGGACCTGGCTCAGCTGTCCCGGTTGCTGTACCTGTCGGCCGGGGTGGTACGCACCATGGAACGGCCCTACGGGATTCACCCGTTCCGGGCGGCCGGGTCGGCCGGCGGCCGTTTCCCGCTGGAGGTGTACGTGGTGGTGCCGCCGGGTGGGCCGCTGCCCGCGGGGGTGCACTGGTACGACCCTTGGGACCATGCGCTGGCGCGGGTCGGACCCCCGCCGCGTGCGGGCGGTCCGGCGGTGGTCGTGACCGGCGTGCCGTGGCGCACCGGCTGGCGTTACCGGGAACGGGGCTACCGGCACGTGTACTGGGACGCCGGCACCATGCTCGCGCAGCTGCTGGCGCTGGCCGACTCGGCCGGCCTGACGGCCGCTTTGTATACCCGTTTCCCCGACGTGGGGGTCGCTGACCTGGTGGGCGCGGACCGGGTGCACGAGCTGCCGGTGGCCGTGGTCGGCCTGGACGCCGCCGCTCCCGCCGTCACGGCCAGCGGCCGGGCCGCGGTGGGAGACGTGGACGCCGCGCCAGTGGAGTTCCCGCTGGTGACTGCGGCCCAGCGGGCCGGAGAATGCGACCAGCTCGGCCGTCCGTGGGAACGGGGCAGTCCGGTGCCTGTGCGGGTCCTGGCCCCGGCGCCGGTGGAGAGCGTCATCGCCGCGCGCGGGTCCCAGCGCCGGATGGACCGCAGCCGCGGGCTGTCTCAGGACCTGCTCAGCACCTGCATGGACGTTGCCGTGCGCGGCCTGGACCTGCCCCACTGGGTGGTGGTCCACGACGTGGCGGGCCTGGCGCCCGGCGTGTACCGCTGGCCGGCCCTGGACGCGCCGGTGCGCCTAGGCGCGCTGCGTGACGAGCTGCGCCGGGTATGCCTGGGCCAGACCCTGGCCCGCGACGCCGCCTTTATCGCCATCGCCGCGGCTGACCTGGCCGGGCTCAGCGACCAGGAGTACCGTGCGGCACACCTAGCTGCCGGGCTGGCTGAAGGCCGGCTGCACCTAGCTGCCTACGCGCTCGGCGCCAGCGCTTCCGGGATGACCTTCCTCGACAGTGCGGTGCCCGCCGTCCTGGGTGAACCCCTGGATGCCCTGCTGTTCACCTGCGTCGGCGTGCCGCGGTACCGGTCGTCGCCGGCCGGGCCGCCTGGCGCGCCGACCATGGTGCGCTTGGTCCGCCCGGAGGGTGAGTCATAGTGATGCTGGGTGGTCAGCCTCGGCGTTCTGCGGTGCTGGCGGCCAGCACGACGGCCTCGTGCCTGACCGGGAAGTTCACCGAGCTGGCGATGAAGCACTTCTCGTGGGCTTCGTGATGCAGCGCGGCCGCCTTCTCGACCATGTCTGGTGAGCCCACGGTGACCTGTGGCCTGAGCACGACCTCGGTGAAGTGGCCGCCGCCGTCGGTGGTCTCGGTCATGGTGCCGTGCGCCTCATCGGTGTACCCGGTGACCACGATGCCGGCGGCCGCGCAGGCGTGCAGGTAGGAAAGCATGTGGCACTGCGCGAGCGCGGCCGTGAGCAGTTGCTCGGGATTCCACCGGCTTGGGTCGCCCCGGAAGGCCGAGTCGGAACTGCCTGCGATGGGTTGCGGCCGGCCGGCGTCCCCGCCTTCCTCCCCTTCCCCGGTCCCGCTGAGCGTCACCTCATGATCCCGGCCGTATTCCCGGTATCCGCTGGTGCCGCTGCCCCGGTTGCCGCTCCAGGCGACGGTGACGTCGTAACTGTGAGTTCTGATCATGCTGGACCTCCTCGGCTGCCCTGATGCCAGCCTGCCACGAGGCGGGCGTGCTCACCACGCCCATCGCCGCTCAGACAGCCGGAATTATCCCGCCCGGGCCCCAGGATTTCCGCGCTCAAGGTCGGCTGGCTAGCGGTCGAGCCCCAACGTGAAGGTGGGCTTCGGAGAGGTCTCGGGGAGCCGGTGCTCAGCGCCGAGGCGCCGGATGGCGGTACCGGTAGCGAGGAACTCGGTCGCGTGCTCGCCCCAGACGTGGTTATTGACCTCGACGTTGACCCCGACGATGCCTGAGGCCTGGGCCTGCGTGGCCTCCGACTGCATCCGGGCCAGCGCCAGCTCGCGGGCCTCGTAGATGCCTTGCGTGAAGATCACCATTTCCTGGTTCTGGCCGGCCTGGCGCAGTGACTGCATCGCCGACTGATGGGCGATGTGGTACACGCAGGTCCCCAGCACGAACGCCACCGGCACCGCGCCGGCCGCCAGCAGCCGGAAAAAGTCCTGAGCCGACAGGTCCGAGGTGAACGCCCGGCCGTCCGGAGCCCGGTGGGCCCCTGCGGTGCCCTGGCCGGTGCTGCCCAGCGCGCGCACCGCGGTCCCGGTCGCGATGAACTCCAGGACGCCCTGGCCCCACACGTAGCTCTGCATGCGCAACTGGACGCCGACGATACCGTCAGCGCCGAGGTGGTCGGCTTCGGCCTGCATCCTGGTCATGGCCAGTTCCCTGGCGTTGTACATCGCCTGCGTCAAGACCTGCAGTTCCTGGTTCTGCGACCAGCGTCCGACCTGCAGGCCAATGTGATAAATCGACGATCCGACCACGAAGCCGAGCGGCTCGAACCCGGCCTCGCCGAGCAGCACGTACTCCGAGACCGACAAGTCCGAAGTGAAGACGCCCGCCGGAGCGGCCCCCGCGGTCTGCGCCAGCCTGCCGGCCGCGGCCTGCGGCTCCCAGGTGGTCGTATTGTCGCCCGGCTTGCTGCCGAAAAGTGGCATGTGAGGTTCCTCCGGCCAGTTAGGGATACGCGTGATAGCACGCGAAGCCTACTGCGGGCGCTCACGGGATGACGAAACTACTCCTGCCGGCTGATCAACCTGCCGAGAGCGCCGTCGCCAAGCAGGGTGGAAGGTGACGCAGGGCGCCGCAGGAGTTAAGTTCTAGCTCGGCCGCGTTCACCAGGAACCGGGGACCTTTCGGAGGGAAAATGACCGACCACACGTACCGGGTAACCGAGATCGTAGGCAGCTCACCCGACGGGATCGAGACGGCGATTCGCAACGCATTGCACAGGGCTGGCCAGACTCTCCGGAATCTGGACTGGTTCGAGGTCACGCAGATCCGTGGGCAGGTGGAGGCCGGCGAGGTCATGCACTATCAGGTCGGGCTCAAGGTGGGCTTCCGGCTCGAAGAGGGGTAACGGCAAGAAGCTCTTATGGTCAAGGTGGCGCCTTTACGGTGCCACCTGGCCTTCGTGCGGGTGGGTCGGTGGCCTGACCGCGGAACGGGTGCGCGGTGAACCAGCCAGCACGATAGGAGACCGTGATGCGCATCGACTTTCATACCCACTTCGTCCCGCCGCTGCCGGACTTCGCGCAGCGATACGGTGACCCTCGCTGGCCCACCTTCGAGATCGACGGCCAGGTGGGGCGGCTGACGCGGGACGGCGTCGTGGTGCGTACCGTTCCACCGTCGTCCTGGCATCCGCAGAGCAGGCTCGCGGACATGGAACCGGCCGGCGTCGACATGCAGGTGCTGTCGCCGCTGCCGCCGCTGGTCTGCGACTGGGCCGATCCGGAACCGGCCAGCCAGTGGTGCCTGCGGCTTAACGACGGCATCGCTCACGCGGTGGCGGAGATGCCCGGACGGTTCCGCGGCCTCGGCACGGTGCCGCTCCAGCATCCCGACCGTGCCGTGCGGGTGCTGACCCGGGCCCGGGAGGCCGGCCTGTCCGGGGTCGAGGTCGGCACCACGGCCGGCGCCCGCGAGTTCGACCACCCGGACCTGGCGGAGTTCTTCGGGGCCGCCGCGGAGCTGGGGATGCTGGTGTTCGTCCACCCGCTGATCCTCGGCGCGCAGGCGGGATGGACCGCCCGGATCACCGGGCAGGCGGTGACGTTCGGACTGGGCATGACGACCGATACCGCCATCGCCGCGGCCAAGCTGGTGTTCGGCGGAGTCGTGCCGAAGTACCCGGAGTTGCGGATCTGCCTGTCACACGGCGGTGGTACCTTCGCCTGGGCCCTGCCCCGCATCGCTCGCTCCTGGGACGCCCAGGGGAAACGCCCGTGCGCCGAGCTGATCCGCAACATTTTCGTGGATAGCGTGGTGTACAGCCCGGTTAACCTGCGGTACCTACGCGATGTGCTCGGACCGGACAGGCTCCTGTTCGGTACCGACTACCCGCTGCCGGCCCAGGATGACCTGGCGGGCGGCGTGCTGAAACTGCTCGCGGCGCCGGACGCCGAACTGGCCGGCGGCGGCAACGCGGCCCGGCTGCTGGGCATCGCGGACCGGCCAACGTGACCCGGCTCTGGCCATTACGGCCCGCTACGTCTTCGACCTGCTAGTCCGTCCAGCCACCGTCGGGCCGGAAGACGGACAGGCCGTCATCGCCGAACTCGAAGGCGCCCGGCGCATGCTGCAGGCACATACCGACGCCGACGCACAAGTCGTGCGATACGGTCGCGCTGTATGTCGTCGGAATGCCCGCCATCTCCCGCCGCCGCTTTGTCAACGTTAGTGTTAATTGTATTCGCCTCGGCCGTGCGGTGAGCGACGGATCGCAGCCGGCCAGCTTTGACCACCAGGACCGGAGGACCTAAATGGGCCGGAGCGACGTGGACACGGGCGTGGTCGTGGTGGGCGCCTCGCTGGCCGGCTTGAGGACGGCCGAGATTCTGCGGCGCCGCGGATACCAGCGGCGGATCACCTTGATCGGGGCGGAGCGCCACCTGCCGTATGACCGGCCGCCGTTGTCCAAGGACTTCCTCGCGGACGGCGGGCCTGGGGCGGTCACGTACCTATCGGAGCGCGACGCCTTCAGCGAGCTTGATATCGACCTGCGCCTCGGCGTCACCGCGACCGGATTGGATGTCGAAGGGCACCGGGTGCTGACCGGCACCGCGGGAGATCTGCGTTACGAGCAGCTGGTCATCGCGACCGGCGCCTCCCCGCGTCCGGCACCATGCCAGGGCGAGCTCGCCGGGTTTCAGGCGCTGCGCACCCTGGAGGATGCCCAGGCCCTGCGGACCGGCCTCGACCAGGCCCGCCACGTGGTCATCCTCGGCGGCGGTTTCATCGGTGCTGAAGTCGCCGTCGCCGCCCGGCTCCGGAGCCTGCCGGTCACGCTGGTGGAGATACTGCCCGCGCCGATGTCGCGCGCACTCGGTACGCAGGTCGGCAACCTGCTCGCCCGCATGCACGCCGACCACGGGGTCGACGTCCGGTGCGGCGTCACGGTCGACGCCGCCTTCGGCTCCGGCCGGGTCGAAACGGTCGAGCTCTCCGACGGCACCCGGCTGCCCGCCGACCTTGTCGTCGTCGGGCTCGGAGTGACGCCTAGCACCGGATGGCTCAGCGGCAGCGGCCTGGACATCACCGACGGCATCGCGTGTGACGAGAACCTGCGGGCTCTCGGCCAGCGTGACATCTACGCCGCGGGCGACGTCGCCCGCTGGCCTCATCCGCTGTCCGGCCAGGCGATGCGGGTTGAGCACTGGACCAACGCCATCGGCCACGCGGAGGTGGTCGCGTCCCAGATCGTCGGCCCGGGCCACGTCGCGGACGCGGTGCCTTACGTCTGGTCCGACCAGTACCAGCGGCGGATCCAGATCGTCGGGTGGCCGGGCCGCGCGGATGGCGTGACGGTTATCGAAGACGCCTCTGACGGCAGGCACGTCGCCGTGTACGAACGGGACGGACGCACGGTGGGGATGCTCACCGTCGATTCGCCCCGCGCCATGATCAAGGGCCGGCGCGCGATCAGCGCCGCCAGGCCGGCCGCTGAGCTCATCGCCGCGCTTTGACCAGGCGGGCGGCGGTCAGGAACCACCGACCCTGCGGCCTTGCCCGGACCAGTAAGGCTCGCGCAACACCTTGCGCTGGATCTTGCCGACGGGACTGCGGGGCAGCGGCTCGGTGCGAAATTCCACCAGCGCCGGCTTCTTGTACGAACCGAGGCGGACGCGGCACTCTTCGATGATCGCGGCCTCGTCGATCGCGGTCAGGTCATCGACGACGACCAGGGCCATCGGGGTCTCGCCCCACTTGGGATCGGGCACGCCGAAGACCGTCACCTCCCGCACCGGCGGCATCAACGCGATGACCTGCTCGAGCTCGGCTGGCCAGATGTTGAACCCGCCGGAGACGATCAGGTCGTCCACCCGGTCGACGACATAGAGGAACCCGTTCTCATCAAGCCTGCCGATATCCCCGGTCAGGACCCAGCCGTCCAGCAGCCGCCGGGCGGTCAGCTCCTGGTCGTCCCAGATGCCGGTCATCTGGCCGTCGCAGCGGATCGAGATCTCGCCCTCCTCGCCGACCGGCAGGACGGCGCCTTCCTCGTCGCGGATCTGCAGCTCGGCGAACGGCATCACCTGTCCGGCGGCGCGAACCGGCGTCGAGCCCGCGACCTGGGAGAACCAGGTGCGAGGACCCATGAACGTGACCGGGACGGCTTCGGTCTGCCCGTACATCTGGTACATGGTGTCGCCGAAGACCTGGTGCCCGGCCAGCGCCGTCCGCTCGCTGATCGGCGCGCCGGAGACCATCACGGCCTTGAGCGCGGGCAGGTCTAGCCGCTGGCCGCCCGCGATCCGGGTCAGGTCGGCGACCATGGTCGGCACCGCGAAGAAATAGCTCACCGGCTCGGCGGATAGCGCCTTCAGGACCGTCTCGGCGTCGAAGCGCGGGAACAAGATGTTGCAGCCGCCGCCGAGCCACACCGGCAGGAACAGGTACCCCGACCCGTGCGAGATAGGGCCGACGTGCAGGCAGCGGTCGCCCAGGTCGACCGGCGGCAGCTGGTAGAACCAGTCCCGGGTGGCGTTCATCCAGGCCCGGTGGGTATACGCGATGCCCTTCGCGCGCCCGGTCGTGCCTGCCGAGTGCCGGATGATGAAGACATCGTCCAGCGCGATGCCGGGATCCGGATCCACACTCGACTGGCTGAACAGCCAGTCCTCATAGTTCTCGTCCCTGACCAGGAGCTGGAGGCCGTCGATGCGATCGGTGAGGCCGGCTAGCTCCGGCGCGAACTCCTGCGATACCACCACGACCTTGGCGCCGGTGTGGCGGATCATGTACTCGTGCGCCTCGGACGAGTTGCGCCGGTACAGCGGCACGCGCACCAGGTTCGCCGCGACGGAGCCCACGTAGAAGTCGGCCGCCTCGATACAGTTGTCTTCCAGTACCGCCACCCGGTCGCCCCCGGCCAGGCCCATGGCCAGCAGGGCGTTCGCGAGCCGCACGCCGCGGTCCCACGACTCACCGAAGGTGAGTTCCCGGCCCAGGCTCTTCACCGCGGTCCGGTCGCGGTTAAACGCGGCCGTCCGGCGCATCGCGCTCCGTACATCAAGCATCGTCCACTCCGATCTCGCTTTGTATCTGCATTGGCGGTGAGTGCGGCCCCGGGCCCTGATCGCGGCGCCGTCGCGTTCCGGCCTCCGAAACCGGCCCGGCGACCTCAGGGGCGGCGGGGAAGCATCCCCTGCAGGTCGGCTTTGATCTGGACCGCGAGGAAGCGCGACCAGAGCCGGCCTTCCATCAGCGCGCCGCCCATCAGCCATAGCCCGGGCTGGCCGGTGCGCTTCCACATGCCGTTCATGAAGCCCTCGTCGTCGTGGCCCCAGACGGGCCCGACCCGGGCGGCCACCGCCTCGCCGAGGAGCCGGCCGGTACTTGCCTGCTGGCTCTCGTATCCGGTCGCCAGCACGACCAGGTCGCAGCCGATCTCGGTACCGTCGCGGAGCCGCAGCCCGTCCGCGGTAAAGGTCTCGATGTCCGCGGCCTGCACGAGTCCTATCTTCCGGTCCGCGATCAGTTCCGAGCAGCCCACGTTGATGTAGTACCCGCCACCGCGGCGCAGGTACTTCATGTGGAAACCGGTGTTGTCGTCGCCGAAATCGGTGCGGAAGCCCGCGGCGTGCAGCCGGCCGAGCAGATTCGCGTCGAGCGCGCAGGTCTTCTTGGTCAGCCACTGGTAGGCGTCGTGCAGCACCGGGTAAGGGATCGCCGCGGTGATCAGGTCGATGTCCTCGGCGGGGCCTTCGGAGTAGATCGCGTACACCATCGTGCCGCTCGGCACCAGGCTCACCACGCACGTCGGGCCCCGCTGGACCATCGTGACCTCGGCGCCGTTACTGAACAGGTCCTGCGCGACGTCGTGCCCGCTGTTACCCGTCCCGACGACCACCGCCCGCTTACCCTGCCAGGCGGTACCGCTGGTGAAGTCCGTGGAGTGCATCAGCTGGCCGCCGAAGCCGCCGAGGCCGGGCAGCGCGGGCATCGTCGGCGCGCCGCTGACGGCGCCGCTGGCCAGCACCAGGTGGGCTGCCCGGACCTCGCGCCCGGGACCGTCCGGCTGCTCCAGACGGACGGTCCAGGCCCTGGTGGTCTCCTCCCAGCTGGCGCCGGCGAAGGAGGTGCTCGTCCACACGTCGAGCTCCATGGCCTCGGCGTAGTACTCGAGCCACCCCGCGAGCTTGTCCTTGGGGACGAACGTCGGCCAGGTATGGGGGAACGGCATATAGGGCAAGCTGTTGGCCCATACCTCGTTGTGCAGCGTGAGCGAATGGTAGCGGTGCCGCCAGTTGTCACCCACCCGCGCGTTGGCCTCGACCACGACCGCGTCCACCCCGATGGCGATGAGCCGGGCCGCCAGCGCCAGGCCGGACTGGCCCGCGCCCACGATCATCACCTCGGCGTCGCGGCCGGCCTGCCCGCGCGCCTTGACCCGCTCGTCGAGCCAGTTGTCGCCGGCGAAATTGTAGGCGTACCGCACCCCCGTCGGGCGGTTCGAGCCGGCCTTCTCCTCAAAGCCGGCCAGCTCCTGCAGGGTCGTCAGGCCGATCCAGATCCTGGTCGCCGACGGCGCCGCCTCGTCAAAGACCAGGCGGACGAAGCCGGTGCCGCGGCCGGCGCTCGTGTCGAAGTCGAAGTAGCCTTCGACCACGGTCCGGGCCGAGCGGCGGACCACCCGCGGCGCCATCCGGGCCGCCGCCCGGCGGACGTTGCGGGGCGCCACCGCCTCCAGCCGCGCCGCGATCGCCTTCTCGATGGCGGAGCGTCCCGCGAAGGTGCGGTAATCCCAGGTGAAGGCGAGGATGTCGCGCCAGTAGCCGTCCTCGAGGAAGTGGTCGGCGACCAGCGTGGCGTTACGGCTCTGCAGGGCCGCCCCGAACCGGGTCAGCCACTCGTCGAAGACCTCGGCCGCCACATCCGGCGACCTGGCTTGCGTGATGGTCATCTGGACTTCTTCCGGTCGTCGGACTACTCGTGACATGGGAGCGTTATCGGGACGAGAGAACAGTGCAGGTCGAGAACTGGTTGGCACCGCCCTGGCCGGTGGCCACCGCCAGCGAGGCCCCGTCGACCTGCCGCTCGCCCGCCTGGCCGCGGACCTGCAGAGCGCACTCGGCCAGCCGGACCAGGGCGGTCGCGCCGACCGCGTTCGCGGCCTGCGGTCCGCCGGACGGGTTGATCACCGGCCGCCGGTCCCACCCGCCGAACCCTCCTGCGACGAGCTCCGGGCCGTCGGCGGCGTCGCAGAACCGCAGCGGCGCGTACGCCATCGTCTCCGCGGACGTAAACGGGGCGTGGATCTCCACGACGTCGGCCTGCAGGCCGGACTCGAGGCCGGCCTGCGCGTAGGCGCGACGAGCCGAGTCGCGCAGCGAGAGCAGGTCCACCAGGTCGGGACGGCCCGGCTCGAACCGGTCGCCGAGGTGGTAGGTGTCGGTCATCGAGGCGCGGCCGCGGACCCAGGCGACCGGCCGGCCGGTGCTGCTGATCGCGGCCGGCCGGGCCAGCACCACCGCGCACACGCCCTCCGATATCGGGCACGCGTCGAGCTGGCGGATCGGCCAGGAGAGCATCCGCGACCCGAGCACGTCAGCGGCGGTGTAAGGCCGGGTGATCTGCGCCAGCGGGTTGCGGCGGGCGTGCGCGAAGTTACGCGCTGCGACCTGCGCCCAGTGCTCGGGAGTGTAGCCCCAGCGCATCATCATCCGGCTGGCGCGCATCGCGCACATCGAGATCGTCGAGACGCCGATGTCGCGCTCGTAGATGGGGTCGAAGATCGTGTTGAATACGGCGGGGACGTCCAGCGCCTGGGCCATCCGCTCCACGCCGACCGCGATCGCGATGTCGCCGTACCCGGCCCCGAGCAGGTCCATCGCCGTGTAAGCGGCGGCGATGCCGGTGGTGCCACCGGTATTGACGCGCATGCTCCACCGGCCGACCGCCCCCGCGGCGGGCAGGAACCGCTTGTCCGGGCAATTCTCCCCGGCGAGTCCGTCTGGCGCGAAACCGGCGATGACGATATCGACGTCGCTCATGGCGGCGCCGGCGTCGGCCAGGGCCTCCTGCACCGCGGCCCCGACCAGGTCCTGGGTGGTGGCGTCGTGGCGGCGGCGGTACGGCGTCTGGCCCACCCCGATGATCGCGACTTCCGGCGGGTCCGGATCAGGCCGGGTCATCGGTCACCTCGAAGTGGAAGTCGGTGATCCGGCCCTGCGGCTGGGGATGGAAGCGCACCCGGACCCGCGGCTGGGCCAGCAGCTGCTGCCCGGCCGCGTCGAGGTCGTCCAGCGGCACGCCCTGGATGTAGTTGAGGATCGCCGTGCTGGCACCGTCGAGGGTGACGTAGCCGATGACGACAGGCGGATCGGGCAGACCGTGGAACTTCGTCGCCAAGATGGTGAACGTCTCGAGCCGCCCGGTCGTGCCGACCTCCCGCCACTGCGTCGTCTCGACGTAACAGGCATCGCAGAACCCGCGGGCAGGCACCAGGGTGCGCTGGCACTGCGGGCAAACCGTGCCCATGATCCGCCCGTGGCCGAGCTCGGCGAAGAAGCGGCTGGCGGCATCGCCGGCGAAGTACTCGTAGCGGAAGTCCCAGTGCCCGGCCAGCTTCAGCGGTGGCACCTGCTCGCTGATATCACCCGTGCTCACGTCGGTCCTTTCGTCCATCGGTGTCCTGGGTCGCGCGCCGTCGCACGGCCCGTCGGCCTCCTCACGTGCGCACCAGTGCGACCGCGGCCTGGCTCTGCGCGGCCACCACGGAGGAGCCGGTAGCCAGCGCGGCGGTCCCTGAAACCCGCAGCCGCTTCGTCGCCTCGCCGATGCGGACCAGTCCCATGGCCGGTGCGCAGTAGCCGGCCGCGAATCCGCCGTCGGTGTTGACGTCCCCGCGCCGGGCGATCGCCTCCATGCCGCCGCCGGCCGGCACCACGCCAGCCGCCTCGAGCGCGAGGGCCTCATCGAACAAGGTGAGCCCGTCGAGCTCGAGCACGTCCACGTCGCCGATGGCCAGCCCGGCCGCCCGCAGGGCCTGGCCGGACGCCGCGCGCAGCGCCGGGAGGCCGAGCAGGTCCCGGTCGCCGATGTCGTATGGCTCGGTCGACATTCCCACTCCGCGTACCTCGATCGGGCCTGGCTCGGCCGACAGCACGATCGCGGCGGCGACGTCGGACCAGATCGGCAGCTCGGCTGGCCGCAGCGGCAGGGCGGCCGTGGCGCGCTGCC
>JALYVS010000374.1 GCA_030853115.1 Actinomycetota bacterium
CCGGCTCCGGGCGCGCCGAATGCAATATTGGTGACACGTACAGAAACACTCACTGCGGCTACCAAACTCTCTGTGGATTGCCCATCCGCTACCGCCACGGTGACGGTAGCTCATTTCGCCCGGGCCGGTCAGGACACCGTCAGCTCCATGGCGGACTGCCGGTTCCGAACGAGGCATGAATGATTTTGTTGTCCTGGTCGGCCTGGACCAGCTCTACTCATATAAGCGTCCTTCTGCTCAATGCGCGCCCAAGTAACTGCAGCCCGCCGTTACCCCCAAGCGCCACGAGCCGCCGGTCCGCGGTATCAAAAGGTGCCCAACTGGATGGCACTGCGCCCACGTCCACCGATTCCAGGCCGCGGTCAGCGGTGGTAGGCCGTCAGGTGCGCTCCGAGGGCGTCGTAGCCGAAGTCGGCCGCCGGGTCGCGCCACACCGAGTGCGCGTGATTAGCGTGCCGCTGGGTGTTGTCGTACTCGATGAGCAGCCGCGGCCCCTGCAGCCGGTAGTAAAGCGGCTCACCCGGGCCCGTGGGCCCGGCCCAGACCAGGTGAACCGCGTCGAGCGCGGCGTCACCGGCGTCACCGGCGTAATCCGGGTGTGGCGACAGGCCGTCCGGAATCCGGCCCAGGTAGGTGGCCAGCAGCGCGCGCAGCAGGTCACGCTGCCCGGCGCCCAGCTCGGCGGCCGCCAGCCCCTTCGGGAAGCTGGTCAGCTCGAGGCGCCGATGGTCGCCGGCGCTGTAACCGGAGGCCCGTTCGGCATCGGCTTCCATCTTGGCGATCCGCTGCGCTAGGGCTGGCTTGGTGAACCGGCCGCGCCACACCTCGCCGAGGTACATCATCTGGTCGCCCTCGGCCAGCTGCGACCGGTTGCCGCCGACGATGTCCTCGGGCGCCCGGTCGAGCAGGATGGCGCGGTCCGCCTGGCCGCGGTCCAGCGAGCGAACCAGCTCGCGGGCCAGGTCCTCGGCGCCGGCCAGCGGGCGCAGCGGCGCGGGTCCCAGCAGCGGTGAGACCGCCGGATCGGCGCCCAGGAAACACGGCGTGGTCGAGCGGACCAGGCCGCCGCTGATGAAATTGTTCAGCGAGATGTGGTGGCCGCCGAACCGCCAGCCCCACGGCGCCGCGCCGCCGGGCTCGCCGAACACCTTCAGGTAATAGAGCCCCGGGTCGCGCCCCCGTTCGCGGCCCCAGCCCGCGCTCCATCCCTCGACCTGATCGAGGACGTTTTCCAGCCCGACGATGGTGGCCACGGTCACATACCCGGCCGCCGAGAGCCCGCTGGCGACCAGCTGGTGGGCCAGCCGCTGCTGAGCCGGCCGCTGGGCATTCAGCGGCAACCCGCCGTGATCAGTCGGGGTGTAGAACCAGCGCCTGCGCTCGGCGTCCGGCTCGGCGTCCGGGCTGGGCGGACCACCAGTTGCTTCCGCGCGCTGCGCTGGGTCCAGCGCGTCCAGCCAGGCCGCCGCCGCGGCGGCCATCCGCGCCGCCACCTCCCGCGCCGCCGTCTCCCCCGCCGCGGTCTCCCCCGCCGCGGTCTTTCCCAACGCGGTCTCCCCCGCCGCGGTTTCCCCCGGCGGGTTGTCCTGGCCCGCGGCCGTTCGGGTTGTATCCACGTACCCTCCTCGCGGCAGATTCCAGCGGCGCCGCCGGTGCGACGTGCCCTACCTCAGTCTTCCTCCGATACCGCGGGCCCGCCAGACCTCAGGCGGCCTGGGCGACTTGCGGGTAGAGCCCGGCCACGCCAGCCCGCAGGTCCGGCCCGGACCTGCCGGCTGACCTCGTCGGCAATGATCTCGCGTCACCCGCCGCGATGCCTTCGATGGCAAGCTTCGCGATAACCCGCCGGGCCGGACTCGGGGGCGTCGACCTCCCTGGTCATGTCGGTGTCCATGTAGCCGACGTGCAGCGAGCCGACCCGGGTGCCCTGAGGCGCGAGCTCCAGGCGCAGGGCGTTGGTCAGTGCGTGTCCATCTCGAGCCGGATGTCAGCCGGGTCTCCGGTGAGCAGCGAGGACCTGGTGGAGGAGCTGGCGTTATTGACCAGGATCGACACGCCACTGGTGGCGGCGGCCGCGGCGACGACCGAGGTGGGAGCGGTGATGTCCAGGGCGATCGGCGTGACGCCGGGCAGGTCGACCGTGTTCCGAAGTCCGGGGGGATCCCGAGAGGCACGAGCCACTACTTCGCGTCGGTGATGGCGATGGCCCGGGAGCTTAGCTGGCAGGATTAATCGTTATGACGGTGAACCGGATGCCGGCCGCCGAGGTTGAGGTGCCGGCGGATCTCGTCCGGCGGCTGCTCGCCGATCAGCACCCTGACCTGGCTCGGCTGCCCGTGGAGTTCCTCGCGAACGGCTGGGACAACGAGCTCTACCGGGTCGGGGACCGGCTCATCGCGCGGCTGCCGCGCCGCGCCGCGGGCGCGGAGATCATCAAGAATGAGCAGCGCTGGCTGCCCCGGCTCGCCCCGAGGCTGCCCCTTCCTGTCCCTTCTCCAGAACGGACCGGGGTACCCGCCTGCGGATACCCCTACCCCTGGAGCGTGGTCCCCTACCTGCCGGGCGTGCCCGCGGCGCAGGCCAGATCCTTCGACCCGGCGGGAGCCGCGGCCGTCCTCGGCGGGTTCCTCGGCGCGCTGCACGTCCCTGCCCCGTCGGATGCGCCGGCCAACCCGTTCCGCGGTGTCCCGCTGGCCGAGCGCGCCGGCAGCTTCGCGGCTAACCTCGCCCTGCTCACCGGTCAGCCCGGCCCCCGTCACGCCGACCGGGACGTGGTGCTCCGCGGGTGGGACGCGGCGCTCGCGGTCCCCCGCTACGACGGGGCGCCCGTCTGGCTGCACGGCGACCTGCACCCGGCGAACATTCTCGTGAACGACGGGCAGGTCAGTGCCGTGATCGATTTCGGCGACATCACCGCGGGCGATCCGGCCAGCGACCTGTCGGTGGCCTGGATGCTGCTCCCGCCCGGCTGCCATGCCCGCTTCTGGTCGGCCTACCAGGCCGCCGGCGGCCGGGTCAGCGATTTCCTGCGGGCGCGGGCCAGAGGCTGGGCCCTGAACTTCGCGATCGTGTTCCTGGCCCACTCCGAAGACAACCCGGTCCTCCTGGACGTCGGTCGCCGTACCCTCAGCACCGTGCTGGAGGATCAGCGCGGACTAGCCGGGTAGGGGCCCGGGCGGCCGGTCGTGGTACGGCGGCCGCGGCCTTGACCGGGACCCGGAGCGGAGCGGAGCGGCCGAGGACAGCTGCTACCTGCGGCGGGAAAGGCGGGTGAGAATAGTGGCGACCGGCTCTTCGGTGGCGTGCCGGTAGCCGGTGCCTGCCCACAGATGGACACGTTCGGGGTCGCCGGCCGACGCGGCGGCTTTGCGCAGAGCACTGGTCAGCTGGTGAATCGCCGGGTATCCGAACGGCGCCTGGTCGCTGTACCGCTCGGTGAAGTCATTGGGCAGGGCGCGGGCCGGACGACCGGTGAAGGCGTGAGTGATGACCGTGCCGGTTCGGCGCGGATCAGCGAGCGCCGAGCGGTGGGTGCTGGTCGTGCCGGCTTCGTTACTACGCAGCAGCACGGTGCCGACGGCGACCGCGTCGGCCCCGGCTCGCAGGACCGCGGCTACCGCGTCCGCGGTGCCCAGGCCCCCCGCGGCGATGACCGGCAGGCCGACGGCGTGCCGGACCGCGGCGACGAGGTCGCCGATGGCGATATCGGTGAGCGGTCGCCGCGGCGTGAAGGTCGCGGAGTGACCCCCCGCGGCGGGGGCCTGAACCGCGAGGGCGTCGATGCTGGCTTCCGCGGCCGCTCTGGCTTCGTCGACGGTAGTGACGGTCTGGATCAGGAAGGCACCGGCGGCGTGCAGCCGGGCCAGGTCCGCGGGGCCAGGAATAGCGAAGGTGAAGCTCACCACCGGGGCCGGCTGGGCACACAGGATGTCGATCTTGTCGTGCCAGTGGTCGCTCTCGTCGACGGGCACGCTGTCATCGAGGGTAAGCCCGTACCGGGCCGCCTCCCCGACGATCATGTGCGCGTAAGCGCGCAAGTCACCGGCCTCGATGGGGAGCGGGTGGGGAACGAACAGGTTCACGCCGAAAGGCACGCGGCTGGCGGTCATGACGGCGATCTCATCGGAGACGGCTTGCGGGGTCTTGTAGCCGGCCGCGAGGAATCCCATGCTGCCGGCGTCGGCGGCGGCGCGGACCAGGTCCAGGGAGCCAGGGCCGCCGGACATCGGGGCGGCGAGCACCGGCAAGCTGAGCCCAAGGTGTTCGGCCAGAAACTGCATGTCTGCCTTCCAGCCAGCGCCGGGGATCAGCGCCGGGATCGGCGCCGGGGGTCAGCGCCGGCTTCCTCAGACGGCCATTATCGCCGTATCCGTGCGGAGCGTGAACAGGCGGCGCCGTGGCGGTCCGTCGCCCCCTGGCCTAGCTGACGGCGCGCACGTGATGAAATGAGCGCGATGCTTGAGGCCCCGCGGACATCCTGGGAGATCGTCCGGATGAGTACCCGGCTCAGTTCGGTGGCCCTGGTGCCGGAAATCCGGCTGCACCAGGCCAGCGAGCCGATCAGCGTGTGGCAGCGCACCGAGACGGCCACCGGCCGGACCGGGCTGGATCCGCCCTTCTGGGCCTTCGCCTGGGCAGGCGGCCAGGCACTGGCCCGTTACCTGCTCGATCACCCCGAGACGGTCCGCGGCCGGCCTGTCGTCGATATTGCCTCCGGTTCCGGGCTGGTGGCCATCGCGGCGGCCCGGGCCGGGGCGGCGGCGGTGACCGCCTATGACATCGATCCGCTCGCGGTCGCAGCGATCACCCTGAACGCCGCGGCAAACGGCGTGACGGTGCTGGCCAAGGGCGCCGACATCCTGGACACTGACATCCCCGGCGCGGTCGTGCTGCTGGTGGCCGACGCTTTCTACGAACGCGGCCTGGCCGGGCGAGTGACCCGATTCCTGGAACGAGGCCGGGCCCACGGCGCCGATGTCCTGGTCGGCGATTTCGGGCGGGCCTACCTGCCCAGGGACCGGCTGACCCCGCTGGCCAGCTACGACGTTCCCGGTCTGGGCGCGGTGGAGGACAGCGACGTTAAGCGCACCACCATCTGGGCACCGCACGCGGCGAGCTGAGGCTAGTGGCTGGCCTTGGCGCAGCATCTCGTTGACGCGCCGCGGCCGTCGCAACCGCTGCTGGCGCACGGCGAACGACCTGAGGCGACCTTGGGCGTGTTTCTTTTGTGGCATTGCGGCTCTTCTGTCACATGAATAACTTTAACTATTTTATTCGAAATATCGGTATTGGCTGCGTTTTAGATTGAAGCTGAGGAGGTTATTCGCTATTATGTTTGGTAGAAGTGGCAATGGCAGCTTCGAGGGTGATTTGAGCGGACGGTGTTTTCGTGGCCGCGGGACCGGTTTCCCCAGCAGACGCCGGGCGGGATGATGACCCTGCCCGGCGTCCTGGTGAGCCCGGCGCGTCCCCGCAGGATGGTCTCGGGCTTGGTCCTGGTCCTGGTCCTGGTCCTGGTGCCGGTGAGCCGGGTGAGGTGCCGGAGGGGTAGCGGGAGCTGCCTCCGCCGCGTGAGGACTGGCTGACCGAGGATGAGTGGCTGGAGTGGCTGTCCCGGGTTGAGCCCGAGGAATGGTCCGCCCCCGGTGAGGACCCGGCGAGGACGCGGGCGGTGATCCCGGTGTCCCGGCCCGGCCGGGTGCCGCGGAGCCGGGTGCCGCGGAGCCGCGTGCAGCGGTTAAGGGCCGCGCCGCTGAGGGGAGCCGCGCCGCTGCGGCTAGGGGAAGCGCTCGTCCTGGGAAGGGAAGCACTCGTGCGGTGAGGGGGTTCCGGCGGGGTCCGGGGCAGCCGGGTTCGGCGCGGCGGGTGCCGGGTGGTTCGCCCGGTCCGGCGGGCGCGTTCGCGGCGGGGCAGATCCTGGATGCCGCGCCGGGCGGTGCGGGGCTGTTCGGGTTCGCGGAGTGCGCGGCGGGGGACGGTGACCGGTTCCCTGGTGCTAGTGATGATGAGCTGACCGGGGTGATCTGCGCGCTGGACCGGGCGGAGGCTTCCGCGTCGGCGCTGAAGCACGCCGCGGTCGCGGAGCTGATC
>JALYVS010000375.1 GCA_030853115.1 Actinomycetota bacterium
GCGCCATGGTCTGCGACGTGCCGGTCAACCGCGGCCAGGGCGCCGCGCTGCGGCTCGGCTACCGGCTGGCCCGCGAGGGCGGCGCCGGTTACATCGTGACTACCGACGCGGACGGCCAGTACAACCCGGCCGAGATAGAGCGGGTGCTAACCCCGGTGGTGGCCGGCGAGGCAGACTTCGTCACCGGCTCCCGGCGGCTCGGCAGCCAGGAGACCAAGGACATAATCCGCCGCAGCGGCGTCCGGTTCTTCGCCAGCACGATCAGCATGCTGACCAGGCAGAAGATCAGCGACACGACCTTCGGGCTGCGGGCCATGCGCGCCGAGGTGACCGGCGCCGTCCTGCTGGAACAGCCGCAGTACCAGGCCTCTGAATTGCTGATCGGCGTCATCACCCACGGGTACAAGGTGGCCGAGGTGCCCGCGACCATTCACACCCGGCGGGTGGGCGAGAGCAAAAAGGGCCAGAACCCGCTCTACCGGCTGCACCTGCCCGGCGTGAACAACTTCTTCTACGGGGCGCGCTTCGCCCGGGTGGCCTACGGTACCTGGCGGCGCGAGCGTCAGCGCTTGAGGTCCTCGGCGTCCGCCGGTCCCTCGGCGTCCGCCCGGGCTTCGGCATCCGCCCGTGCTCCGGCGTCCGGCAGTGCACCGGGGTCGAAGAGCGCGCGCATCGGCCTGGTCGAGCCCGTGGTCCGGACAAACGGCTCAGGCCCCGGGTCGGTCGAGGCGAGCGCCTCTTCAGCGGCCGCGGGCGCGGGCCGGCCGGCCGATCCGGCAAAGAGCACGTAGTGGAAGAACAGGAACCGCAGCACGAACGTGCCGATGTTGGCCACGCCGTACACCGCGTCCACGTAAAGCACGCGCTCGGCACCGTGCAGGTGCAGCCAGCTCGACGAGTGGTAGCCGAACTTGGTGGCCACCGTGAGGATGGCGACGACCATCGCGGACACCACCCAGAACGGCAGGGTCTCGCGCAGCAGGTTCGGACGGCCCGTCCGCTTCCACGCCCAGCGGCTGAGGATGTAGCTCACCAGGGCGCCGGAGAACCAGCTGATCAGGCCGGCCCAGGTGGCGGTCAGGTTAAGCAGCCCCACGCAGATGGTGAGCACGACCTCAGTCGTGCCGAACGCCGTGATCGCCGCGATCGCGAACCGGCCGAAGCGGACGCCGAGCCTGCCGCGGGTTTCGCTGGTCAGCGAGCTGCCGTGCCGATTGGATACCAGAGCCATTGATGTCCTAGGTTAGGCGGCCGACGATGCAACATCGAACAGAAGCGGCGCACCCAGAGCACGTTACCGCCCCGGCGCGGCACCCGCACAACGGCAGCAAAAGTCAAACCCATCGGACGACGGACGCGGCAGGAGCCGGAGAATGAAGATCTTGGTGCTGGGCGGGGACGGGTACCTGGGGTGGCCGACGGCGCTGCACCTGTCGGAGGCGGGCCATCAGGTGGCGGTCGCCGATAATTTCGTCCGCCGGCATTACGACAATGAGCTAGGTGTCGAGTCGCTGGTACCGATCGAGCCGCTGCAGACGCGGATCGCGGTGTGGGCCGAGCTGACCGGCAAGAAGATCGGCTTGTACGTCGGGGACCTGACCGATCCGGTCTTCGCCTATCACATCGTCGCCGATTTCGAGCCGGACGCGGTGGTGCATTTCGCTGAGCAGCGGGCGGCGCCGTATTCGATGATCGACCGGGCGCATGCGGTGTACACCCAGCAGAACAACGTGGTGGGGAACCTGAACATCCTGTTCGCGATCGCGGAGACGAACCCGGATATCCACCTGGTCAAGCTGGGCACGATGGGCGCGTACGGGACCCCGAACATCGATATCGAGGAGGGCTGGCTGGACCTAGAGCACAACGGGCGGATCGACCGGGTGCTGTTCCCGAAGCGGCCGGGGTCGTTCTACCACCTGTCCAAGGTCCACGACAGTCACAACATCGAGTTCGCGTGCCGGATCTGGGACCTGCGGGCCACCGACCTGAACCAGGGTGTGGTGTACGGGCAGTCCACTCCGGAGACGGCACGGGATGAACGGCTGGCGACCCGGTTCGATTACGACGCGGTGTTCGGGACGGTGCTGAACCGGTTCACCATCCAGTCGGTGATCGGGCACCCGCTGACCGTGTACGGCTCTGGCCACCAGACCCGGGGAATCATCGATATCCGGGACACGGTCCGGTGCATCGAGCTGGCCTGCGAGAACCCCGCCAACCGGGGCGAGTTCCGGGTGTACAACCAGATGACCGAGTCGTTGTCGGTCCTGCAGATCGCCCAGACGGTCCAGGCGGCCAGCCCGGAGGACGTCACGATCGAGCACCTGGATAACCCGCGGGTCGAGGCGCCTGAGCATTACTACAACGTCAAGTACACCAAGCTGGCCGAGCTCGGCCTAGAGCCGCACCTGCTGTCGGACACGCTGATCGAGTCGCTGTTCGAGATCACCAAGCGGTATGCCCACCGGGTCCGCCCCGAGGCCCTCCGGCCCACCGTCAAGTGGCGCGAGCCCACCGCCTAGTGTTTCGCATGTCAACGTCGATCTGCGCCACCTGCGGTAACCACTACGGCGATCCACCGCCGGACCTGTGCCCAGTGTGCGCGGACGAGCGCCAATGGCTGCCGCCGGGCGGCCAGAAGTGGACCACGCTGGGCGAGCTCGAGGCGGCCGGGCACCGCTCCGACGTGCGGACGGTCGAGCCGGGGCTGACCGGGATCGGGGCGGACCCGCCGGTCGCCATCGGACAGCGTTCGCTGCTGGTCCGCGCGGCCGGGGGCAACGTGCTGTGGGACCCGTCCGGGTTCATCGACGCGGTGGCCGTAGCGGCGGTCCGCGAGGCGGGCGGGCTGGACTTCGTGACCGCCAGCCACCCGCACTTCTACGGCGCGATCGCCGCGTGGAGCCGCGAATTCGGCGCGCAGATCCTGGTCCCGGCAGACGACGCCGGCTGGCTGCGGGCCGACCCGGACCTGCCCGTGCGGACCTGGGCCGGAACGCTCGAGGTGCAATCCGGCGTGACGCTGATCCAGTGCGGCGGGCACTTCCCGGGCAGCGCCGTGCTGCACTGGGCCGACGGCGCGGACGGCCGCGGGGTGCTGCTCAGCGGAGATACGATCTTCGTAACCCCGGGTGAGGACCGGGTGACGTTCGTCTGGTCCGCGCCGAACCGGCTGCCGTTGCCCGAGTCGGCCGTGCGGGCCGTCTGGGACGCGGTGCGGCCGTACCGGTTCGACCGGATCTACGGCGGCTGGTGGACTCCGGTGCTGCGGTCCGGTGCGCGAGAAACGGTGCAGCGCTCAGCCGCGCGCTACATCGAGCACCTGCGGGGCACGGCTTAGCCTGGTCCGGGCGGCTCAGCCGAAACCCTGGCGCAGGGTCCAGGCGTTGGTGGCGGCGTCCCGGCGCAGCTCGTAAACCCCGGCCGTCAGGCCAGGTCCCCGGGTGGCTTCGATCCGCCAGAACTCAAGCTCAGGCTGTCCGGGTCCGCCGCCAGAATCCGCGGTTCCGCCGGGGTCCCGCCACCACTCCCGGTTGACGACCCAATGCTCGAGGATCGCGCACACGGAGTAGAGCCGGCCGCGCCACACGAACCTGGCCGGCCTGCCGTCGTCTCGGGCCCGGACCTCGGCTGGCTCGCCGTATACCTGACTCACGCGGCCCCGCCCTCCGGCTCGTCGCTGCCGATTGAGGGAAGACAGGCAGTACTGTCTGTGACCGATGCTAGCTGCAGCCTGGCATTGTTGTCGAATATAAGTTCTTTCGAACAAGAATGCAAATAAAATTGCCCAGCTGAGTCGTATCTTCTCGGAAATGTCGGTACCCCCGGGCATAGTGGTAGCAGTCCGGCCACCCCGAGGAGGCAGAAATGTGCTGGATGTGCGATCGTCCGGGCACCACCGAGCGCGACTACCTTGACCACATGCGGCAGCTGATCCGCACCTACGGCTGGGCCGTGCAGGGGGTGGAACGTGAGGGCATCCACCCGCCCTGGGCCTATACCGTCGGGCTCACCCCGCACCGGCGGCCCGAGCTCGTCATTACCGGCTTGGGCCTGCCCCGGGCCACCGAGGTCCTCAACATCGCGGCCGGCCACCTGCTGCACGCGGACGTGCCCGCGCCGGGCACCCAGGCCGCCCTGGCCGACGGCCCGCTCGTCGAGGTCGTCTCGGTCGAGGCGCCCTGGGCTCACCTGAACGTGGCCGTCGAGATCTACGGCCGGCGTATCCGGGGCCTGCAACTGGTGCACGCCGACAAGCGCGGGCGCTGGCCCTGGGATCGCGAGTACCAGGGCGTGCGCGGCGGGCAGCCGGTGCTGGGCACCCGGGAGCCGCCCGAACGCCGGATCCGGGTCGGCTAGCTCACAGGTTCAGCCCGGCCGGGGCCGATGATTCCGCTAACCCTACGGGTCGCGCGGGTCCCGGCCGTCCCAGCCGGGTGTGGGGTAGGACACCAGCAGGTCGCGGACCTCGCCGGCGATGCGATCGAGCGTGGCTTCGTCGTCCTTGGCCGCGGCGGTGATCGCCTCGTCCATCCAGGCCGCGATCGGCTCCATCTGCTCTTCGCGCAGGCCGCGGGTGGTGATCGCGGGGGTGCCGATCCGGAGGCCGGACGGGTCGAACGGCTTGCGCTGGTCGAACGGGACGGTGTTGTAGTTGGTCTCGATGCCCGCCCGGTCCAGCGCCTTGGCGGCCGGCTTGCCGCCGATGCCCTGGGAGGTGAGGTCCATCAGGATCAGGTGGTTATCGGTGCCGCCGGAGACCAGGTCATAGCCGCGGGACAGGAGCGCGTCGGCCAGCGCCCGGGCGTTCTTGACCACCTGGTGCGCGTAGTCGCGGAATCCGGGCTGCGCGGCCTCGTGCAGCGCTACCGCGATCGCGGCGGTCGTGTGGTTGTGCGGGCCGCCCTGCAGGCCGGGAAACACGGCCTTGTCCACGGCGGAGGCGTACTCGGCCTTGGACATGATCATCGCGCCGCGCGGGCCTCGCAGGGTCTTGTGCGTCGTGGTGGTGATCACGTCGGCGTGCCCGGCGGGCGACGGGTGCGCGCCGCCCGCGATCAGCCCGGAGATATGCGCGACGTCGGCGACCAGCAGGGCGCCCGCCTCGGCGGCGATCGCGGCGAAGGCCGGGAAGTCGATGGTCCGCGGGATGGCGGTGCCGCCGCAGAAGATGATCTTGGGTTGTTCCTTGAGCGCGAGGTCGCGGACTTCGTCTAGGTCGACCCGGCCGGTGTCCGGCCTGACCCCGTACTGCACCGGCCGGAACCACTTGCCCGTGGCCGAGACCGGCCAGCCGTGGGTAAGGTGGCCGCCCATCGGCAGCGCCATGCCCATGATCGTGTCCCCGGGCTGGGCGAAGGCCAGGTAGACCGCGAGGTTGGCGGGCGAACCCGAGTAGGGCTGCACGTTGACGTGGTCGACCCCGAACAGTGCCTTGGCCCGGTCCCTGGCGATGTTCTCCACCAGGTCAATGAACTGCTGGCCCTCGTAGTACCGGCGGCCCGGATAGCCCTCGGAGTACTTGTTGGTCAGGACGCTGCCCGAGGCCTCGAGCACCGCGACCGACACGTAGTTCTCCGACGGGATCAGCCGGGCCTTTTCGTACTGCCTGCGAGCCTCGTCGTGAATGAGCCCGGCGATCTGCGGGTCCGAGCTCTCGACGTTAGGGATGGGCGGGGTATGCATGGCGGACCTCCTCGCCACGAGGCTACACACCCCGGCGGGCGCAGGTCACGCAGGCCGGCCCCGGGGACCGTTCGGTAACGTCATGGCGAGCACCATGAGGAACAAGGAAAGCTGAGGAACTCCGGGCATGTCCACCAAGATCATTCTCGACTGCGATCCGGGGATCGATGACGCACTCGCGATCGCCTTCGCGCACGGGCACCCTGACATCGAACTGGTCGGCATCACCACGGTGGCGGGCAACGTCGGTCTGGCCAAGACGACGGCGAACGCGCTGGCCGTGTGCGAGTTCGTCGGCGCCGCGGCGACCCCGGTGACCAGCGGGTGCGCCGGGCCGCTGCTGCGCCCCGCGCTCGACGCCCGGCACGTGCACGGCGATTCGGGGC
>JALYVS010000064.1 GCA_030853115.1 Actinomycetota bacterium
GTGGAACCCCGGCCACCCGGTCCGCCAGCCGGGCCACCGTCATACCCCGACGCTAAATCACGGCCACGAACGGGAGCCAGCCGACGCCCAGCGCCAGCCGTCAACCCCAATGAAAGATCAGGGCTAGCGCGCGAGCCTCCATCGCGTGGAAATGCGCGGTGAGCGTCGGTGTCGCTATCCCACCCGTTCCCGCCCGCGCGGCCCGTGCGAGGCTGGCGGCTTCCGTGAAGCGGCCCATGAACGTGGCTTGATGGCTCATCGCGTCCAGGATGCTCGCCCCGAGCAGGCGGTCATTACCCGCCTGGGCGAGCGCCAGCGCTTGGACGAAATACCCCTGAGCGAGCGCACTCGCGGGCGCGCTGTCGTAGCTCATCCATGCGGCCAGAAGCGTAGCCTCACCCACGGCCGCGAACAGCTCTCGGCCCATGGCTTCGGTATACCTGCCGCTGAGCATCCTGTCCGCGTCGCTTCTGAGGTACTGGATAAGCGCTTGCCGCGCGTGCCCTCCGCCGTACCTATCATCGAGCTTGGCGAACACATCGACGGTAGCCCGGAACCGCTCCACGTCAGCCACGCCGATGGACACGCCGCGCGTCGGCTGGTCATAGGGCGCTTGGCCGGGGTCCACGAGCCACCGCAGCGAGGCGTCGTTCCACGCTCGCGGGTCAGCCCGGCCGCGCTGAATGAAGGTCGCGTCGTCCAGGTCGGCAATCCACAGGTGCGAGACGTTTCGCACGGCTTGCTCGGGGGTGCCGGGGTAGGACACGCGGGCATCGGCGGGCGCGGCGGTCACGGCAGCGCCGACCGAGCTGGCATCGAGCCCCAGGGCGCGACGCGCGGCCGGGGGCAAGCCAACGCCATCGGCGAACTGCTGGAACGTGGTCACAGCCTTGGGTTCGCGCTTGCCCGTTTGCCACTCGCTGAGTCGTCCCTGAGGCAGGCCGGTCAGCTCGGCAATCCGCCCTTGGGTAAGCCCTTCCGTGCGGAGTGCGGAAATGACCGTGCCGAGATCGCGCTTGGCGCATGCGTCCAGCACTTCCGGACGCGCGCACACGCGCTCCACTATCGCCCGCACGTCGGCGGGGTTGACTGACATCGGGCGTGCTGCCGTTCCCTTGGTCGCTCGCCGGCGTCTAACATCGTGCCCATTTCATTGCACTATGTAGTGAAACGTGCAGTGACATCGATCAGTTCACGAGGTTTGCCAACAGCTAGGCCGTCTAATCTCCGCTGCCTGAGGCGGGATGGGCGACGAACGTTCCGCGGCCATGCAGGACGATGAGCCATCCCTGCCCGGCCAGGTCTTCCTTGGCGCGCCGGATTACGTCCCGGCTCACGCCGTACTGGTCGGCCATCTCCAGCTCGCCCGGCAGCCGGTCGTCAACAGCCAGGTCACCCGAGCGGATCTCGCTCAGCACGTCGTCATAGACCTGCTGCCACAGCAGCCGTGGCGCGCGGTGATTGATGCGGTCCCGCTTATCTGGCAATGACATAGGTGATCATGATCCTATGTGCCTGACCTGCGCTGATGTCGCCTACGTCTGCCAATGTTGCCGACAATTGCCTACATCTACTATGCTGACCTTTACCGGCAGGGTCGTTTGGTCGCTCTTCGTGCGCCCGTTCCCGCGATCCTGCCGGCCCCAACGTCAGGCGGGGGAGCGCAACACCACTGCCTGAGCGATCGTGGAAGCGAGCGAAGGGAAACGCTGTGTGGACCTCAGCGACCGACGGGTTGGACATTGACTACACGCCCCGCTACATCTGCCTGGCCAGGCTGCTAAGGGAAAAGATCGAAGACGGGACTTACGCGACTGGCTCGCTGCTGCCCTCGTCTAAACAACTGGCCTCCGCGCACGATATATCTACTGTGACGGCGCTGCATGCACTCGAAGTGCTCGTGCGCAGCGGCCATGCACGCCACATCGAGTCGAAGCCCCACCAGGTCATCTGGCCAGGCAGCCAGCCATCACCCGAAGTCTGAGCTACAGGTCCGCATAGGTCTGTCAGGCGGATTCCGGAGTTGGGGCCGTCCGCACGTCAACAGCGCCATCCCTTATCCCTTGCCGTCCGCGCTACTCCACGCGGCAAACTCGGCGTCCAGCGCCGCTACGGCTCGCTTGGCGGCCGAAGGCAGCAGATGCCCGTACACCTGGTGAGTGACGTTGATGTCCCGATGCCCGAGGAAGTGGGCAAGCTCGGTGATCTGCACCCCCTGCGCGAGCATCGCGGAAGCAAAAGCATGGCGCAGCGAATGCGGCGTGAACCCGTCCGCGATCCCGGCTATCTCGGCCGCGTGGGTGAACCGGAAAAGAATCGTGCCGTACTGCTGGAACAGCCTCCCGTTCCCTGGGCTGAGCGGCCCGTCGGGCATGTCCCGGACCATCTCCCACAGCCAGGAAGGCGCAGGTACGTCCCGGTACTCGCCGGCCTTGCGGTGCTTGAGAGGGAGCTTCCTCGTGCCGTCCCCGGATGCCTGCCACGCCACCCGCAAGACGGTGCCCTCCTCGATGAAGTCTTCCTTGCACACCGCTAGCGCCTCTTCGATGCGGAGCCCGCAGCCGCGCATGAGCCAGACGCACAGCCCCGCACCGCCAACGGCGCGCTTGGTCTTCGGATTGCGGCCGCCGTTCGCCACGATGCTGACCTGCTTGTAGGCGGGGAACACGAAGTTCTTACGGGAGTACCGGCCGTGGTCGGCCAGCTCGATGCCGTCCAGTCGGTGCTTGCTGAGCTTGCCCGCCTTCACGGCCTCGTCCAGCGTGGCCACGATGACGTACCGCGCTTGCTGGCGAGATGAGTTGCTTAGGTTCTTCATCGTGACCGCTAGCAGGTCCATCACGTTGCCACGGTCGTTGGCCACCTGAGTGAGCGTCATGTCGCCGAACACGGGCTTGACGTGCGTGCGGTACACGCTCAGATAGTTTCCTTTGCTGGCGTCCAGGACAGGCAGGCGCACGATGAACAGCTCGCACGCCTCGCCGAAGTTCTCCTTGCCGCTCTTGCTGTGATCCGTGAAGGCGATGTCCCCGGAGCGCTTGTCCACGGTGAGCTTGAGCTGCCAGTCCCGCGCGAGCTTCCTGCCGCTTCCGTACTCCACCCGCCCCGTGGTGGGGTGCTGCTTGTCCCTGAACGACTTCTCGACCTGCTTGCCGTTGACCCAGTAGCGCAAGGTCCAAGCATGCTGGCAACGTTCTGGGTTGTCGCATGAGTGCTGACACGTGGAAGACGCGCAGCCCTTGTTCGAGTCGGGATGATGATTAGATTTGGCGCACTTCTTGAAGATGGTGCCGCTACCATTGACCGCTAGTACCATGACCCGCAGCCTTCCCTGACTCTACGATGACTGGGATGGGGGTCGTAGGTCTCTGACCTGCAACTAAAGCTAGGATACGCTACATGTCGGAGTTTGAGCAGGACCCGAGTGCGAATACCGGGCGGTTCCGGGCTTTTGTCGAACGTGGGGATGAGGACGCTCCCCGCCGGGCGCGGCGTTCATCGGTATCTCCCGTCGTGCTGATCATCATCGGCGTGGTAGTCATCGCGGTCGTTCTGGCGATCGTAGGCCTGGCCTGATCTGACGCGCGGCTTCGGCGCGTGACCAGGAAGTAGTCCGGCGTCCTCTGGCTCGCCTGGCGTTGGTGGCATCCTATGGCTATGACCACGGGGCCTACGCAGGGTGACGTCGCAGACCGCAGTGACGTTGCGGACCATGACGAGCAGCACCGGCTCACCGCCGTCCAGGGGCTGGCGGCGTTGTCCCTGGACGCCCTGTCCTCGGTCGCGTACGGGCCCGAGGCCATCCTGGTCGTGCTGGTCGCGGCCGGCGCCGCGGGAATGCGCTACTCGCTGCCGGTGACCGGCGCGATCATCGTCTTGCTGACCGCCCTGGTGGTGTCCTACCGCCAGGTCATCGCGGCTTTCCCGAACGGCGGCGGCGCGTACGCGGTGTCCAAGGCGCACCTGGGGACCCAGGCTAGCCTCGTCGCGGCCGCGTCGCTGATCGTGGACTACGTACTAAACGCCGCGGTCGGCGTGTCGGCCGGGATCGCCGCCCTCACCTCGGCGTTTCCCTCGCTCTACGGCGATACGGTCTGGCTGTGCCTGGCCGCGCTGGCCATCATCACCGGGCTGAACCTGTGGGGTGTCTCGGAGTCCGCCAAAGTCTTCACGGTCCCGACGGTGGCCTTCATCGTGGCGATCGCCGCGGTGATCATCGGCGGCCTGATCCGCAGCCACCCCGCGGTGACGCTCGACCATCACCTGGGACCCTCTACCGAGGCCGTCGGCATCTTGCTGGTGCTCAAGGCGTTCGCCTCCGGTTGTTCGGCGCTGACCGGGGTGGAGGCGATCGCGAACGCCGTGCCGGAGTTCCGCCAGCCCCGGGCGCGCCGGGCCCAGTACACCGAGGTCTGGCTCGGCATCCTGCTCGGCGCGATGCTGATCGGCCTGGGGGCGCTGATCCGCAAGTTCTCCGTGGTACCGCACTCGAGCACGACGGTGCTGGCTCAGCTCACCGAGGCCTCGCTCGGTCACAACGTCATCTTCTACGCCATCCAGCTGATCACCATGGTGCTGCTGGCGCTGGCCGCCAACACCTCGTTCGGCGGCCTGCCGGTGCTGGCCGCCCTGTTGGCCAGGGACAACTTCCTGCCGCACATGTTCGGGCTGCGCGCGGACCGGCAGGTGCACCGGTACGGCGTCGTCGTGCTGGCGGTGCTGGCCGCGGCCCTGCTGGTGGTGGCCAAAGGCAACACGCTGGCGCTGGTCCCGCTGTTCGCCGTCGGGGTGTTCGTCGGTTTTACGCTGTCCCAGGTCGGCATGGTCAGGCACTGGACTTCCGAACGGACCCGTGGCTGGTCCACCCGGGCTGCTATCAACGGCGTCGGGGCGGCGCTGACCGCGGTGACCACGGTCATCGAGCTGGTCAGCAAGTTCACCGAGGGCGCGTGGCTGATCGTGCTCGTCATCCCGGGCCTGGTGCTGCTGTTCGGGCGGGTGCACCGCACCTACGGCCGGATCGGCGCGCTGCTGGAGCTGGGCCGCAGACCCAAGCCGCCGTCGAAGCAGAAGTCTCTGGTCGTCGTGCCGGTCGCGGGGATGTCGCGGCTGACGGCCGAGGGTATCTCGGTGGCGTTGTCCCTCAGCGATCAGGTGGTCGCGGTGAGCGTGGTCTTCGCCGGCCCCGAGGACGAGGCCGCCGACGTGTCGTTCCGGCAACGTTGGGAGGACTGGCACCCGAACGTCCCGCTGATCACGCTGCGCAGCGTGCACCGCTCCATCGCCCGGCCCATCGTCGAGTACCTGTGCCAGCTCGAGGACGACGACAAATACCACCGCCTGGTAGTGCTGATCCCCGAGGTGCAGCCCAGGAGGTTCTGGTCCTACCTGCTGTTCAACCAGCGCGGCGTGATCCTGGACCGGGCGATCAGGCGGGGCACGGCCAACGTGGTGCTCTGCCGGCTCCGCTACCGGCTTGAGCAGCTCGCCCCGCCGCCTGGGTAAGCGAACGCGGCGCGGCTGCGAGGATCCGCGGGCCTTTCCCCGGCGTAATCGTCAGGCGGCGATTGGGTAATTGTGGGTCAGGGCGGTGATCAGCGGATGGCAAGATGACAGCCATGAGAAACGTCGCGGTCATGGCTAGCGCTGGTGGTGCGGGTGTACGCTGACCTGCCGGTAGCTGTGGTTACTGGCGGTAACCGCGGCGTCGGTCGTGAGGTTTGCCGCCAGCTGGCCTTGCTCGGCTTCGCGGTGGTACTCGGTTCCCGGGATCTGCGAAAAGGAGAGCTGGCCGCGAAGGAGCTTGATCCGGAGGGTTCCCGGATCGTCGCCTGCCAGCTCGAGGTCGACAACTCGGTCAGCGTCTCCTCGATGGCCGAATGGGTCAAGGAACGCTTCGGCCGTACCGACGTGCTCGTGAACAACGCCTCGACCATGTACGACCGGTGGGCGACGGCGAGCAACGCCGAGCTGGGCACGGTGGCGGAGGCGATTGACGTCAACTTGTTCGGGCCCTGGCGGGTGATCCATTCGCTGCTGCCGATGTTGCGGTCCAGTACCCGGCCGAGGATCGTCAACGTGAGCAGCGAGGGCGGCTCGATCGCGGTGATGACCGGCGGCTCGCCCGCCTACGGGGTCTCCAAGGCGGGCCTCAACGCGCTGACCCGGTTGCTGGCGGCCGAGCTGGCCCGGGACGGCATCTTGGTCAACGCGGTCTGCCCGGGCTGGCCCGCCAGCGAGAGCCACCCGGAAGGCCGGTCGCTGACGCAGGCCGCAGCCAGCGTGATCTGGGCGATCACGATTCCTAACGGCGGCCCGACCGGGACCCTTACCCGCGACGGTCAGCCTTTCCCCTGGTAGAGCTGTCAGGGACGGTCGGGGCGGGTGGTCAGCTGGCCGCTGTGGGATCAGGCCGGGGGTTAGGCTCGGGGCTAGGCTGATAGCGGTAGCCCATGCCGGGTTCGGTGATCAGCCAGCGAGGCCGGCCCGATTCCGGTTCGAGTTTGCGGCGCAGCTGAGCCATGTACAGCCGCAGGTTGCCGGTCGCGTCGGCGTACCCGGGCCCCCAGACCTCGGTCAGCAGCTGGTTGCGGGTGAGCAGCTTGCCCGGATTACGGAGCAGCACCTCGAGCAGGTGCCATTCCGTCGGAGTGAGCCTGATGTCCTCGGCCGAGGTCGCGGCACCCGCTTCGGGACCGGCTCCGGCACCCGCTTCGGGACCGGCTCCCGCCGGGACCGGTGCCTGCCGGGTGACGCGTTTGGCGGCCAGGTCGATGACCAGCTGACCGAGTGAGATCCTGGGCAGGTCTTCCGCGGGCCTGGTGCGCCGGACCGCGGCGCGCATCCGGGCCAGCAGTTCCTCCACGCCGAACGGCTTGGTGATGTAGTCATCGGCGCCCGCGTCCAGCGCCTCGACCTTGTCGATGCTGTCGGCTCGCCCGGACAGCACGATGATGGGCGCCTCGGTCCAGCCGCGCAGTCCCGCGATGACCTCGACGCCGTCCAGGTCCGGCAGGCCGAGGTCGAGGATCACCAGGTCAGGCGGATACCGGCCGGCTACCTGGAGCGCCTCGGTCCCGGTGGCCGCGACGTGCACGTCGTAGTCGCGGGCCCTCAGGTTGATCCGCAGCGCCCGCAGGATCTGCGGTTCGTCATCGACGACCAGAACTCTCGTCACGCCCCGTGGCCCCCGGCGGTGCCCGCGGCCCGCTCGCGGCGGCCCGGCTCACACTGAAAGTCATTTTCCGGAACGACCGGAAGTGACACCGTCATGGTCAGCCCCCCGCCGGGGGTGTCGTCCGCGGTAAGCGTGCCGCCCATCGCTTCGGTCAATCCGCGCGACAACGCCAGGCCGAGTCCTACTCCGGTGGTGTTGTCGGTGTCACCCAGCCGCTGGAACGGCACGAACATCGCGTCCCGGTCCGGCTCGGGTATGCCCGGGCCCCGGTCCACCACGCGTAGCTCCACCCGGTCGCCCAGCGAACTGGCCGCCAGCAGCGGTGGCTGGCCCGGCGGCGAATAGCGCAGCGCGTTTTCCGTCAGGTTCACGATGACGCGCTCGAGGATCGCCGGGTCGACGTTGATCTCCGGCAGCGATTCCGGTATGTCGACGCTGATGCCCCTGGCCGCCGGATCCAGGTTGTCGAGCGCTCGCGACACGATCTCTTCCAGGCCGGCCGGGCGCGGGAACAGCGATAGCGCGCCCGCCTGCAACCTGCTCATGTCCAGCAGGTTGTCGACCAGGTGAGTCAGCTGGTCCAGTGACTCATCCGCCGTGGCGAGCAGTTCGTCGTGATCTTCGGCGTCCCAGTCCACGTCCCTGGAACGCAGGCTGGTCACGGCGGCCTTGGCCGACGCCAGCGGGCTGCGCAGGTCGTGGCTCACGGCCGCCAGCAGCGCCGTCCGCATCCGGTCCGCGGCCGCGATCGGCTTGGCCGCCTGGGCTTCGGCGGACAGCCGCTGCTGGTCCAGGGCCACGGCGGCGTAGGAGGCGAACGCGGACAGGACGCGCCGGTCCGCGGCCGGCAGCGTCCGGCCGCGCAAGGCGAGCGACAGGGTGTCGGCAACCGGTACCTCGACGTCGGCGTCCTCCGGCCGGGTGACGGCCGGTTCACCTCGGCTGGCGACCACGGACCAGCTGCCTGACATGCTCCGGACCCGGCCCGCGGAGGTGTCGGCGGCCTGCTCGCCGTCCCCTGAGGTGCATTCGAGCAGCGTGACCGAATCCATGCCGAACGCTTCCCTGATCCGGTCGAGCAGGGCGATCAGCCCGTGCTGGCCCCGCAGCACGCTGCCGGCCGTGGTGGCGAGCAACTCAGATTCGGCGTTGGCCCGGGCGGCCTGCTTGGTGCGGCGGGCCGCGATGTCGACGACCGAGCTGACGAGCAGCGCGACGGCGACGAAGACGCCCAGCGCCAGGGCGTTGTTGGCCTGCGCGATCGTAAACTGGTGGATGGGCGGGGTGAAATAGTAGTTGAGCAGCAGAAAGCTGACGATGGCGGCGAGCACGGCCGGGGCGAACCCGCCGAGCAGGGCGACCAGGATCACCGCGACCAGGAACATCAGCACGTCGCTGGTGAGGTTCAGGCCGCTGCGCAGGCTGGCCAGCACCACGGTCAGGGCTACGGAAAGCGCCGCGGCCAGCACGTACCCGGCGAGTTTCCGGCGCCGGGTGATGGCGCCGTGCGGCCGCGGCAGGCCCCGCCCCCGGCCCATCTGCCCGTGGGTGACGATGTGCACGTCAATGTCGCCGGAACCCCGGATGGTCCTCGAGCCGATGCCGGGGCCGGTGAGCATTACGGTCAGCCACGGCCGGCGGCTCGCGCCGAGCACGAGCTGGGTCGCGTTTTCCGCCCGGGCGAAGGTGAGCAGGGCCTCGGGGATATTGTCACCGATCACCTGGTGGTAGCTACCGCCCACGGACTCGACCAGCCGCCGCTGGCTGGCCAGCGTGGCGGGATCGGCGCCGGTCAGGCCATCGGACTTGGTGACATGCACCGCCAGCAGGTCGCCGCCGGCCGACCGGGCGGCGATCCGGGCGGCCCGCCTGATCAGGGCCCGGCCTTCCGGGCCGCCGGTCAGCGCGACGACGACCCGTTCCCTGGCCTCCCAGGCCCCGGTGATCTGGTGCTCGTTGCGGTATCGCTGTAGCCCCTCGTCGACCTTGTCGGCCAGCCAGAGCAGGGCGAGCTCGCGCAGCGCGGCGAGGTTCCCGGTGCGGAAGTAGTTGGTGAGAGCGGCGTCGATCTTCTCCGGCGGGTAGATGTTCCCGTGCGCCATCCGGCGGCGCAGCGCCTCCGGCGTCATGTCGATCAGCTCGACCTGGTCGGCCGCCCGCACCATCGCATCGGGCACCGTCTCCCGCTGCGGCACGCCAGTGATCTTCTCGACCACGTCGTTGAGCGATTCCAGGTGCTGGATGTTGACGGCGGAGATCACCTCGATCCCGGCGTCGAGAAGTTCCTCGACGTCTTGCCAGCGTTTCTCGTTGCGAGAGCCCGGGACGTTGGTGTGCGCGAACTCGTCCACCAGGGCGATCTCGGGTCGCCGGGCGAGGACCGCGTCCAGGTCCATCTCTTCGAAGGTCGCCCCGCGGTATTCCAGCGTGGTCCGGGGGATGGTTTCCAGGCCGTCGAGCAGCGCCTTGGTCTGCGGCCGGCCGTGCGCCTCAGCGAACGCCACCACGACGTCTGCGCCACGTTCGGCCCGGCGATGCCCCTCACCCAGCAGGGCGTAGGTCTTGCCCACCCCCGCCGCGGATCCGAGATAGATCCGCAAGTGACCGCGACCCGCCCGGGCGGCCGGGACGCCGGTCCCGGCGTGGCCGTTGCTGTCCGCCATATCCGGCCTGTTTCCTTCCCGCATTTCAGCCAGCTTCTTTCGATCCACTGACTACCCATTGTGAAGCACTGCCGCCAGGTCGGGAATTCCGCACGTCAGCAGCCGGGTCTCGAGATAACGATGCCGCGTTTGCCCGGCTGACGGAAGGATTGCTCACGGCGTCCATACGCCCAGCCCTCACCGGCCCGGCCTTACCGGCCCAGCCCTCACTGGCGTGGGCTGATCCGGTTCATCGGTGCCGGAGTCGCGAAAAAAACGCTGGAGGGCCGCCGCCACAAGAACACCACCGCGCCGCAGGCGATCAGCCAGCTGAGCACGGTCAGCCCCTTGGTCAGGCCGATTCCCGCGTTGGAGTTCGCCAGCACGGCGAGTGCGCCCAGGGTATGCAGGCCGAACAGCACCGTGCCGGTCAGCCTGGCACCTTTCCTCCGGTTCGTGCAGCCCCGTGCGATCCATAGCCAGAGCGCGATTTCGACCAGGGACCCCAAGACCACCGGGATCGCGATCGCGCCCAGGCCGTCCCGGGCCATGGCGCCGTCGGGATGGTGCTTGATGACGGCGCTGATGACCGCGACGAAGCCAATCGCGTAGATCAGCGTGTAGGCGGCTCCGGCATACATCAGCCTGACCGCGGTGACCATAGTCCCGGGCATCGGCGTGATCGGCCCGCGTGATCCCAGCGGGTACTGCGTCGGATAATTCACCGGCCCGGCCCCCGCGCCCGGCCCGCCCCCCGCGCCCGGCCCGCCCCCAGCCGGAAGGTAACCGCGAGGCACAGGAGGCAACGACTGCGACGCTTGAGGTGTGTGCGGAATTTGATACGCCTGCGGCACTTGAGGTGCTTGCGATGCCTGAGGCGCTTGCGGTCCCTGTGCGCCAATATAACCCCGCGGCTGAGGGTAGCCTTGCGACCCGGGGTAAACCCCTGAACCCGCCCCGCCCGGTAGGCCAACCCCGCCTTGCGAACCCTGGCCGCCTTGCCAACCTGCCCCGCCCTGCCCGCTTTGCGAACCTGGCCCGCCCTGCGCGCCTGGCGTAACCGGGCCGGGCCCGGCGTACGGCCAGCGGGACCCGGCCTCAGGTGCCGCCGGCTGGTCGGGCGGTGGCGGCTGCGCCGACCGCTGCGACATTTTCCCCGGGTCCGATAGCGCTGTCGGCGGATGCGCCGCGGGAGCCCAGGAATAGCCCGCAGCCTCGGCGGCCCGGTCGCCGCCTGTCTCCTGCTCGAGCCTGGCCTGGTAGGCGCCGATGATGCCGGCCACCGACCGAGGCCAGAAGGCCACGGCGGACGGCCCGCTCGAGTTCATGCCGTGGGCGATCGTGGTGGCCAGCGCCGCCAGGGTGGGGCGCGCGTCTGGGTCTTTCGCCAGGCAGGCGGAGACCACCTCCCGCAGTTGCGGCGGTATCCCGTCGAGGGCGGCCTCGCCGTAGACGACCCGGTACAGGACGGCGGCCGCGGTCCCGGAGCCGAACGGGCCCGCGCCGGTTGCCGCGTAGGCGATCACGCAGCCGAGCGTGAACACATCGCTAGCGGGTCCGGCGGGCTTGCCCTCAGCCTGCTCGGGTGCCATGAAACCGGGGGTGCCGAACACCACCCCGGCCGCCGTCAGCGCGGTTCCGTCGGCGGCGCGGGAGATCCCGAAGTCGATGACCCGGGGGCCGTCGATGGCGAGCAGCACGTTGGCGGGCTTGAGGTCGCGGTGGACCACGCCGCAGGCGTGTATTGCCTGCAGGGCCTCGACCAGGCCGGCCAGCAGGGCCCACAGGGCAGGCTCGGGCATCGGTCCGTGCTCGGTCACCACCTGGTCCAGGGACGGGCCAGGGACGAAGGCGGTGGCAAGCCACGGCGGATGCTCCTCCAGCCCGCTGGCCACCACCGGTGCTGTGTAGATACCGCTGACCGCCCGGGCCGCGGCGACCTCCTGGCCGAACCGGCGCAGGAACTCGCTGTCGCGGGCCAGGTCGGGATGGACGACCTTGATGGCCACGGCGCGCCCTCCAGGCGAAAACCCCAGGTAAACCCGGCCCATTCCGCCCGTACCGAGCTGGGCGCGCAACCGGTACCCGCCGATCATGGGCGGGTCGTCTGTGCCCAGCGCTTTCATCTCCGGCCCCCTTAGCCATCAGATCACCCGCGGCACCATCCGCCCAGCTGGTGCGCTCATGATCATCTGCCTGGGCCACCTGGGTTAGTCTTGCGCTTCACATTTTGCGGCATAGTCGGCGAACCGCGTACCACCGATGCGTCAACCCGTTGCAGAAGCCCAGCCAACCCGTCGAAGAAGCCCAGCTGAGTCACAGCGGTGGTCCATCGTCACGGCCATGAGCCAATGCCAGGAATTAAAGGGAGCCCACAGTGCCGATTTTTCAGGCTATGCCGCTGCTCAGGGTCCTCACAACGAGGTGGGAGCGAATCCAGGGCGACGCAGCTAGCAACTCCGCTGTGGTACACCGCCGCCCGTCGGCCGATAAGACCCCTGGCCCAGTATATCCCCTATGTCTCGATTTCACATTGAGACATTCCAGGCGTCCGTCATGATCGTGGCCAGTTTTGGGCACTATTTACCCGTTCCTGGCCACGATCATGACACAGCCCTCCGAGGGCGCTCCCGCAGGTCCTGGCCGGGCCCTGAGCATCGCGGTGGTCCATCGTCCGCCCGTCACGGCTGGAAACGGTAGCCCATGCCGGGTTCGGTGAGTAGATGGCGGGGACGGGATGGATTGTCCTCCAGTTTGCGACGCAGGCGGGCCATGTGAAAGCGAAGATAGTTGGTGCGCTGCTCGTATCCCGGACCCCAGACCCTGGTCAGAATCTGCGCCGACGCCACAAGCTGGCCGGGACGGTCGAGCAGGATGGTCAGGATGCGCCATTCGGTCGGCGTCAGCCGAAGGTTTGCTCCCTCACCCCCAGCTCCCTCACCCCCAGCTCCTTCACCCCCAACGCCGTTATCCCCAACGCCCCTGACCAGCACCCCTTGCGCCGGCCCCCCGTCCCCGGGCCCTCCGTCCTCCCGCCCACCGGTGCCCGGCGCGCGGCTGACCTGGTGCGCGGTGAGGTTGACCAGCCAGGAGCCGATGGTGATCTGGTGCGGCTGAGCTCGGCCGGGCTCGCCCTCGTCGCGGCGCAGCGCGGCACGCAGCCGGGCCAGCAGCTCGGCCATCGCGAACGGCTTGGTCACGTAGTCGTCGGCCCCGACGTCCAGGGCGCCGATCTTGTCGCCCGGGCTGGTCCGCCCGGACAGCACGATGATCGGCGCCCGGCACCACCGGCGCAGTTCCACGATGACCTCGGTGCCGTCGATATCGGGCAGGCCGAGGTCGAGGATGATCGCGTCGGGTGGATGGCTCGCGGCCACGGCCAGGGCCTCCCGCCCGGTCCGCGCGGTCAGCACGTTGTACTGGCGGGCGCGCAGGTTGATGCGCAGCGCGCGGACCAGCTCGGGCTGATCCTCGACGATGAGGATCTCGCTCAGGTGAACCCGGCCCGGTGCCGTGCGGCCGGAACCAGGGGAGACACCCGGGGCCTCAGGCCCCGGCCGGGGATCTCCCGGACGGGGACCTGAGGTGAGCTCAGCCACGGCTTGTTCAGCTGCCGGACTTGGCGGATAGCTGGTCGAGGGCGATGTTCAGGGTGAGCACGTCGACTCGTGGCTCACCGAGGATGCCGATCGTCCGGCCCTGGACGAACGTGGCGACCAGGGCGCGCACCTTGGCCGCAGGCAGGTGCCTGGCTGCGGCCACCCGGCCCACCTGCAGGTACGCGTACGCGGGTGAGATATCCGGGTCGAGCCCCGAGCCCGACGCGGTCACCGCATCGGCCGGTATCGACGAGATCGCCACGTGCTCCAACGCCGCGATCTGCTTCTGCCGCTGCTGGATCAGCTGGACCTCGGCCGGGTTGGTGGGGCCGAGGTTGGATGCTGAGGAGTACAGCGGGTCGCAGCCGTAGTCCTTCTTGACTCCGCTGACGACGGCATCGGACGGCCGGGGCTGGAAGTACCCAGGCAGCGGGTTGCCCTTGGCGTCCACGAACTCCTGGCAGAGCAGGCTGGACCCCACGACCTTGCCGTTGTAGCTGACCAGCGAGCCGTTGGCCTGGTGGTGGAAGACCACCTGGGAGACACCGAATATCACCAGCGGGTAGATGGCCCCGCAGATCACCGTGAACACGATGAGGGTACGCAGCGCTGCGAGGTGCTGCCGGACCATGACGGGAAGGCGGTTCATGCCGGTTACCTACCGAATCCGGGGATGTACTGGACGACCAGGTCGATGGCCCAGATGCCGATGAACGGGATGATCAAGCCGCCGATGCCGTACACGATCAGGTTCCTGCGCAGCATCGACGACGCCGAGGCCGGCCGGTAGCGCACGCCGCGCAGCGCCAGCGGGATCAGCGCCACGATGATCAGCGCGTTGAAGATGATCGCCGAGGTGATCGCCGACTGCGGGCTGTACAGGTGCAGGATGTTGAGCTTGGCCAGGCCGGGAATCACGCCCTCGAACATGGCCGGGATGATGGCGAAGTACTTGGCCACGTCGTTGGTGATGGAGAAGGTGGTCAGCGCGCCCCGGGTGATCAGCAGCTGCTTGCCGATCTCCACGATCTCGATGAGCTTGGTCGGGTTGGAGTCCAGGTCCACCATGTTCCCGGCCTCCTTGGCGGCCGAGGTGCCGGTGTTCATGGCCACGCCGACATCGGCCTGGGCCAGGGCCGGGGCGTCGTTGGTGCCGTCCCCGGTCATCGCGACGAGCTTGCCGCCCTCCTGCTCCTTCTTGATCAGCGCCATCTTGTCTTCCGGCGTCGCCTCGGCGAGGAAGTCGTCGACGCCGGATTCCTCCGCAATCGCCTTGGCGGTCAGCGGGTTGTCACCGGTGATCATGACGGTCCGGATGCCCATCTTGCGCATCTCGGCGAACCGCTCGGCAATGCCCTCCTTGACGATGTCCTTGAGGTGGATCACGCCGAGGGCTCGTGCGGTGCCGCCAGCGCGTTCGGCGACCACGAGCGGGGTACCGCCTGAGGCCGAGATGCGGTCGACCAGCGGACTGAGATCAGCTGGCACCGTCCCGTTGCTGTCCGTGATCCACTGGGCTACCGAGGCGGCGGCGCCCTTGCGCACCTCGCGCCCGTCGGCGAGGTCGATGCCGCTCATCCTGGTCTGCGCGCTGAACTCGACGAACTCGGCGTTGCGCAGCTCGCCTTCGGGCCGCTCGCGCAGACTGTAGGAATCCTTGGCGAGCACCACGATGGAACGGCCTTCGGGCGTGTAGTCCGCCATCGACGACAGCTGCGCCGCGTCGGCGAGCTGGTCCGCGGTAACCCCGCTCACCGGCAGGAATTCGCTGGCCTGACGGTTTCCGATGGTAATGGTGCCGGTCTTGTCCAGCAGCAGCGTGTTCACGTCGCCGGCTGCTTCTACCGCGCGGCCCGACATGGCCAGCACGTTGCGCTGCACCAGGCGGTCCATGCCGGCGATGCCGATCGCGGAAAGCAGCGCGCCGATCGTGGTCGGGATCAGCGCCACCAGCAGCGCGACCAGGATCACCAGGCTCTGCGGCGCCTTGGAGTAGAACGCCATCGGCTGCAGCGTGAGCACTGCGAGCATGAAGATGATGGTCAGCGAGGCCAGCAGGATGTTCAGCGCGATCTCGTTCGGCGTCTTCTGCCGCTTGGCCCCCTCGACCAGGGCGATCATCCGGTCGATGAATGTCTCGCCCGGCTTGGACGTGATTTGGATGACGACCCGGTCGGAGAGCACCGTGGTGCCGCCGGTCACCGCGGACCGGTCACCGCCGGACTCGCGGATGACCGGTGCGGACTCGCCGGTGATCGCCGACTCGTCCACCGATGCGACGCCCTCGACCACGTCTCCGTCGCCGGGGATGACGTCGCCGGCCTGGGCCACGACGAAATCGCCCAGTCGCAGCTGGGTGCCGGGTACTGGCTCCTCCCGCAGCGCGGCCGGGTCAGCGCCTGGCTTCCAGTCGATCAGGCGGCGGGCCATCGTGTCGCGCTTGGCCCGTCGCAGCGTCTCGGCCTGCGCCTTGCCGCGGCCTTCGGCCACGGCCTCGGCGAGGTTGGCGAAGACCACGGTCAGGAACAGCCAGACCACGATGGTCCAGTTGAAGACCGAGGTGTGCCTGATCGCGGTGTAGACGCAGAGCACCGCGCCCACCTCGACCACGAACATGACCGGGTTCTTGACCTGAACCCGGGGGTCCAGCTTCTTGAATGCGTCCGGGGTTGACCTCCAGAGCATCTTGGGGTCGAGGAAGCCGCCGCCGATCCGCCGGGGGGGTACGGGGGGGCGGGTAGTCCCCTCGTCCGGGAGATCACCGGGGGGTCTTCCGCCGGGGGAAACAGTTGTCACAGACATCAGCGCAGTGCTCCTTCGACGTTCGGGCCATTGCGGACCCGCTGTGGTTCCCGCCGTAGCCGGGCAACCGGCCGCTCGGCCGGGCCGCCGCGAACCCGGCGGCAGCCCGGGCTCGCTAGCCGGTTCGCGATGGCCCTCAATGCAGTCCTTCTGCGAACGGGCCCAGCGCGAGCGCGGGGAAGTAGGTCAGGCCGACGAGGATGAGGATGACGCCCACGAGCAAGCCGACGAACAGCGGTGTTCGTGTGTCCAGCGTGCCCGCGCTGGCGGGCACCGGATTCTGTCTAGCCAGCGACCCGGCCAGGGCGAGGGCGAAGATCTCCGGCGCGAACCGGCCGAGCAGCATCACGATCCCGCCGGACACCTGATACCAGGTGGCGCCGGTACCCAGGCCGCCGAACGCCGATCCGTTGTTGTTGGCCATCGAGGCGAACGCGTACACGATTTCGCTCAGCCCGTGCGGGCCGGGGTTGAGGATCGCTTTCTGGCCGACCCTGAGGCCGATCGACAAGCCCGCCGCGGTCAAGATGATCACCGGCAGGGTCAGGAAGTACAGCGCCGCGTACTTCATTTCCTGGGGCCGGATCTTCTTGCCAATGTACTCCGGTGTCCGGCCGACCATCAGCCCGGCGACGAACACGGTGACGATCGCCAGCACCAAGATGCCGTACATGCCGGCCCCGATGCCGCCCGGTGCGATCTCGCCGAGCGCGATGTCGAACAGCGCGATGCCGCCGCCGAACGGCGTCAGCGAATCATGGAAGCAGTTCACCGAGCCGGTTGATGTCACGGTGGTGGACGCCGCGAACAACGAGCAGCCGGGCGTGCCGTTTCTCACCTCCACGCCCTCCATCGCGCCGTGCGCCAGATGCGGGCCTGCTCCGGCCGCCTGCATCTCGAAGAAACTGATCCCGCCGACGGCCGCCGCCCAGATGATCACCATCGCGGCGACCAGCGCGTAGCCCTGCCGGTTGTCGCCGACCATCTTGCCGAACGCGCGCGGGGTGGCGAACGGGATCAGCAGCAAGGCAAAGATCTCGAACCAGTTGGTGAACGGGTTGGGGTTCTCGAACGGGTGGGCCGCGTTGACGTTCAGGAAGCCGCCGCCGTTGTTGCCCATGTCCTTGATGATTTCCTGCGATCCGACCGGGCCGCCGACAATGCTCTGGTGGGCGCCGGACAGCGTGGTGACCGTGTGGTAGGCGGCGAAGTTGTCGATCACGCCGCCGGCGATGAGGATCAGCGCGCCGATGACCGAAAGCGGCAGCAGCAGCCGGAGCGTGGCCCGGGTCAGGTCGACCCAGAAGTTACCGAGCCGGTCGGTCCTGGACCGGGTGAACCCGCGGATCAACGCGATCGCGACCACCAGGCCGACCGAGGCCGACATGAACTGCTGCACCATCAGCCCTGACATCTGGGTCAGGTAGCCCATGGTGGCTTCACCTGCGTAGTTCTGCCAGTTGGTGTTGGTGGTGAACGAGACGGCCGTGTTCCACGCGGTATCCGGCGTGACGTTGGCCATCCCGACCGACAGGAACAGCCAGTGCTGCGTCCGCTCGACCAGGTACACCAGCAGCACGCTGACGAACGAGAACGCGAGCATGGAGCGCACGTAGACGCTCCACCGCATGTCCGCTTCGGGGTCGATCCCGGTCAGCTTGTAGATCCCGCGCTCGACCTTCCAGTGCTCCTTGGCCGTGAAGATGCGCGCCATGTAGTTGCCGAGCGGCACGTAGCAGGCCGCGAGTGCGGCCACCAGGAGCGCGAACTGCAGCCAGCCCGCGGCTGTGCTGTTCATCAGAACCTCTCAGGAAGGATCAGGGCCACGAACAGGTAGATCGTCAGTAGTACGCCGCCGATCAAGCCGATCCAGTTCTCAATGCTCAAGGTGCTCAAGTCCCTTCACGATGAAGATGAGCACGGCGAAGACGACGATCGTCAGGCCGACGTACAGCAGGTCGGACACGGTGGCTCCTAGTGATGTGCTGCTGGTGGTAGAGCTCGCCCGGGTCATCCTCAGCACCTGGGCAATCTCAGTTAAGGCCCAGGAATCCCCCGCACGAAGAGCTCTTGCGTGACGCATGCGGCCGCTGTCCAGTTCCTAACAGAACCCATGCGCCGGTCCATGGTCCACCGCCTGGGCGCGCGCATGCGGGAGCCACGCGGAGCGTATGTCCGCAGCTGAGACCCAGGTAGCCCGGCTGGTCCTAGACGTCCGGGATGTCGGGGATCAGCGCCTGCCTGCGCAGCGGCCAGCCGCGCAGGCCGCGGCTCATCTCCTCCATCAGCGCCGACGGCGGGACGGCGAGCACCGGGCATCTGGCGTGCGCCAGGCAGTAGCGGCTGACCGAGCGGTGCAACATCCGGCCCAGGCCGGCCCGCCGGCCGGTCCCGACGATCAGCAGGTCATCCGGCTGGTCGGCGGTGCCGACGAGCACCGGACCTGTTTCCCCGCGGGCTACCAGCGGCTCGACCCGCAGCTCGGCGGGAAACAACCCGCCGAGGCCGGCCTCGAACGCCGCCCGCTGCCGCCTGATGGCGTCGTCCCGCCAGATCTTGCGCAGGTACGGGGACGCATGCCGTCGTTCCGCCAGGTCTCCGCCGGGCGGGACCCAGGCGATCACCGGCAGCAGCGGTACGTCCCGCTGCCTGGCCTCCTCCGCCGCGAACCGCAGCGCTTGCAGGCTCCCTAGAGACCCGTGCACGCCAACAATGACCCGACGCACCGTGGGCACGGTAACTCGCCTCCCGACTGCCACCGGGCGCCGTCAAGCCGGCGCCCCGCTACGGCCTACCCCTTCATCTAACCTCTATCCGCGGCCTGGTGTGGCGTTCCTCACGACGCAGAACGGCAGTCGGTATCAGCCCCGGACATAGGCGTTGACCTTGAGAATCGTGGTGCCGGTGATGCGGTAGGAGCGCCAGCCCCTGGCGTAGGACGGCGGCTGGCCATGAACCTGGACGAGCACCGCGACGGCCTCGCCTGGTGCCGCGCTCCCGGCCGACGCGCAGCCGGCGTAGAAGGCGACCGGGATGTACTGCACCCCCTGGATCAGGCACGCCCCCCTGGCCCCGCTGACCCCTCGTACGGCCAGCTCGGCGGCGATCCGCGTGTAGTCGTCGTGGAACGTCACCGTCCCGCCGGCCTCGTGATCGAGCACCAGATGCTGGGTGAAGAGCTGGAGAACCAGGAAGGACGTCACGACGGCGGTCATGGCCGGCCGCAGGCCCGGGCTGACTCCGGTGATGAGGTGGGCCAGCCCGTCGGCGACCGGGATGGCGAACAGCGCGTACGCGGGCAGCAGGAATCGCGGTGCGGCGTAGTCGATCATGAACAGGTACTGCGCGGCGAGGCAGAGCCCGCAGCCGGTGGGCAGCAGCGCACTGCTGAGCTGGCCGGCCCGCCGGGCCGCCACGATGCCGACCGCGACGAGCACGGGGAGAATGAGCCACCACAGGTCCAGTCCGGGGTCCCTGAACCCGACCGTGCACGGCCGGCACAGCGTCGGGCCGTTCAGCGCGCGCAGCTCGTCCGGCAGCGCGAAGTGCAAGCCGAACCCGCCCTGCTCGGCCGCCGCCGCGTGCAGCCGGCTGGCGATGCCGCCGAACCGCAGGTAGGCCTCGATAACCCATTCCGCACCGCCCGCCAGCAGCGCGCCGGCGATCACCCCGGCCAGCCCGAAGCGCCGCGCCCACCCTCCAGCGC
>JALYVS010000376.1 GCA_030853115.1 Actinomycetota bacterium
TCATTCCGGAAAGGGAAGGCCATCTTCTTGTATTTGAAATGTGACGGGCAATTAATTAAAACAGCAGTGGCAGTCGCCGCCGCACATCACACTGCCCGGCCGGACGTCAGCTCATCGTAACTGCCCGGCTCCCGTTAGTGATCTTGGAATCGCCCTGCCTTCAAGGTCTCCATGAATGACAACTCCTCAACTTCGTTAACGGCTCAGCGAGCCAGGTGACCTTTACGACGTCCGTCACGCCCCGCTGGTTGGAATCAGCTTTGCGAGGGGAAAGCCGCGGCCGTTCGGCATAAATAGCACGGCGGGGACCGGGTCCGGCGGTCAGCGAACCGAACGGACCCGGGTAATAGTCGCGGCGGCCGCGATCGAGGCCAGGCCGGCCAGCGCGAAAAGCGACGGATAACTATGCATAAGGCCGAGAACCGCCCCGGCGACGATCGGCGCGACGACAAGCGGCAGGGAATACGCCACGTTGATCACGCCGAGGTCCTTGGCCCGGTCAGCCGCCGCGGGCAGCACCTGCGTCAGCACCGCCGGCGCGGCCGCCCAGTAGGTACCGAAGCCCGCGCCGAGCAGCGGCGCGGCGAACAGCGCGGCCGGCCAGGTGGGCGAGATGACCAGGATGGCCGCGGCTACCCCGCAGGTGATGGCGGCCGCCACGATGAACGGCTGGCGGCGGCCCGACCGGTCTGAGGCAGTACCGCAGACGCCGCCCGCGATGGCGAGCGCGACCGCGTACAGCGCCATCAGCGTTAGCAGCCCGAGCTGCGGGTCGTGATAGTGCGCCGCGTCGGCCAGGAAATACAGCAAGTACAGGGTGCCGAGATCGTTGCCCAGGTTGACCAGGAAATGGGTCAGCCAGGCCCCCAGCCGAAGTCCGGGAACTGCCGTGGCGAGACCCACAGCGTGCGCAGCACCTTCCGCGCCGGCGCCGACGGCCTGAATTCGGCCGGCAGCGGCTCATCGGAGGTCCGCAGCGTAAACGCGAGCGCCCCCGCGATCACCAGCACGCCGCAGGTCAGGTAGCCGGCCGAGAGCCTGGTCACGAGCACCGTGACGATCAGGGCGCCGAGGACGGTGCCGAGCATCTGGCTAATGCCTATCAGGCCGCCGAGCGTGCCACGCTGCCGGACGGGCACCCGGTCGGGCAGCGCCGCGGTCAGCGTGGCCAGCATGCCGCCCAGGCCGACCTGCGCGACGCACCAGCCGACGACCATCACCGGGACGTCTGGGGCCGCGGCGAGGACCACCAGGCCAACCGCCCCGACCAGGGCGCCCGTGAGCGTCCACGGATGGCGGCGGCCGCGGCGGGACGTGGTCCGGTCAGAAAGCGCGCCGACCACCGGGTTGGCCAGCAAGGACGCGATCGCGCCCGCGGCCATCACGACCGAGAACAGCACCGCCTTGTCCGCGGGGTGCAGCGACTGGACCTGCTCGGGCAGCAGCACCTGGATCGGCGCGTAAATCGCCAGCCACAGGCCGACGTTCGCCAGGAACAGCAGCGTTATCCAGCGGGCCCGGACCGGCTCCGCCGGCTCGGCCAGCGCCGCCGGCAGCCCGGTGCCCGGCAGCCCAGCGTCTGGCAGCCCAGCGTCTGGCGCCTCTGTGCCCGACGCCCTTGTGCCCGGCAGCTCCGCGTCGGCGCGAACCGTCTCCTGGCTATCCATGCTCACCCGCCGTTCTCGCGGCTGTCCCCATGCCCTACCCGAAGCACTGGCCCTCGCCGCGGTAGGTCGGCGCCGCGGTGACCCGGCCATGGCCGTCGAGCACCTGGTACTCCCGGAAACGCTCAGCGAGTTCGCCGGCTTTGGCGTGCCGCAGCCAGACCCGGTCGCCGGCCGCCAGCGGCCCGGCCGCGGCCCCGCGCACCGGCGTCTGAACCTCGCCGGCCCCCTCGACCCCGGTCAGGCTGAGCCCGGCGGGCAGGTAAGGCCGCGGCAGCCGGTCCGCGTTCCCGGTACCCGAAGCCACGTAGCCGCCGGCGAACAACGTGGCTATGCCCGGACCGGGGCGCCGCACCACAGGCAGCGCGAACAGCAACGCCGGCTCTGGGGTGAACCGGGTGTAGGCGTCGAACAACGTCGGCCCGACCAGGCCCGAGCCCGCTGTGAGCTCGGTTACCGACCGGTCGGCGGCGGTCGACTCCAGGCTGCCCGTCCCGCCGCCGTTCACGAACTCCAGCCTGGTGGTCGCCTCGATCAGGCGGATTGCCTCGGCCCGGCGCTGCTTGAGCTCACGGACCGAGCGAGCCTGGATGAACCTGATGAGCTGGGCCTTGACCGGATGACCGGGAGGAGCGTCGCCGAGGCCCGCGATCTGGCCCTCGTACCCCATTACCCGGCCAACCGGAAACCCGGCCTGCCCGCGATCGCCCGGGCCAGGTCCGCGGCCTGCTGGGGGGTGTGCACGGGCGAGCGCCTGGTGCCGATGTGCACCAGCGGTTTGCGGCCCAGCGGACGCCAGGACACGTCGAGCTCCAGGCAGAGCCGGATCTCCGGATGGTTCAGGCCCAGGGCCCGGTCCACCACGTCCAGATGCGCGGTCGAGTCGACCATGATGGTGATGTGCTGCCTGGCCGCTTCGTCCGCGGCCAGCGCCCGCAGCGCCCGGCGGTCCACCGTGGGGTAGGCGACCAGCAGGTCGTCGCTGGTGCCCGCATCGTGCAGCCACAGCGCTTCGGACAGCGAGTAGCACATGACACCCCGGTAACCGGGCCGGGCGAGCGCGCGCTCGATCAGGAACCGGCACCTGAGCGACTTGGTGGCGGCCCGGATCGGGTGCGACCCGGCCCGGCGGGTCAGGTCGGCGGCGTTGCGGTCGAAGGCATCTAGGTCGACGATGGCCAGCGGCGGGTCCAGCGCCGCGGTGGCCTGGTCATACCGGCTGCGCCGGGCCGCCAGGCTGCTGCCCGCGCCGGCTGCGCTGGCCGCAGGGACTTTCGGGGACCGCAAGGGCTTCAGGAACCGCAGGGGCTTCGGGGACCTCGGGTGCCTCGGGGGCCGCGCCGGGGGCGGGCGGCTGAGGTCGAGAGGTCAGCGTGCCGCCCGGGTCGGTGGACATGATCGCACAGTAGACCAGCGCTGCGAAAATATGAATACTGTCCGGTAATGGTGTCTCCTGCTGACCGCCGGGAGTGGCGGAACTGGGCCGGGACGGCGACCGCGACGCCCGCGCGCTGGCTTCAGCCTCGAACCGAGGCCGAGATCTGCGCTGTGGTCAAGGACGCGGCGGCGGACGGCCTACCGGTGCGCGCTCTCGGCAGCGGACACTCCTTCACCACGACCGCGGTCACCGCCGGCGTGGCGCTGGAACTGTCCCGGTGGACCGGGATCACCGCTGCCGATACCCGGACCGGCCTGGTCACAGCGCGATCGGGAACCACGCTGCGGGCCCTGAACGCCGAGCTGAGCGGGCTAGGACTGGCCATGGCCAACCTCGGCGACATCGACGCGCAGACCCTCGCGGGCGCCCTGTCCACCGGGACGCACGGCACTGGTGCCCGGCTGGGCGGCCTGGCTACCCAGGTGGAGGCGCTCGACCTGGTGCTGGCGGACGGTTCGGCGGTGACGTGCTCCGCGGCGGTCCGGCCGGAGCTGTTCGCGGCGGCCCGGATCGGTCTCGGCGCGCTCGGCGTGATCACCAACGTGACGCTGCGGTGCGTGCCGTCGTTCACCCTGGTGGCGGACGAACGGCCGGTGCCGGTAGATGAGGTGATCGAGCAATTCGACGACGCGCTGGCTGCCGCCAGCGACCACTTCGAGTTCTACTGGTTCCCTTACGGCCGCAACGCGCTAGTCAAGCGGAACAACCGGATTTCCCCCGGTCACCAGGGCCCGGTCGTCCCGGCGATGCCGGGGTGGCGCCGGTTCTGGGAGTTCGAGGTGATGGAGAACGCGGCCTTCGGCGCGCTGTGCCGGCTCGGCCGGGCCCGCCCGCGCTTCATCCCCGCGCTGAACCGGCTCTCCTCGGCCGCGCTGTCCTCCCGTTCCTACGCGGACGTGTCCCACCGGGTGTTCGTAACTCCCCGCCGGGTCCGTTTCGTCGAGTCCGTACGCCGTTCCACGTGAATCACTGGGCCATGTGCTCGCTGAGCTGCGCCGTGAGGTCCCTCGGCTGGCCGAGCCGGTGATGTTCCCGGTCGAGGTGCGGGTAGCCGCCGCCGACGACATCTGGCTGTCCACCGCCTACGGCCGGGATACCGCTTATATCGCGATCCATCAGTATACCGGGCTGCCTTACCGGGCCTATTTCGATTTGTTCGAGTCCATCGTGGCGGATGTGGCGGGCCGGCCCCACTGGGGCAAGCTGCATTCCCTTGACGCCGGGCGGCTGCGTGCGCTTTATCCGCGCTATGACGAATTCCGCCGGGTCCGCGCCGAGGTCGATCCCGGCGCCCGGTTCGGCAATGCGTACCTGACCCGGGTCCTCGGCGACCCGTCCCGGGCCACGCGGTCCTAGCCCCGGGCCTGGTCCCTGCCTCGGTCCCGGCCGAGATTACTCATTACCGGCAAATTACGTGTATCTGCGGGCTGAACCACGCTTAGCCGCCCGCCCGTATTCCAGGTTAGTGGCCAGTGCTCGCGGCCGTCATGAAAGATCACGGCCTGCTGATCACGAATTCGTGATCACCAGGTGAGTGAACACCGCCTTCTTTCTTTCCATGGCGGCCGCGGCACCGGTCACGCGACTGACCGTACTGACGTGCGATCAGGGCAGGCATATCGAGCAGGGGAAAGGCAGGTCGGCCGGGTGGCGGGCCTGCCGGCGCTAGCGGGCCGGGGGAACAAAGATGAGCATGAGACCCAGACCGCTCGTTTGGGTGGCGTCGTCGACGGCAGCCGGACTGCTGGCCATGGCGGTCCTGAGCCTGGCCGGCCAGCCGGTACAGGCCGCACCCACGTCAGGGCAGGCCGGCCAGCTCACGCCGGGCGGCGACGAATGGTGGTTCCGCAACTGGCAGGTGCCGCAGAAGGTGTGGCCGTTGTCGGAAGGTGCCGGCGTGACTGTGGCGGTGCTCGACACCGGAGTTCAGGCCAGCATTGGCGACCTGCGCGGTGTCGTTCGGCCTGGTCTTGACCTGACCGGCCACGGCAGCCGCGGTGAGGTGGATGCCGATGACAGCGAAGATGGTCATGGGACCGCTATGTCGGTGATGATCGCCGGGCAGGGGTACGGGACCGGCACCGTCGGTATCGCGCCGGAGGCAAGGATCCTGCCGGTGGAATTTCCCTACACGCCGGCCGCTGACGGCGACTTCAGCAGCGCAGAAGTCGTCGAAGCGGTGCGGTTCGCGGTCGGGCACGGGGCCCGGGTCATCAACATGTCCTTCGGCGGCTCAGTATCGTCCGCACGGTACTGCGACCCTGCCGAGCAGGATGTATTCGCGTACGCCCTTGAGCACAATGTCGTTCTGGTGGCCAGCGCCGGGAACACCGGGACCTCCGGCACCGGCCCGGTTGAGCCCGCTTCCTGCGCCGGCGTGCTGGCCGTCGGAGCCGTCGAGCCGGACGGCTCACTGTGGCCATACAGCAAGCAGCAGCCGTACGTGGCCGTGACCGCGCCGGGCGCGGACATGGTGTACGTTGGCCGGGACGAGCGGTACACCACCACCGGGGCGGGAACCAGCTTTTCCGCGGTTCTGGTGTCAGCCGCGGCCGCGCTGGTCGTGTCCCGCTATCCGTTGATGCCCTGGTATCAGGTGGATCAGCGGCTCATTGATACCGCCGGGGCCGCGGGCCCCCCGGTGCCGAACAACGCGTTCGGGTACGGGATGGTTGACCTGGCCAAGGCCGTTAATGCATCGGCTTATCTGGTCAGCGCCACCGGTCCTAACCCGGTGTACGCCAGCTTCAAGGCGTGGCTGGCGACGCCGGACGGCCGGGCGTTCGCCGCGCGGAACGGGATCGCCAGCCAGAAACCGCGTCCGGCGGCCGCCATCAGGCCGGTCCCGCGGACAGCGGCGCCTGGGGTGCGGCAGGCCGGCCGGAACAGGCCGCTCTTGGGCCGGGTCGTGCTGATCGCCGTCGCTCTCGCCGCCGCGGGCG
>JALYVS010000377.1 GCA_030853115.1 Actinomycetota bacterium
GCACCGACACGACCCCGCGGCGGCGGCCCTGCGACAGGTGCGCGATGAACCAGCAGCTGCACGCCACGCTGGCCCACCCCGTCCTCGGCATCCCGGCCCAGCTCCAGCCCCTCCTGGCCCACTTCGCCAGCGCGGGCAGCCCGCGGTCGGCCGCCGGCTGGCTCACCGCGATGCCCGGCGGCAGGCTCCTGGCCGCGCTCGCCGAGACAGCCCATCACCGGGAACTCACCCACGCCCTGCTCGACGAGCAGCCCCAGACCCCTGCCCTCCATCACGTGCGCGACCTGCTCGTCGAGGCTGGCGTCCTTCCCCCGCGGGATGAGTACCTCGAGCGGATCGAGCCCTGGCTCGGCGACATCCTCGCCGGCCGTCCCGCGCAGCACGCCGCTCTCGTGCGCCCCTACGTGACCTGGCACGTGCTGCGCCGCGCCCGGCGCCGCTCCCGTGGCACCTCCACCATGTCCGCCGCCGGGTGGGCCCGCGGCCGCATCCTGGCCGCCCTGGCGTTCCTGGCCTGGCTCGATGACCGCGGCACCGCCCTGGGCACCGCCACCCAGGCCGATGTCGCCGACTGGCTCCACGGCGCCACCCGTTACCGTTACCTGCTGCGGGACTTCCTCGCCTGGGCCAGCGCCCGCCGCCTGGCCGGCCAGGTCACCGTCCCGGCCCCGCCCCCGTCCGAGCTGAACGGGCTCATCAGCGAAGACAGCCGGTGGGAGCTGCTCAGCCGGTGCCTGCGCGACCCGGGCATCCCGCTCGACGTCCGGACCGCCGGAGCGCTCCTGCTCCTCTACGGCCAGTTCGTCTCACGCCTGACCCGGCTCACCGACGCCGACATCGAACAGCACGGCCCCGACACGTGCCTGCGGCTCGATACCGTCCCGGTCCTCCTCCCGCCCCGCCTCGCCGCCCTCGTCCGCGCCCAGCTCAAGGTCGCCCCAGACCACCCCGGCCCCCGCCCGCTGTTCCCCGGCCGCTCGCCCGCACGGCCCGTCGCACCCCAGACCCTGACCCGCAGGCTCCGCCAGTACGAGATCGAGCCCCGGCAGGCCCGCAACGCCGCGCTCGCCGCATGGGCATCAGACCTGCCTCCCGCGGTGCTGGCCAGCCTGCTCGGCGTCCACATCTAGACTGCCGTTAACTGGGCCGGCCACATCCGCCGCGACTGGACCGCCTACCTCGCCGAACGGGTAAGCACCTCGCACCAAGGAACCTGAGCCTGCGGCTGGCCAGCGCTGGGCCTGGAACAATCGCGCTATGACGAAATCTCCTGCCGCAGAGCCGCGCAGGTCCTTTGACGGAGCGGCAGAGATCTACCACGGGATACGGCCCGGCTACCCGGCCCCCATGTTCGAGGACCTGTTCCGGCTCTTGCCTGGCCATCCGGCGATCCTTGAGGTCGGGCCCGGTACCGGCCAGGCAACCCGCGACCTACTCAGCCGAGGGGCAGCCGTTCACGCCGTCGAGATCGGTCCCGCGATGGCCGCCAAGCTACGCGAAGTCCTCCCATCGCCCGCCCTGACGATCACAATCGGCGACTTCGAGGAAGCCGACGTGGGGGAACATGGCTTTGACGCCGTGTTCTCGGCTACCGCTTACCACTGGATCTCCCCGAAAGCACAGGTCGACAGGCCCGTGAGTGTCCTGAAGCCCGGCGGCGTGATCGCGGTCGTCGACCTGAACCAGGTCAGCTCGCCCGACGACAAGGGGTTCTTCGCCGCGGCGCAGCCCATCTGGAAGCGGTACGGCGAGGGACATGCCGGCCCGCCGGCGCCTGAACGCAACGCGGTGGACCCGCCGATTCACCGCGTGCTACGCGGCGACCCGCGGTTCTCGGATGTCGAGGTCCGCGCCTACGACTGGAACCAGACCTACAGCGCGGCCGCCTACCGCAAGCTGATGCTCTCCAACTCCGTCACGCAGATGATGACGCCGCCAGCCAGGCAGGGACTGCTCGACGACATGGAGAACTTTGTCCGGCAGCAGTTCGACGACCAGGTCACCAGGCCGATCGTCGTCACGCTGACAACCGCGACAGTGATCTGATGCCGGCCACGGGGGTCCCCGGTTAGTCCCCGCACCAGGGAATACCGCACGATCCGAATAAGTACTCTCCGCCAGTACTTCGGCACCCATCGGCGGCCGGGATAGGTGACGTCTAGTTCGCCATGGGCCGAGGTTCGGCCGCCATCATGTCGGATAGGCCACGTACTGCGGCACCGTAATCCCCTCCACAGTTCCTGCGCTTCCGCCATGGACTGGACCTTGCGGAGCCGGCCATGTACCTGCCGTGGAACCAGGCGGTTCCGCTTGGGTCTCGGCGGCGCCGGTCCCGAGCGCGAGTGCTCGCCTGAAGGCGGCCCGGGTCTCGTCGACCAGGGTGCGGGGGTTGTTGCCGAGGCGTTTGGCGGTCTGGTAGCAGGCGATAGCGATTTGCCCGGCGAGGCGGGCGGTGGCCTCGTCGGATCCGCGGTGGATGAGGATGTCGCTCAGCTTGTCGGCGAACTGCTGCATCTTCACGGCGTCGCGGGCGCGCAGCTCCGGGTGCCGCTCAATGAGCTGGAAGTGGCTGGTGTAGCCCTCGGGGTCGGCGGCTGCCTGGGCGCAGAGGGCGAGGACGACCGGGCGGAGCTGCTCGACGGCCCCGGTCGCGTCTCGCGGGGCGGGAGCGCCGTCTGCCTGGCCGGCGGCGGTGACCGCGTCGAGCAGTTCCTGCTCTCTGGCGAAAACGACCTCCTGCTTGTCGCCGAAGTGGCGGAAGAACGTGGTGCGGCCGACTTCGGCGCGCTCGGCGATGTCGCCGACCGAGACGCCGTCGAAGCCCCGCTCGAGGAAGAGCTCCCGGGCGGCCTCGATGATGCGCTGGCGGGCCTGGCGTTGCTTGCGCTCCACGAGCGGGAGGGGCGGGGTCATGATCGTAAGCATACCGGCGCCGGTTTGCCGTCCCGCAGGGAACGCAGTACGCTGTGGTACTGAGTACCGAAACAGACGGAGGACATAATGGCACGCGAGCTGCACGCTGAAGACCGTGAGGCGATTGATGAGATCTTGTCTTTGCACGGGCACCTATTCGATGGAGGCCACCTAGACCGGCTCGGGGAGATCTTCACGCCCGGCGTCGTCTATGACATGAGCGCTGTGGGAGTAGGCACCTTCGAAGGGATCGAGGCGATCCGGAGCGCCGCCCTGCAACTCGGCGCGGGGAACCCCGTCGCTCATCACGTGACGAACGTCGTCATCACCGGCGACGGCGACTCGGTAACCGCACTGTCCAAGGGCCTCGTGCTCCTGGCGGACGGGACGGTCGCGAGCGTGACGCACCTCGACACCCTGCGGCGCCAGGACGGCGGCTGGCGTATCAGCCGCCGGGTCATCTCCCCGCAGCGCATTCCGCTGGGCGGAGCCCGCCCCGCTGACGCGGGCAACCGGTGAGCTCGCCCTTTTCGATGGCCGCTGTCTGCGAAGCGAGGGAGCAGTCATGACCGAGTCGCTCGTCATCACCCGGATCGACCACAGCTGCCACCTGATCCAGATCGGCGGCCTGACCGTGCTCACCGATCCCTGGTTCTCCGAGAAGACCTTCTACCACCCGGGCGAGCCGGTCGCCCTCCAGCCTGAGCAGCTGCCGCACCTGGACGCGGTCGTGATCAGCCATGAGCACTACGACCACTGCGACCTCGGCGCTTTCAGCCGCTACCCCGACAAGAACGTGCCCTTCGTGGTCGCCGGCCCGGTCGTCGAGTTGGCACGGAAGGCGGGATTCGCCAACGTCAGCGCGCTTGAGCCGTGGCAGTCCGCGCAGGTAGGCGACCTGACTATCAACGCCGCGCCCGGCAAGCACGGCGTCTACGAGGTTACGTACGTGATCAGCGGCGGCGGTCGCAGCGTCTACTTCGCCGGGGACACGCTGCTCATCCCGGAGCTGCGCACCCTGACCGACCGGTACGGCCCGCTGGACGTGGCGCTGCTCCCCGTCAACGGCCTGCAGATCCGGATGGCGGGCAACAAGCAGGTCGTCATGAACGCCGAAGAGGCCGCCGAGCTCACCGCCGCCCTGCGCCCCAAGCTAGCGGTGCCGCAGCACTACGCCTTCACCGGCGGCAAGGTGGGCGACATGCTCTTTCTCAAGAGCGATAAGGACCCGGCCCACTTCGTCGAGGCCGCCCGTCGCCTGGTCCCAGACGTCCCGGTCAAGGTCATCAGCCCCGGGGAACCGCTGACCGTCGCCCCCTGACCCAGGGCCAGGCGGAGGCCGGCAACCCACGCCGGTGTCCATCGACCCCAGTATCCGAGTGGAGTTCTGACCATGCCCAGTGACGACAGTGGCGTCCGCGAAGCCCTGAACGACCCAAGCCTCCAAGTTGACCGCGACGACCCCCGCCCACGGCCGATGATCGCCCTCCTCGACGCCAGGCCAGGCATGGCCGGCCAGCTCCGCGAGGTAGTCGCCGAACTGGCCCGCCAGGTCCGCCGCGAGCCGGGCTGCCTCACCTTCACCGCCTAACAGGCCCGCGACACCCGTGGCCGCTTCTACCTCTACGAGGTCTACGCCAGCGCCGCCGCGTTCGAGGAGCACCTCCAGGCCCAGCACGTTCACGACTTCATCGCGGCCGTTCCCGCCCTCAGCATCGCCGAGCGCGAAGCCTCGTGCAACTCGACGAAATCGCCTTCGACTAGAGGCGTCTATCCGCCAGCGGCGCGATGTATGCGCACCCCGGCGATCGAAGGGATTCCTGCCATGCCAGACGTCAAGCCCCTGCCACGCTGGTTCCGGGCCGCCAACCACGCGGTACGCGCCATGTCGCGCATCGGGCTCCCGCTGGGGCCCGTCTGCGTGCTCACGGTGCCGGGACGGCTCACCGGCAAGCCGCGCTCCACTCCGGTCTCGCCGCTGACGGTCAGCGGCGCTCAGTACGTGGTGGCCGGGCTGCCGGATTCCGACTGGGCCCGCAATGTCCGGGCCGCCGGGCACGCCAAGCTCTCCCGGGGGCGCCGGCGCGAGCCCATCACGCTCACCGAGGTCACCGACAGCAAGCTGAAAGAACAGGTCATGCGCGCGTATCCTCGCGAGGTCCCCAGAGGCGCCCCGATGTTCGTCCAGGCCGGCATCGCCAGCGGCCCTGACCCCGACGCCTTCGCCGCCGCCGCCAGCCACGTCGCGGTTTTCGAGATCCGCCCCGCGCCGCCAGCGCAGTGAAACTACGGCACCGCCGCGACGCGCCGCAGAACTGGGGACTGCTCCATCCGCCTGCCCCTTGCAGGTGCCAACCATCGTGAGCCGGCTCAGCTCACAGCGAGCGCGCTGCCGCCGCTGTTCACGACCGCCGCAGCCGCGTTCCAGGTCGCGGAGTCCCAGGCGCTGGACACCAGCGGGACCTGACGCTCTGTCCTTGCCGAAAACTTCATCCATGCAGCTCATGCTGCATGCTGGTACTCATGGAGCACCCCGCCGAGTCGGTCGGTTCTTCGTATGTCAAGGCACGCGATTCGGTCAGGAGCTGCCAGCGGCACGGGCAGTGGCTGGAGCGGGCGGGCGTTCGCGATGCCCTGATGAGCCGGTGCCCGTTATAGAACTGCCCGGACTCCCGCCGGGCATGCAGAAGATGGGACTGGTTCCAGATCAGCGTGCGATCCAGCAGCTCACGCCGGCAGGTCAGCACCCACCGTTCCATAATCGAGTTGCCCCGCATCGTCAACTACACCCGGTCCGGATGATCGGTACCGACGTGTCCGGGTGACGCACCCGTTCCATCCGCTGTATGGCCGTGACTTCGAGTTTGTTGCCTACCGCCAGAACTGGGGGGAGGACCGGGTTCACCTGCACGATGAGGACGGGCAGCTGTTCTCGCTGCCGGCTGGGTGGACCGATGCGGTGGCGGCGGACCCGTTCGTGGTGGTCGCGGCGGGCCGGTGCCCGTTCACCACCGATGGCCTGCTGGCCGTCGCGGATCTGATCGACCGGTTCCGGGCACGGCGTGACAGTGACCGGCTGTAAAGATGATTATGTCATGAATGTAAA
>JALYVS010000378.1 GCA_030853115.1 Actinomycetota bacterium
TCCTCGGCCAGCGCGAGCCGGCCGATCGCGTCCCGCGCCGGTTCGGGCAGCCCGGTGGTGACCCGCCCGGCCAGCGTCCGCGGCGGGTCGCTGGCCCGGCAGCCCACACCGAAGTCGGTGAGGTCGTCGCGGAACTCGCGCCAGGCAACATGAGCCCGGCTCGCGTCGTCGTCGGCTCGCATCCAGCGCCAGCGCCTGAGCGCCAGCCGGATAACCGACGGAGCGATCAGGGCCACCGCGGCGGCCGCGCCGAAGGCGATGCCGACGACGGTCCAGCCTGCGCCGAGGCGCAGGCCTGAGGTGCGGGACAGCAGCCGGTACAGGGCTAGCGCGATCAGCGCCACCGCGGCGGTCACCAGCACCGCCGCGGTGGTGCTCACGGGTCTGCGCCGCCTGGCCGGGCCGGCGGAATGAGCCAGGGCCAGCTCAGCAGGCGGGGCGATCATCGCGATGACCCCGCAGGCGAGCACGATCGCCGCGATCACGGCCAGCAAGATGGCCGCCCACGGTGTCCCGGCCGACTTGCCGAACACGTTGCCGGCCGCGGCCGTGCCGCCCCGCTGAGTGCCGCCTTTACCGAACTGCCCGCCGTTCTGGCCGGTATTCGCCCGGCTGGGCGTCGCGGTGGCCGAGACGATCGGGTCACCGCCTAGACCGGAAACGATTCCCGCCGATGCGGAGGTCATGTAGGGCGGGGGGTGCGCGGTGCCCTGGCCGTCGGGGGTGGAATCGAACCAGAGCCAGCCGTACCCCGGGAAGAACACTTCGGTCCAGGCGTGCGCGTCGGTGTTCCTGACTTCGTACTCGTTACCCTTGACGCGGGTGCCGCCGGTGTAGCCGACCACGAACCTCGCCGGGATACCCAGCAAACGGGTCAGCGTGGTCATCGCGTACGCGTACTGCACGCAGAAGCCGCTTCTGGTCTTGGTGAGGAACGACAGCAGGCCACTTGAGGTGTCGAACGGCGTCGCGGCGAGATTGTAGGTGAACGTCGATCCGGACAGCCAGGTGGCCAGCGCGGCCACCTGGCCGAACTCGGTCTTCTGGCCGGCCGTGTGCTGGTGCGCCAGCTGCTCCAGCGCCGACGTCTTGTAGGAGGGGGGAAGCTCCAGGTCTGGCCCCATGCCCGGCGTGCTGGTCGCCTTGCCCAGCTGCACTAGCTGCCTGCTGGACGGGTCAATGGTGAGGCTGGTTTCTGTGTAATGCTGGCCGGCGATGGAGCTGGCGCCAGCATCGGAGTACACCATGAGTTCGGTATCGGCCAGCCACTTTCCCGGCACGACAAGCTGGCTCGCCGGGTAGACCAGCGGCAGGAACGTCGGCTGCGAGCTGCCGCTAGCAAAGGTCTGGGCCGTGGTGACGTTCGTCGTCACCACCGGCGGCGCCGCGGTGGGCGACAGTCCCTGCGCCGGGGGCAGCACGCTGGTCGGCCCGGCGCCGTTCCTGAAGCTGGTCACTTCCCAGCCGGGGCTAGCGCCGCTATCGCTGAGGGTGTCGAACACGTACTGCCGGAAGTACTCCGGGTCGTTGCTCTTCAGGCTGCCCGGCGCGTTGGTGGTGTACGTGAACACCAGGGCGGGGTGCTTCTCACGGATCTGCGAGATGGCTTGCGTCAGGGCGCTGGGCAGGGTCAGCACCCCGCCGTCGCCGGTGCCGCCGATGCCCGGGCCCGAGGAGAAGAGCTTGCTCGGGTGCAGGCCCGGCACCAGGAGCGGGACGAACAAGGCGAGCACGATCGACGCGAGCCCGACTCGCCGTCCCGCCGCGGCCAGGGTCCGGGTGTCCGGCCCGGGCAGTGAACTCCGGACGTGGGCCCCGCTGATGCCGACCCCGTTCGGGTCGGTCCCGTTCACGTCGCGGGCCGGCCCGGTCGCGGCCTCCGGCTGCGAGCCGGAGCGCCACAGCGATACCAGCCGTCCCCAGACCCGTATCCGTTCTCTCCCGTCCGCGCTCAGCATGGCCAGGTATCCGGCTCCGGCCAGGCAGAAAACCAGCGGGGTGGCCAGCTGGCTATGCGGCGCGTTCACCGTCACCGGCACGGTGAACAGGACCAGCAGCGGCAGCCCGGCCAGCGCGGTCGACCGCAGCCGGACCGCGATCAGGTCGGCGACCACCGCTGTGATGCCAACCCCAGCCACCGTCAGGAACAGCAGGCCCGGCAGGTTCGGTACCGGCGGCGCGTACCTCTTGGCGTCGCTCAGGCCAGCTCCCACCAGGTCCCACAAGCGGCTGAGCGAAGTCGGGGTCGGTATCACGAACAGCAGCGAATGGCGCGCCTCGAACACCAGGTTCAGGTAGAGCACCAGGCTGATCACGCTGGCCGCCAGACAGGCGAACACCGGCACCGACCGCAGCCTGGTCAGCGCCCCGATGACGGCGACGGTGAGAATAGCGCCGAGCGAGCTGGCGAAGAACAACGAGTCGGTGAAGACCGGGTACAAGACGGTCGAGGTCAGCGCCGCCGCGACGGCGACGGTCACGGTCATCCGGCGGTTGAGCGTCACACGGACTCACCCCTAGAACCCTTAAAATCTCCGAAACCCCCAGGGGCACTAGCCCCAGGAGCCCCGGAGCTGGCAGCTGCACCAGGGGGCCCGGAGCTGTCAAACCCGCCCACGGGCAGCGGCCGGTCAGCGGGCCGGTGCAGCTGCTGCCAGGCCACGGCGAGCGGCGTACTCGCGGTCGCTACGGCCACCCGCCAGCCGGCGGCCGACAAGATCTCCGCCGTCCGGGCCGCGTCTTGCGGGATCGATTCCGCCGACCAGTCGGAGACGGCCAGCAGCAGGGCCATCGCGGGCGCGTTGCCGCGCCTGCTCGCGGCCAGCTGGCTGGCGTCCTCGTGTGACAGTCGTCCCACCACGGCAATCAGCTGGCCGCCCGCACTGGCCAGCGCGGAGGTGCCCGGCCGGATGCTGACGTCGTTCGACGGGCTGATGACCGCGAGCATGTCGAGCAGCGTGTCCTGGAAGGTACCGCGCGGGGCGATCTCGCCGGCCTCGGTGATGAGCCTGGCCCGGAAGCCTTCGCCGGATAGGTGCGCGCCAATCGAAGCGGCCGCGCTAACGGCGAACTCGAACGTCGCGGAGGGCCCGCGTCCAGCATGCGCGGAGCGGCGGGTGTCGAGGAAGACCGACGCGCTGTTGCGCCACTGGTGTTCCTCGCGCCGGACCATCAGCTCGCCGTATCTTGCCGTTGATTTCCAGTGCACCCGGCGCAGTCCGTCCCCGTCCTGGTACAGCCGCGGGGCCGCGTCGTCCTCGCCGGTGGTCGATATGGTCCGCATCCCGCCGTCACCTTCGCCCAGCCAGCTGCTCCGGGCTGTGGCCCGCGGCAACGGGACGATTTTGGGCGTGACCACGAGCGTGCTCGTCGTGCTGAACGACCGGCTGATCTCCACTAGCCCGAACGTGTCGGCGACCCTGACCCGCAGCGGACCGATGGTGTACCTGCCGCGGGTGTCGGAACGAATCTGGTAGCCGAGCTCGCGGTGCCCGCTCGGCTCGATCTCGTCCAGCACGAACCTGGGCCTGCTGCCCAGTGAGTACGGGGTGACATCCTCGGCTAGCAGCACGCCGGTACGCAGCCGCGAGACATTCTCCACCCGCACCGTCACCACGCTGAGCTGCCCGGCCGGCACTCGCGGCGGGTCCAGCCTGCGGCTGCAGGACAGCCGGTAACGCGACCTGCGGGCGATCAGCCCGGACACCAGCGGCAAGATGACGAGCAGCGCTCCCACCCGGACCAGATCGGGTTCGGGTATCGCCAGGCCGCACACCATGGCCGCGCCGCCGGCGGCCGTGAACGACCTGCCCCTCGTGGTCAGCGAGCTGAATAGCGCCCGCATGGCCCTCCTTGCCCGTTCGTCCCGGGGCTGCCCACCTGGCTCAGCGCCTGGGTAGCGGCAGCTGCGCGACGATCCTGTCCACGACCTGCTCGGGCAGGTGCCGTTCGACGATAGCCTCCGCCGTGGGCAGCAGCCGGTGCGCCAGTACCGGGCGGGCCAGCCGCTGCACGTCGTCGGGTATCACGTAGTCCCGCCCGTCCAGGGCGGCCCAGGCCCGGCTGGCCCGCAGCAGGTGCAGCGTAGCCCGCGGCGAGGCGCCGAGGCGCAGCTCGGGTGAGGTCCTGGTGGCGTTGGCGAGGCTGATGATGTAGTCCTTGACCTGATCCGACACCATGACTCCGCGGACCGCGATGACGAGATCCTGCACGTCGCTGGCCCGCGCCACCGGGCTCAGCTGATCCAGGGGGGACCGGGAGCCGTGGTTGTCGAGCATCTCCCGCTCGGCGGCCGGAAGCGGGTAGCCCAGTGAGATGCGTGCGGTGAACCGGTCCCGCTGCGCCTCGGGAAGCGGATAGGTGCCTTCCATCTCCACCGGGTTCTGGGTCGCGATCACCATGAACGGCGCCTGCAGCGAATACGTGGTTCCGTCGACCGTGACCTGGCGTTCTTCCATACATTCGAGCAGCGCGGACTGAGTCTTCGGTGAGGCCCGGTTGATCTCGTCGCCGAGCACGATGTTGGCGAAGACCGGGCCCGGCTTGAACTCGAAATCGCGCCGTTCCTGGTTGTATGCGCTGACCCCGGTGATGTCGCTCGGCAGCAGGTCCGGGGTGAACTGGACCCGGCGTACCGTGCCGTCGATGGCCCTGGCCAGGGCCTTGGCCAGCATCGTCTTGCCTACACCGGGCACGTCCTCGATGAGCAGGTGCCCTTCGGCGAGGAGCACGGCCAAGGTGAGCTGGATGGCGTCCGGCTTGCCCTCGATCACCGCCTCGATGGCCTTGCCGATCCTGCGCGCGGCCGGCACTAGATCATCGATCGGGCTCCCCGTCTGCCTGCCCGTATCCAGTACCACGTGGCCTCCTCGAAGGCGCTGGCGCGCGTAGCCCTCGGCTTGCCGGGTGTCCCGCCACCTCGCGCTCCGGCCAGCCGCTGTAACGCTACAGTACGTCTTTCTCCGCCGAACGCGCGACGCTGGCGAAGCTTCTTCGTCGATCCCGCCGTCGCGGAGGACAACAGCCACCAGCGGTGACCTGACCGCGGCCCAGCGGTGATCAACCCCGCCCGCTACCCGCCCCCACCGGGTCCCACTTTGCTCCACCCCCTCCCCCACTTCGCTCCACCTCCTCTACCTGGCAGTTCAGTGGGGCACCCGCCGTGATCGGGGCGTTTTTAGCATTGACGGTGGGGAGATGTGGGGTACAGTGGAGCGCAGTGGAGGACAGGCGTAGGAGGTGAGTATCAGTTGTTCCTCGGTACTCATGCGCCGCGCCTGGATGAGAAGGGCCGGTTGTTCCTGCCCGCGAAGTACCGGGAAGAGCTCGCTGGGGGAGTTGTGATCACCAAAGGACAGGAACGCTGCCTGTTCGTCTTCCCGCAGGAGGAGTTCGCCCGCATCACCGAGGCGCTGAGTACCGCGCCGGTGACGGCCAAGTCGGTGCGGGATTACAGCCGGGTCTTCTTCGCCAGCGCCTCCGATGAGCTTCCCGACAAGCAGGGCCGGATCACCGTCCCGGCCGCGCTGCGCGCCTACGCCGGACTGCAGCGCGACTGCGTGGTGATCGGCGCGAACACCCGCCTGGAGATCTGGGACACCCAGGCGTGGGAGACCTATCTCGCCGCGCAAGAGGACTCGTTCGCCGAAGCCGCCGAGGAGGTGCTCCCGGGAATCTTGTAGCTCCCGTGGACCGGTCCCCATCCGCCGCCCCCTGCTGGCATCACTTCCCCGGTGCCAGCCGGCGCTGGCAGATGGGGACCGGCCGAGAAATAGCAGCAGCCGAGAACCGCAGCAGCCGAGAACCGCAGCAGCCGAGAAACAGCAGGACGCAGGGGCAGGGAGGGGACGCGTGGAACAGGCTCAGCACGTACCGGTGCTCGTCGGCCGCGTCACGGCCTTGCTCGCACCGGCCCTGGCCGGTGATGGTGTGGTGCTGGTGGACGCCACGCTGGGCCGGGCCGGGCACGCCCGCGCCCTGCTCGAGGC
>JALYVS010000065.1 GCA_030853115.1 Actinomycetota bacterium
AAGCTGCTCGAGGCGGCCGCCGTGGTCCTGCTGGCCGCTCTGGTGGCCAGCACCGCGCTGACCGAAGGCCACGGCTTCTCCGGCTGGGCCCGCCCGGCCGGCGTGCTGGCGGGCGGCGTCCTGGCCTGGCGCAGGGCCCCGTTCCTGGTGGTCGTGCTGACCGCCGCGGCCGTCACCGCCCTGCTCCGCCTGCTCGGCGTCCCCTGATCCTTTAGCTTTGGAGATACCGCTCCACCGTCTCGACCTTGGCGGTCAGGGCTCCGGTCACCCCCGGCCGCACGTCCGCCTTGAGCACCAGGCTGACCCGCGGCGCCCGGGCCGCGACGGCGTCTACGGCCCGCTTGACCACCGCCATCACCTCGTCCCAGTCGCCTTCGATGGTGGTGAACATGGCGTCGGTCCGGTTCGGCAGCCCGCTGTCGCGCACGACCCGGACGGCCTCGGCCACCGCCTCGCCGACCGCGTCCCCGGTCCCGATCGGCGTCACAGAAAACGCGATCAGCAAGTCTCGCTCCTCTCCTCGGTCACCAGCAAATTTATCCCGAACGACCGTGGTGCGTCCGCACCCGCCCCCCCGCACCCACAAGATCGTTCGTCGGTTTCGGCCCCCCAGCGGCCGAAACTGACCAGCGATCTTCGATCTTTGTGGCCAAGCGCCCCAATCAGGCCACACAATGACGGGATGACCGTTTCTCTCCTGGCGTCCGCGGCGGACCCCGGTGCCGAAGCGGACGCTGGCGCCACGCCGGGACAGGCCGGGCAGGCGCCGCTGCTGTCCGTGTCCGGGCTGAGCGTCAGCTACGGCCCGGTCCGTGCCCTGGATGACATCAGCCTGGACGTGCGCAGCGGCGAGCTAGTCGCGCTGGCCGGGGAGAACGGCGCCGGCAAGACCAGTCTGGTGCGCTGCATCGCGGGGGACGTGGTCCCGGCGACGGGCGAGATCTTCCTCGCGGGCAAGCGGGTGCCGTCCGACCCGGCCGGAGCGGGCAAGCACGGGGTGGCCGTGGTCTGGCAGGACCTGGCCCTGTGCGACAACCTGGACATCGCGGCCAACATCATGCTCGGCAAGGAATCGCGCCGCCTGCTGATGTCCGACACCCGGTTCCACGCGGCCGCGGCGTCGCTGCTCGATTCGCTGCGCATCCCCCTGAGGGACACCACCCGCAACGTCCGGTCGCTGTCCGGCGGTCAGCGGCAGCTGGTGGCGGTGGCCCGGGCGATGGGCAGCAGGCCGCGGCTGCTGGCCCTGGACGAGCCCACCGCGTCGCTCGGCGTGAAGGAATCAGCGCAGCTCGAGGAGCTGATCATGGGCCTGCGGGAGCAGGGTACGACGATCTTGCTGGCCTGCCATGACATCGACCAGATGTTCCGGCTCGCCGACCGCATCGTGGTGCTGCGCCAGGGCCGGATCGTGGCGGACCTGCGTCCGGCCGACTCCCACCCCGACGACGTGGTGGCGCTGCTGTCCGGTCAGCAGATCGACACCTCGGCCCGCCGCCAGCTCACCCGGCTGCACGGGCTGACCGACCGGCTGGTCTCGGCGGACCCGTCGTCGAGCCTGTCGCTGATCCTGTCCGCGCTCGGATCGGCGCTGAGCAGCGAACGGCTGTGCATCCACCTGGTCTCCGACCGGACCCTGTACTGCGCCGCGTCGCTCGGGTTCACCCCGGGCCAGCTGGACCCGTGGGCCAGGCTGCCGTTCGGTCCCGGCGGCGGCCCGGTGGGCCTGGCCGCGGCCGACGAGCGGCCCGTCATCGCCGACAACGTGCGCGCGGGCGCGGTCTGGCGCAGCTTCCGGGATCTGGCCAAGACGGTGAAGGTGGCCAGCTCGTGGTCGGTTCCGGTGCTCGGGCCAGGCGGGCTGAGCGGCGTGATCACGGTATTCCGCGCCGAGCACGGTGCGCCGCAGCGCGACGAGCTGGATCTCGTCACCGTGTACGCGGGTTACGCCGCCAGCGCCATCGAACGTGACCGGCTGCTTGACCAGGTGACGACCAGGAACCGGGTCCTGGAGACGATCAGGGAAATGCTGGAGACGCTGGCGGGCCCCGTCCTGGTCGCCGACGGCCTGGTCGTCGCGCTCCAGTCGCTGCGCCATGGCCTGCAGGCCGAGGAGGTGGCGCTGATGACCCAGCCGGCCGGCCAGCCGACCCGCTGGCGGGCCTACGCCGGGCCGCTCGGCACCGATCCGTCCTGCGCCACGGCTTCGCTGCGGGAGATGTCGGGCAGCGCGCTGTCCCTCACCCACCTGGACGGCGTAGCCCGGCAGCTGCGCAGCAGCCGCAGCCAGCGGGTCCGGGCGGTCGCCTTCGTGGCGGCCGGCGGCCCCACCGTGCTGATCGCGAGCTGGCGGCGGGTGCCGCCGACCAAGGAAGAAACGGCTCTGATGGAGGACGCGGCCAACTCGCTGCGCCTCGCGCTCGAACGCGAGGAGGCGGGGCACGCGCACCAGGAGGCGGCGGCGCTGCGCCGGTCCCGGGAGCTGCAGCGCGGTTTCCTGTCCCGGCTCAGCCATGAGCTGCGGACCCCGCTGACGGCCATCAGGGGGTATGCGTCCAGCCTGATGCAGCCGGACGTGACCTGGGACGGCGACTCCCAGGAACGTTTCCTGGAGCGGATCGCGGCGGAATCCGCGCGGCTCGGCAGGCTGGTCGATGACCTGCTCGACTTCTCCGCGATCGAATCGGGCATCATGCGCCTGCAGCGGGACTGGTGTGACATCCGGCTCGTGCTCGAGGCGGCGATCGGCTGCCTGCCGCCGGGCAGCGCGGGATCGGTCTCGCTGACCTGCGACCCGCACCTGCCCGTGGTGTGGGCCGACCATGACCGGATGGAGCAGGTCTTCGTGAACCTGCTGAACAACGCGTTCGGCCATAACCCGCCGGGCACCCGGGTCCAGGTCAGCGTCACGGCCGAGCCCGACCAGGTGGTTATCAGCGTGCGCGACGACGGCGGGGGGATGCCGCCGGAGCTGGCCGCCGCGCCGTTCGAGCCCGGTCGCCGGCCGAGCCGCAAGAGCGCGGGAGCCGGCCTGGGCCTGTCCATCGCCAAGGGCATCGCGCAGGCGCACGGCGGCACGATCGAGCTCACCCCGCAGCCCGTGGGCACCTGTTTCCGGGTGTCGCTGCCGGTCGAGGCCGAGCTCCTGGACGCAAGCCGGACCACCGGACCGCACACGCTCAGAGGCCTCGCGGTTACCGCGGATGTCGGAGGTTCACGGAATGACGATGACTGAGGCGGCCCGCAAGACCTGCGCCCTGGTGGTGGAGGACGATCCCAACATCGTCGACCTGATCCGGTCGAACCTGGCCGTACGGGGCTTCGACACCGTAGTCAGCGTGGACGGGATGCGGGCCCTGCAGCTGCTGGAGACCGAAGATCCCGACATCGTCCTGCTCGACCTCATGCTGCCGGAAGCCGACGGGTTCGAGCTGTGCCGGCAGATCCGCGAGCGCTCGCCGGTGGCCATCATCGTGGTCTCGGCCCGCGGCGGCGAGCGGGACAAGGTGACCGCCCTGCACATGGGGGCCGACGACTACATGACCAAGCCGTTCAGCATCGAGGAGCTGCTGGCGCGGATCACTGCCACGCTGCGCCGGACCCGGCCCGCCGCGCCCACCGAGCAGCAGGCGCCGCCGGTCATCGTGGTCGGCGATATCGTCATCGACCTGGCCCTGCAGCAGGTGACCAGGAGCGGCCAGCCCGTTCACCTGACCCCAACCGAGTTCGCCTTGCTGCGCGAGCTCGCCGTCAACCGCGGCAAGCTGCTGACCCACGCTCACCTGCTCCGCCGGGTGTGGGGCCACGGGTACGAGACCGAGACCGAGTACCTGCGCGTCTACGTGCGGCGGCTGCGGGCCAAGCTCGAGGCGGAGGAGAGCGCGCCGCTGATCCTCACCCAGCCCCGGGCCGGCTACCGGCTGGCGCCTGAATAATTATCTGAATAAGCACCGCGCCCAAATAATCCCAGGGCGCCCGGAATAGCTCGGTCAGAACATTAAATAATGTAAACCGAGTCCTAATCGCAACACGATCGAGTCTAAAAGGTCGTATTCGCTGCGCTAGCCGACCACGGGAAGATCGCTGTTCACAGTATCTTCACGACACGACGCCGATGTTAAGGCCATGTTAACTTCCGGGGCTCTAGGGTCTTATCAAGACGCTAAGGCCGCGAAGTCTGCCAGGCCTGCGAGGCAACGTCGCACGCCTGGATGCGGCCCTTCCCTTTAACACGAGGTGGTTTTTTATGATTCAGGTGGCTAGGAAAGGGGCTGTAGCGTCAGTGTCGCTGGCATTGTGCCTCGCCGCTGCGGCCTGCAGCAGTAGCAGTAGCAGTACTCCTTCCAATTCGGCAACAAGCGCCACGAGCAGCGCCAGCTCGGCGCCCGCGGTGTCAGTTTCGCTGGCCCAGCTGGACCGGAGCTTCTCCGCGATGGCGGCGCTGAAGCCGCTGGCGGCCGCGGGCAAGGGCAGCGTGGCCGTTCTCCTCCCGGACACTGTTTCCTCGGCCCGGTACACCGAATTTGACTCGCCCTACCTGAGCCAGGCTCTGGCGGCCGCGGGTCTTACGTCGTCGCAGTTCTCGGTGCAGAACGCGCAGGGCAGTGACGCCACCGAGCTTTCCCAGGCCCAGGCGGCCATCACCAAGGGCGCCAGCATCCTGATCATGGACCCGTTCACCCCCGGCGTCGGGGCCCAGATCGAGTCCTACGCTAAGGCGCACGGGGCTAAGGTCATCGACTATGACCGGCTTACCGTGGGCGGCAGCCGCACGGACTACGTCAGCTTCGACAACGTCCTCGTCGGCACCAAGATCGGCCAGGGCTTCCAGGCTTGCGCCACCGCCTGGCACGTCGCCAAGCCGCAGGTGCTGGTGATGAAGGGCGACCCGACCGACAACAACGCCACCCTGTTCGCCCAGGGGTACCTCGGGGTGCTCAACCCCCTGTTCTCCGGCGGCAAGTACGTGAAGGTCGGCGAGCCCGCCGGGACCTGGACCCCGACGGTCGCGGAGAGCGAATTCCAGCAGGCGTTCACGGCGCACAAGAACATCAACTCCGTGGTCACGCCGAACGATGAGAACGCCGCGCCGATCATCACCTACCTGCAGCGGGTGGGCGTCAAGGCCAAGACCTTCCCGGTCACCGGGCAGGACGCGACCCTGATCGGCCTGCAGAACATCCTGTCCGGCTACCAGTGCGGCACCGTCTACAAGCCGATCTACATCGAGGCCCAGGCGGCCGTCGCGCTGGCCATGTACCTGCGCGCGGGCCAGACCGCGCCGGCCAGCCTGGTGAACGGCTCGGTCATGGACACGAAGGAAAACGTCTCGGTGCCGTCGGTGCTGGGTACGCCGGAGTGGGTCACCACGACGAACATGCAGTCGACGGTCATCGCGGATAACTTCGTAAAGGCCTCGCAGCTGTGCGTCGGCCAGTACGCCGCCGCCTGCAAGGCCGCCGGAATCTCGTAATGACCGTGAAGATCAGCAGGCGCGCCCGGTGACCACACCGAGCGCGGAAGGCGCCCGGCCCGCAAACGCGGGCCGGGCGTCCTCGCCCGACTCCCACGCGACCTACGCCACGGACGGGGCATCCGCCATGAACACCCCGCAGGACATGCAGGACCCCGCCGCGCAGGCCAGCACCGGTCCGCCCCCCGGCGACGGCGGCACGCCGCTGCTGCGCCTGGTCGATGTCGGCAAGAGCTTCGGCCCGGTGCGGGTGCTGACCCACATCACCCTGGACATCCCGCCGGGCCTGGTGACGGCGGTTGTCGGTGACAACGGCGCGGGCAAGAGCACCCTGATCAAGACGATCTCCGGCATCTACCAGCAGGATGCTGGTCAGATCATCTGGCAGGGCCGCCAGGTTAACCTGCACTCACCGAAGGCGGCCACCGACCTCGGCATCGCCACCGTCTACCAGGACCTCGCGCTGTGCGACAACCTGGACATCGTGGCGAACATGTTCCTCGGCCGTGAGGAGCTCAAGCACTTTCAGCTGGACGAGATCGGGATGGAGAAAGCCGCCCGGCAGACGCTGGCCGACCTGTCGGTGGTCACGGTCCGCTCGGTCCGCCAGCCCGTAGGCTCGCTGTCCGGCGGCCAGCGGCAGGCGGTCGCGGTTGCCCGCGCCGTCATGCGCGAGGCTAAGCTGGTCATCCTGGACGAGCCGACCGCGGCCCTCGGGGTGACCCAGACCCGCGTCGTCCTCGACCTGATCAAGCGGCTGAAGAGCCAGAACATCGCGGTGATCGTCATCTCGCACAACCTGAACGACGTCCAGTCCGTCGCGGACCGGATCGCCGTGCTGCGGCTAGGCCGCCTGGTCGCCGTCGGGCCCGCGTCGCAGTACGACGCCGAGTCCATCGTCGACCTCATGACCACCGGTACCTCCAAGCGCCTCGCCGGTACGTCGGCCGAGCCCTCAGCAGGGAGCTCCAGTGACCACTGACGTCCAAGGGCCGCCACCCGAGGCCACCGAGCCCGACGAGATCTCCTCCGAGGCCGCCCTCACCGCCCCTGAGGTCATCGCGAACTCGCTGGGCGAGTACGTCAAGATCTGGATTTCCCGCGTTCGAAACGGTGAAAGCGGCGCCCTGCCGGTCATCCTCGGCCTAGTCGCCATCGTCATTTATTTCCAGGTCCGCAGTCCCCTGTTCCTGTCCGCCGGCAACCTGGTCAACCTGATCGGGCAGGCGGCCTTCATCATGATGCTGGGCATGGCCGAGGTGTTCGTCCTGCTCCTTGGTGAGATCGACCTGTCGATTGGCTACACCTCCGCGGTCGGCGCGACGTTCACGTGCTGGCTGCTGCTGCCGCCGAATCCCGCCCCGTGGCCGCTGGCGGTGCTGGTCGGCCTGGCCGTCCCCGCGATCTTCAGCGGACTCCAGGGCCTGATCGTCACCCGGCTCCGGTTGCCGTCCTTCGTGGTCACGCTGGCCGGTCAGCTGCTGGCGCTGGGCCTCCTGCTTGAGGTTATGGACGCGGCCGCCCCCAACGGTGGCGGCAGCATCCGGCTGTACAACAACGTCCTGATCAACATCTACGCCGGCGCCCTGAGCCCGGTGGCCAGCTGGATCGTCATGGTGGTGGCCGTGGCGCTGACCGGTGCGCTGTTCCTGGTGCGCGACAGCCGCAGGCGGGCGAGCAATCTCACCGCGCCTCCGCTGAGCGTCACCTTGCTGAAGATCGCCGCGATAGCGATCGCGGGCGTGGTGGTGGTGCTGATCGGCAACACCAACCGCGGCGTCGGCCTCACCGTGGTGCGTGGCGTGCCGTGGGTGGTGCTGGTGGTCCTGGTGGTGGTCGTCGTCTGGACCTTCCTGCTCGGCCGCACCCGGTTCGGCCGGTACATCTACGCCATCGGCGGCAACGCCGAGGCGGCCAGGCGGGCCGGAATCAGCCTGAGCCGGGTTCGGATCCTCGCGTTCACGCTGGCTGGGCTGACCGCGGGCATCATGGGCATCATTTACACCTCCTACCTCGGCTCGGTCTCCACCGGGGTCCCGGGCGGCCAGAACGTCCTGTTCGCCGTCGGCGCGGCCGTCATCGGCGGCACCAGCCTGTTCGGCGGCCGCGGCAAGATGCTGGGCGCGGTGCTCGGCGGCCTCGTCGTCGCCGTTATCTACAACGGCCTGGAACTGCTCGGTCTAGGCGCCGCGCCTCAGTACATCTGGACCGCGGCGGTCCTGCTCGCCGCCGTCACCGTGGACACCCTAGCCCGCCGCCGGAGCAGCGCCGCCTGAACCCGCCTGAGACCGCCCGGCGCCTCCGTGCGCCGGGCGGTCATTTCTGGCATTATTCCGAACGGCCCCGGTGCATGCTCTGGGTCAGGTGGGCAGATACCAGGGATGAACGCATTCCTCGGTGGCAGTCGCCGCCATGTCGTTCATGCGGTCCGGGCCCGGGCCCGGACCCGCGGTTGAGGAGTGCCGATGCGTCTTGCCGTCCTGTCGTCCGAAGAGATGACCGCCGATCAGGTCGACCTGTACCGGGCGATCTTGTCCGAGCCACGCGGGCAGGGCCCGCGCGCGATCCAGCTTTCCGACGGGACCGGCGGCCTGGCCGGCCCGTTCAACGCGATGCTGTACGCGCCGGGCGTCGGCCACGCGCTGCAGGAGCTCGGCGCGGCCATCAGGTTCCGGACCACGCTGACGCCCCGGATCCGCGAGATGGCGATCCTGGTGGTGGCGCAGACCTGGGACTGCGGCTACGAGCGGGCCGCGCACGAGCCGATCGGACGCGAGGCCGGCCTCACCGAGCCGGAGATCGAGGCCCTGCGGACCGGCGGCGACCCCAAGTTCGCCGACGACACCGAGCAGGTCGCCTACTCCACCGCCCGCGCCCTGACCAGTTCGCGGGTCCCGGCCGACCTGGATGATCAAGAGTACGCCGCCGCGCTCGCCGCCCTGGACGAGGAAGCGCTGGTCGAGCTGTCCACCCTGGTTGGCTACTACGCCACGCTAGCCCTGCAGATGCGCATCTTCCGCGTCCCAGCGCCCTGAACCCGACGCCGTGCCCCCTAGTTAGCTCTGTAGTCCCCGGCGGCGCGGTTTTCAACCTGCGGCTAATACCGCTAGGATGCCGCGGTGGTGTCGGTTTTGTTTGCGCTGCTGACGGCGCTGTGCAATGGCACGGCATCGGTCCTGCAGCGGATGGCTGCCTCGACCGCGCCGGCCTCCCATGCGCTGCGCCTGTCCTTGTTCAGCTACCTGATCAGGCGCAAGGTGTGGCTGGTCGGCATCGGCATGGTGGCCTTGGCCGCGGTGAGCCAGGCTATCGCGCTGGACACCGGTCCCGTCGCCCTGGTTCAGCCCATCTTCATTATCGAGTTGCCGTTCACCTTGCTGGTGGCGGTCAGGCTGGCGCACCGCAAGCTGCCCGCGCTGACCTGGTGGGCCGTAGGCCTGGTCACGGTCAGCCTAGGTGCGGGGCTGGCCGCCGCGGCACCGTCGGGCGGGACGACGCACGCCCCCCTCAAGGTGTGGGTGCCCACGCTGATCGTCACCGGCTGCTTCGAGGCGATCGTGATCACCATCGGCGTGCGGGCCAAGGGAAACACCCGGGCGGCCGCGCTCGGCCTCGCCGCCGCCTGCGGTTACGCGCTGACCGCGACGTTGATGAAGAGCGCGGTGTCGGCCCTGTCGCACGGCATCGTGCCGTTTCTTACCTCCTGGGAGCTGTACGCCACCGCCGTTGCCGGGGTCGGTGCGCTGTTCCTGCTGCAGAACGGCCTGCAGGCCGGTTCGCTGGTCGCCGTCCAGCCGCCGCTCACCCTCGGCGACGCGCTGATCAGCGCCTCCTACGGGGTAACGGTCTTCAACGAGAACGTGCGGACCGGCGGCTGGCTGCTCGTCATCGAGATCCTCGCCGTCATCGCGGTCGCCATCGGCTGCATCGAGCTCTCCCGTTCCCTGGCCGTGATGCACAAAACGGTGCCCGCTCCGCAACCCGTCTCCGCCGCCGGATCCGCCGCGGAATTACCCCCCGCCTAGTTAGTCACTCATTGTGCGGGCTCAGTGCGGTGCGGAGCACCTGGCGGGGCCCGGCCTCGAGCAGGTTCCATGCGCTGATGAGGTCCCGGGCGGGGTCTGCGGCACCCGACGTCGGGAACTCCGGCCAGGCGTCCGCCGGCCGTCAGGACATTGCCCGGGGTCAGGCCGCCGTGACTCATCACGTCGGGGGCCTCGCGGGGCAGTTCCCTGAACGCGGCCCACATCCCGGTCAGGCGCCGGACGTCGAGGAGTCCCTCGCTTCGCCTGAGGCAGGTGCGCATCCAGTCGTCGTGGTCTTCCAGGTCACCGCCGCGCCTGGGCCGGCGAACGTCCGGCCCGGGCGCCGATCTCCCTGACCGCGGCGATGAACTCCGCCAGGTCGCCGCCGCCTCGGACTCCAGTTCCCGGCGGGTCGTGGCGGGGTCGGCGTCCTGCAAGAGGAACCGCGCGGCGAGCCGGTCACCGAGCCGGAAGATGGCGTTGACCGTGCCGGAGGAGGCGACGCGGCGGACGGGCAGGCCCCGCCACTGGGGAAACTGCGTGCCGGCCAGGTCGCGCACCACGGCGGCGTCAATGGGAAGATCGTCGGCCTGCATGGCCATGACGGCTAGCTTCCGGCGGCCGGCGCCGGGCCGCAACCGCATTACGGCTAGGTGCGTGCCCACGAGAGACGGCGTCGGCACGACCCCTCCTAGTGATCGAGAACCGCCACGAATTTACGCACCCCTGGCGAGCCCGGCGTACCGAGAAATGTCGGTACTGTCCATTATAATCGAACAAGAAGCTGAGTATTAATTAAGCATTAGCAATAAGAGCGAACTCAGTTGGTAATTCCCGCACCACGAGTATCCGGGAAGGAGGTGATGACCCCATGAGCGCCGCCCCCACCGTCACAAACGCTGCCCAGGCCCTACAGATGCTGGAATCCGCGCTGGGCTACCTAGCGGCCGCCGACCCCACCCAGCTGGCCGTCGAAACCCAAGCCCGGTGCCTGCAGTCCCTGGAACGAGCCGACGCGGTCAGCACCGCCGCCCGGGCCTCGATCCTGGGCGGGTTCACCACCGGGAAGGGTTATATCGAGGACGCTGACTACAGTCCCCGGGCCTGGCTGATTCACAAGACCCGGATCACCAAAGGTGCCGCCGCCGGTCATGTCGCGTGGGCCCGCCGGTCCCGGGCTCATCCCCGGATCGCGGCCGCGCTGGCCGCGGGGGAGATCACGGAGTCCTACGCCCGGACCGTGTGCGGGTGGACCGATAAGCTCCCGGAGGGCTGCCGGAATGATGCCGATGACATTTTGGCCGGTGCCGCGCTGAGGGGGATGGACCTGCGGGACCTGGCCATGCTGGCCGCGGAGATGCAGTCCCGCGCCCAGCCCGATTCTGGTGATGATGATCCGGGGAAGATCTTCGAGGACCGGGCGGTCCGGCTGCAGGCCACGTTCGGGGGCGCCGGGGTCCTGTCCGGGGACCTGACCCCGGAATGCGCCGCGGTCCTGAGCACTGTGCTGGACGCGCTGTCCGCTCCCCGCGGCGCCGAAGATACCCGCAGTCATGAGCAGCGATACCACGACGCTCTGGAGGAATCTATGCGCCGGCTGGTCGCCGCGGGCCTGCTGCCCGCGCGGGCCGGCCAGCCCTCGAAGGTCTGGGCGCATATCTCCCTGTCCGACCTGATCGAGCTGGATGCCGATTCCAGGCTCCAGCACGAGTGGACCGAGCGGGCCCAGGCCCGGTGGGCGGCGCACCGGGCCGCGGCCTCGGTGGCCGGCAGCGACGGCGCCGCGTGGCTGGAGGGCGAGGACGCGGACGCATTCTCCTGCGATGCGTCCTGGACCCCGGTGGTTACCGGCGAGGTGAACCCCGAGGTCCTGGAAGAGCTGGTCCGGCTCTGCGTCCAGCTAGCCCGCTACCGCGACGGCACCCCCGCCTCCGGCGCTAACGGCACCCCCGCCTCCGGCGCTAACGGCCCGGCGGGCCCGGGTACCCCAGTACCGGCTCCGCGGGTCCCGCCGGGCTTGCTCAGCCGCGAAGCCCTCGAGCGGGCCGTCATCGGCAAGGCCGTGGCGCTGCTCTCAGGCCCCGGGGGGCTGGCGGCCTTCCTGCGCCGCGGGCAGCTCGGCGCGCGGCTGGCCGGGCCCAGCCTGCCGCTCGACATCGGCTACAGCGAGGACATCCCGGCCTCGATCCGCCACGCGGTCCGCGTCCGGGACCGTTTCTGCCAGTGGCCCGGCGGCTGTCACCAGGGCGCATCGGCGTGCGAAGTGCACCACATCAAGCACAAAGCCCGCGGTGGGGTCACCAGCCTGGAGAACTGCATCTTGATCTGCTTCTTCCACCACCACGTCATGATCCACCAGATGGGCTGGACCCTGGCCCGCCACCCTGACGGCACCACCTCAGCCTGGAACCGGGACAAAACCAAAACCCTGCGCAGCCACAGCCCACCCGCCCGCGCTGGGTAACCCCAGGCCCGCGAGGGGCGGGAGAACCAACGGCCCGCGCGGTGCTCAGACCTTGCCGTGCCGGCCGTTCCGCACCGCCGGGCGCCAGCGGCACGTAGGTTTCGCCGTGGATCGCGAACGAGGTGCCGATGAAGAACACCTTTGAAGTCCGAACGGCCCGGGTACTCGTTAGAGACACGGGACGCGCGCTGGACCCCTCAGCATCCCGCGGGTAATGAAGAGACTTCAGTTTGCAGGTTGCCGACCAGATATCGGGTGACGTTGTCCTTAATTCTCCTGTTGGGCACGGGGCCGGCTCATAGGGCAGCGACTCGCAGCCGACCGCATCGGGCGGAGCCAAGGCGGATCGTTCCGTGCCCTGAGTGACCTGAAAGACGACGGCGCAGATGACGATGATCCCGCCCGCGATCGTAGCGGCGGACGGACGCTCGATGCCGGCCAGCCAGACCCATACCGGCCCCAGGACGTTTTCCAGCTGGGAGATCAGGGCCACGTCGGCTGCGGGGAGAAGCCGCGCGCCTAGTGAGAGGAAGAACAGGCCCAGGCCCATCTGGACGATGCCCAGCAGGGCCAGCCAGCCCACGTTGGCTCCGCCCATCTCACTGACGTGGGCGAATGGGGCGAACGCGGCCAGCACGAGAACCTGTGACAGGCACGTCGCCGGGGCCATCGACACGTCGGACCTGTGCCGGGCGACGACGATCGTGGCGGCGAACGTCAGCATCGTGATCAGGGAGAACACTGTGCCCCAAAGCCCCGGACGGGCGGGAGCACCGGCCATCACCGTAAAACCCGCGACCGCGACGCCCATCGCCATCCAGGTTCTGGGGCGCACCGGGTCGCCCGCGAGCCGGCCGAGGAACGCGGCGGCGAGCGGGACCAGGGCCTGGATCACCAAGACGTTCGCGACCGAGGTGTCGTTGAGGGCGGTGATGAACGAGCCGGACGCGACCGCCACGAGCACCGCGACCACCAGCCCCCACCGGCCGATAGCGCGGAAAGCCCGGAGCACCTGGCCCCGCTCGGCGATCGCCACGAACACGAGGATGGCGAGCAACGCGAACGCCGCGCGCCCGGCGAGCTGCGAAGCCAGGTTCATGTGCAGCTGGCGCTGCAGGATCCCAGCGAGAGACCACACCAGCGCGGCCAGCGCGATGTAGGCCGAGCCAAGCGGGCGCACTTTGGGGGCCATCCTCACTTACCCTTTCTACTCGTGACCGAGCCAGTGAGCGCGATGCTGGTGAGCTGAGCACCGAAGCCGCGGTCTCGCCGCGTGCCATTGGCCCCACGCACGCGTGGTGGAACGGCGTCGTGCTCGGCGGTTTCGAAGCTGGCTGGAACCGGGTCCGATTGGCTCCGAGGGCTTCAAGCTAGCGGATGTGGCGTTGCTTGGCGCAGATACCTAGCCCTAGACGGCGCTCTAGCCAGCCGAATCCCTGACCGGCTCACGCCTCCGGTTGGAATGGCCCTAGGTCGTCAACCGACCACAGCGCCCGCGAACGCTGCTCCGGGTACGGGACGACCTCGGGGTTGTTCGTGCCGATGAGGCGCGTCGGGCCGCCCGCGCCGGTGAACGCGGGCCAGCCGGGGTCACCGTGGAGGGCGAAGTCCGTCCACATTTGACGTAGCACGTCGCCGGCCATGCGGATCGCGTCGGACGGCGTACCACCCAGCAGCATCCTGGCTGGCGCCGTGTCGTACGTACCGAACACCAGCGGGACGTCGATGCCGCGGCAGGCGCCGAGCGTCGGCGACTCGACCGTCACCTCGCCCATGAACGTCCGGCCGCCAGAGCTCGCGTGCGCCTCGGCCAGGTGAACCGCTGGCATCCGCACTAGCACATCGGAGTAGAGCGTCTCGTAAAGGCGGTCAGGGGCGGCGTCCGGCCAGGTCGGCGGTACCCGTCGACGATGGACGACGCCGCCAGCGCGCTAAGGTCGGCGCGCGGCCCGACGTCGAGTTGCTGGTTGACCGAGACGAACAGGCGCGCCTCGTCGCGGGTGTGCGTCACCAACAGGTCGAGGTCGCGGGCCCGGCCGTCCGCGAGCGCCCGCCATGGCACGTCCTCGACCAGCTCGCCGTCGACGACCGGCCCGAGCGAGACCAGCCGCCCGGCCAACCCCCAGCCCTCCGGCAGCCGGGGCAGTTCGGCGCTGAACACGCTATACGCCTCGGCGAGCTCTGCCGGTGCGACGTCTGCCAGCCGGCCGGCCGTGACGCGGTCGCGGAACGCCCGGCCCAGCTGCGCCGCGAGCTCCCTGGTCTGGAACCCGGCCGGCGGGCTCGCCGCGATCACCCTCGTGAACAGGTCTTTCGCCGGCCGTGCGGCGGTCAGCGCCGCGACCGAGCCGCCGCCCGCCGACTCCCCGGCCACGGTGACGCGCCCTGGGTCGCCGCCGAACGCCGCGGCGTTCTCCTGGACCCAGCGCAACGCGGCCAGCTGGTCCAGCAGCCCGCGGTTGCTCGGTGCACCGTCGGCCTCGACGAAGCCCTCGACGCCCAGGCGGTAGTTCGGCGAGACGACGACCAGGCCCCGGCGGGCGAGCGCGGCGGCGTCGAAGAGCGGGTCGCCGGAGTGGCCCACGACATAGGCGCCGCCGTGGATCCACACCAGAACTGGCAAGCCGCCCGCGCCCGGGTCGGGCGTCCAGACGGTGAGCGTTAACCAGTTGGGGTCGTCGGCCGTGTCCGAGCCCCACGGGGCGGCCTGCGGTGGCGGTGGCCCGAACGTCGTTGCGTCGCGGACGCCGTCCCAGGGACGTACAGGGACGGGGGCTTGCAGGTGCAGCGCGCCGACCGGCGGCTCGGCGTACGGGATGCCGCGGAACACCACGAGATCGCCGTCCCAGGCGCCCCGGAGCGCACCAAGCGTCGTCATGACCGTGGAAGGAGTCCTGTCCATAGCCAACACGCTCCCAAGCCAGCTGACTATAGGTCAAACGACTTATTACGAGGTGAATAGCCCGTAGCCGTGACGGTCGATGCCGGCGGCTGACCAGGTCCAGGTGCGGCCGGCCGCCAGGTCGCGGGGTCAGGCAGGCGGCGCGAAGAACTCCAGCGCGATCCCGTCTGGGTCGCGGAAGGAGACCCCGGAACCGTAGTGGGCGTCCACGATCCCGCCATGTGCGATGTCCAGCTCATCCAGGCGCGCAACCCACGTCTGCAGCTCACTGCGGTCACGGCAGGCGAAGGCGACATGATCTAGGCCGGTGCGATGCTCGTCGAATCCGTCACCCGCGGCATCGGGATGGGTATGCAGGCCGAACAACTGCCCGCCACCGAGCGCGAACACGGTGTGGTGAAAGCCCCCGATCTGCTCGTCCTCATCAAGAACGGGCTCGGCGGCCAGCAGCGTACGGTACCAGCGCGTGCTCCGCTCAAGGTCAGTCACTGTCACAGCGAGGTGGGCGATCGGCGGGAACTCGGGCATAGCGGCCTCCTGATTGACGACAGAAACGTGTGAGTGGTTACGCGGATCCTGCGCCGGGGTCCTGGCGACCGAAGCCCCGGCGTACAGAACTTGATGTCTTTTCTTCTCCCTTAAAGCCGGTCAAGTGCCGACCGTACCAACTCACCGGGTTACTTCCGGCCGCTGCGGCTGCGATCCCGCCGGCCTCCTTCGCACCGAGCCCCCGTTATGGCCGGAGCTCGAGGACGACGTTGACCGGGGTCTGGGTGACCCGCCGGAACCGGCTGAAGCCGGCGTCGTCGGCCAGTTGCCGTACCGCTGCGGGGCCGGCCTGGGCGTCGAGCGCGACCCCGCCGCCGGGCTGGGCCCGGGCGGTCGGCGTGCACTGGAACGTGGGCACCAGCCTGGAGAACTGCATCTTGATCTGCTTCTTCCACCACCACGTCATGATCCACCAGATGGGCTGGACCCTGGGCCGCCACCCTGACGGCACCACCTCAGCCTGGAACCGGGACAAGACCAAAACCCTGCGCAGCCACAGCCCACCCGCCCGCGCCGGGTAACCCCAGGCCCGCGAGGGGCGGGAGAACCAACGGCCCGCCCGGTGCTCAGACCTTGCCGTGCCGGTCGTTCCTTACCGCCGGGCTTAGCCGCGGACGATAACGGCCTCACCGGGGATGTGCACCAGCTTGTGGAAAAACGCCGCGATGTCCATCGGGATCCGGATGCAGCCGTGGGAGACGGGCGCCAGCGGCACGTAGGTTTCGCCGTGGATCGCGAACGAGGTGCCGATGAAGAACACCGGGGCGTACATCTCGCCAAGCGGAACCTGGACCCACCCGGGCAGGTAGAGGAGGGTCTTGAAGTTGCCGGTCGGGGTGACGGCGTAACCGCAGCCGCCGCCGGGGGAGCAGTAGTAGTAACCGCCGCCGGAGGAGACGTGGCTGATCAGCTGGATCTTGTTGTCGCGGTACAGGACGAGCACCTCGATGGCCAGGTTGACCTCGATCCGGTTGGCGCCGGCCCGGCGGTCCAGCACCTTCGGGGCGCGCGGGTGAGCCAGCGCTCGCTGCATCGCGGAGGTCACATAGTCCTTGCCGGGCAAGCCCTGCACTTCCTCGAAGGCCCAGACCGCCTCCAGGGTGTTGGCGCCGAAATGGCCGTCGATCGATCCCGGGTAGTACTTCAGCGCGGCGAGCCGTTGCTGCAGCGCCTTGATCGCCGCGCCCTTCATCCCCGGTTGCAGGATGCGTGTGGTCGCGGCGGGCGTTGAGGTCGCCGCCAGCGCGGCGGTCGGCACGGCTATTGCTATCAGGGGCACAAGCAGCAAGGACATCCACAAGCGGCGCATCGTCGACCTCCCAGTCCGAGGCAACGTCGTAGCGCCTCGCTAGCCGTTAGGTACCCCAAAACTACGCCGTGGCATCATCAGTCCGCAGAATCAACATCTCGATCCGGTAGCGGGGCCGGTGACATCGACCCGGGACACCTGGCTTTCTGCTTCGGGCCAGCGCCCGGTACCGCGGATCGCGGGAAGTAATGCGGTCATCGCCTGCTAACTCAAGTACTCCCGTGAGGTGTCGGCCTCCCCGGTCGGGGTAGCGCGGGGCCGGGCCAATGGGGCGGGCTGACGGGGAGGGATTTCATGCTGAGCTTCGTGCTCGCGGTGCTGGCCGCGTTTGGCAACGCGACCTCTTCGGTGCTGCAGCGCAAAGCCAACCGTGACGTGCCGCGCAGCCAGAACCTCAGCTGGCGGTTGATCTGGAGCCTGCTGCATGAGCCGGTGTGGTTCGGCGGCATCCTGGCGATCTGCATCGGGTTCGTGCTCCAGGCTACGGCCCTGGGCTTCGGCGAACTCGCCACCGTCGAGCCGATCCTGGTGCTGGAGTTGCCGCTGACGCTGATTCTCGCCGCCCGGATCTTCGGCAAGAGCCTGCACCGCCGCGAATGGGGCGCCGCGGTGGCGATGACGCTCAGCCTGGGCGCGCTGCTGTTCCTGCTCGCGCCGTCGGCCGGGCGCAACGGGCATGTGCCCTGGTACGGCTGGGCGTTCGCATCAGCGTGAACCTGGCCTTGGTCGGGACGCTGGTCCTGTTCGGCCGCCGCGAATCAACCCGCGGCTCGAGCAGCGCCATCCGGGCCGCGCTCCTCGGCACTGCGGCCGGCGCCGCGTTCGGCCTGACCGCGGCGCTGATGAAGGGCATGACCAAGACCTTCTCCGCCGGGCTCGGGACGTTGTTCACCAGCTGGGAGATCTACGCCGTGGTCGCGGCTGGCCTGGTCGGCATGTTCCTGGTCCAGTCCGCACTGAACGCCGGCGGCCTGATCGCCGCCCAGCCCGGCCTGACCCTAGCCGATCCGGTGATCTCAGTCCTGTGGGGCGTGTTCGCCTTCCACGAGAACGTCCGCGGCGGCTGGTACATTGCCCCCGAGGTCGCCGTGGCCGCCCTGCTGGCCGTGGCTGTGGTCACCCTGGCGCGCTCCCCCCTGCTCGCCGACGCCGCCGAGGAAACCTGACCCCGCCCTCGTCCGCACCAGCCGTCTCTGCCGCCCGAGCCTCCCGCCCGAGCCGCACCGTACCGCCTGCTGCCTGTACCAAGCACGCGCTTGACATTTCAACCATGCTAGATATAGTTAGCGGTAGAACATTACCGGGAGGCCCATCATGGCTAGTAACGTCACCAGCGACCTGCAGGACCAGATCCTGAGCACCATCCGCCAGAGCCAGGACATGGCGCTCGACGCGCTCAAGACCTGGGTCGAAACCGTCCAGTCCATCGCCCCCTCGATTCCCGCCATGAGCATTCCGGGCGCCGACCAGCTGCCCAAGCCGCACGACGTCGTGGCCCGTGGCTACGAGTTCGCCGAGCAGATGCTCACCAACCAGCGGAAGTTCGCCGACCAGGTGCTCGATGTCACGAGCCCGCTGCTGCCGGGCGAGGAGAAGAGCGCGCCGAAGTCCGCCACCACCAGGTAAGGCAGTCCGACGCGAACGCCCGCCCGCCCGCCGGGCAAGATTATGTACGCGGCAGCTCCGGTATTCCGGGGCTGCCGCGTTCTATAGTTTGCGATAGGAGGTAGGCCATGACAGACGTGTGGGACACCCAGCGCGAGGCGCTCGGTGCCTTCATCAAGGAGCAGCGGACGAAGGCTAATCTGTCGCTCCGCCAGCTCGCGCAGCTGACCAGCTTGTCCAATCCCTACCTCAGCCAGGTCGAGCGCGGCCTGCACCAGCCCTCGGTGCGCGTTCTGAAGGCGATCTCGGACGCGCTCAACCTCTCAGCGGAGTCGCTGATGGCCCAGGCCGGCTTGATCGACGCCATCGCCGGCACCGACCCCGCCCAAGCCGGCCCCGCCCCGGCCAGCCCCGCCCAGGCCAGCGCAGCGCCCAAGATCCCGCTGACTGAGGACGCCATCCTCGCGGACCCGCGACTCAGTGACGACCAGAAGGCAGCGCTGCTCGCCGTCTACCGCAGCATGGCCGGCGCCTGAATCGGCCGCCCTGGGGACGCTAGCTGAGGTACGCCGCCGCTTCGGTCACATGCCGCAGCAGTAGTGCCGTGGTGACCGGCCCGACGCCGCCGGGTACCGGGCTCAGCGCTTCGGCGACCTGCGCGACCCGCGGGTCGACGTCGCCGACCAGCCCGCCATCAGGCGTGGCGGTGGTGCCGACGTCGATCACCGTGGCGCCCGAGGCGACGTGTCCGGGGCCGATCAGCCCGGCGCGGCCTGCCGCCACCACCAGGATGTCGGCCTGCACGGTCATGGCGGCCAGGTTCCGGGTCCGGGAATGGCAGATGGTCACGGTCGCGTCCCGGTCGAGCAGCAGGTGGGCCAGCGGCTTGCCGACCACCGCCGAACGGCCCACTACCACCGCGTGCCGCCCGGCTAGTGCGACCTGATGGTGGTCGAGCAGCCTGAGCACGGCCTCGGCCGTGGCCGGTGCGAAGGCCGGCCGCCCGGTCATGATGCGGCCCAACGAGGTGGGATTCGCGCCGTCGACATCCTTGCCTGGGTCGATGGCCTCCGCCAGCTCGGGCAGCCGTGCGCCCGCGGGCAGCGGTGTCTGCATGATGATCCCGTGCACGGATGCCAGCGTGTTCAGCTCGGTGAGGACGGTCCGGATCCTGGCCGCGGCGGTTTCTGGATGGCCCGCGATATCCTCGATCAGGTCGATGACGTCGCAGCCCAGGCCGGCCCGGGCGGCCGCGGTTGCGAGCGAACGCACGTACCAGGCGCTGGCCCCGTCGGCTCGCGCGGTGACGATGGCGAGC
>JALYVS010000379.1 GCA_030853115.1 Actinomycetota bacterium
CCCGCCCGCATCCAGCCCTCCCGCACCCAGCCCGCCCACACTGACCGGACATGATCGTGGCCAGTTTTGGGCACTATTTGCCCGTTTCTGGCCATGATCATGACTCAACCCCTGATTACGGATTGAGAAATGCGTTACGGTTGGTCTGACGACAGCAGGAGCGGGGAACGGGCGCGACGCGTAAGCCGCGCCCGCTGTGGTGGTACCGCTCTTCTTTAGCGCGAGGAGTAGGCGCATGACGGCAAGCTCGGATAACCGCGCCCCGGCGCCCGTCACCCGGCCCGGGTTCTACGAAGTCCGCACCCCCGATCCGGACCGGCTCGTGCATTACTACCAGGACGCGCTCGGCCTGGTGGTCACCGAGCGGTCCGGATCCGCCACGTACCTCACCACAGGTGTCGACCATCACTGCGTGATCGTCCAGCAGGGCGAGCGCGACGGCCGTGCCGCGATCGGCTTCGAGGTAGCCGGGTCGCTCACCGATGTCCAGCGTGAGCTCAAGAAGCTGGGCGTCGACGCCCAGCTGCGCTCGGACCCGCAGCCCGCGATCCGCGCTGCCCTGACCCTCCCGGAGCCCGAAACGGCGACGCCGATCTACCTCTACCAGGGCCAGGGGACCGGCGGGGCCGGCGGGGCAGGCGGGGCAGGCGGGGTGCCGACCACGCTGGGCACCAGGCCGACCAAGCTTGGCCATATCGCGTCGTACGTGGCGGACCTCGAAGGCGCGCAGAGCTTCTACACCGATGTGCTCGGCTTCCGGTGGTCCGACACCATCGGGGACTTCTTCACGTTCCTGCGCTGCAACGCCGACCACCACGCCATCAACCTGATGCGCAGCGCCTCCAAGCACGGGCTGTTCCACGTCGCCTTCGAGATGCGCGACATCGTGCACCTGAAGGACGCGCTGGATCACCTGGCCAGCCGGGACATCCGGCTGCAGTGGGGACCCGGCCGTCACGGCGCCGGCCACAACATCTTCACCTACCACCACGACCCCGACGGCAACCTGGTCGAGCTCTTCACCGAGATCGACATCATCTACGACGAGGCGACCGGCCAGTTCCAGCCCCGGCCGTGGCACGAGCACTGGCCGCAGGTGCCCCAGGTCTGGGGCCTGGGACCCGAGGCCGCCAACAAGTGGGGCCCGATCGATCCGGAGATGATGGCGCACTGATGCGCGCGGTGGTCATGCGGGCGTTCGGCGATCCCGGTGTGCTGCAGATCGAGGACGTGCCCGTCCCCTCCCCGCGGGCGGGGGAAGCACTGGTTCGCGTGGCGGCGGTGGAGGTTTCACGCACCCGCGATGTCGCCGCCCGCTCCGGCCGGCATCCTTTCTCGCGGCAGATCACGTTGCCGCACGTGCTGGGCGGCGACTTCGCCGGGGTGGTCGAGGCCGTCGGCGACGGCGTGGACCCGGCGCTGGCCGGCACCCGGGTCGCCGCGATGAACACGCACACCTGCGGTGAGTGCGTCGCCTGCCGCTCGGGCCGTGAGCACGAATGCACCCAGCTGGAGATGGTGGGTATCCACCGCTGGGGTTCTTACGCCGAGTTCACCCGGGTGGCCGCCGGCAGCCTGCACGTCCTGCCCGACGGGATCGCCATGTCCGAGGCGGCGGCGCTGGCCGCGACCGGTCCCATCGCGCTGACTCAGCTGCGGGTAGCGGCGGTGACCGCCGGCAGCGAGGTGCTCATCACCGGCGTGACGGGCGCCCTCGCCACGGTGCTGGCGGCTCTCGCGTCCAGGTTCGGCGCCCGCGTCACCGGGCTCACCCGCAGGGTCGCGGCGGTTGCGCCCGGTCTCGGCATGACCGTGCTCGATTCCGGGCGCGAGGATCTCACGCAGGCCATCCGGGAAGCGGCGAAGGGAGCGGGCCCGGACTCCGTGATCGACAACGTCGCGGCGCCCGAGGTGTTCGACCGCTACTTCCCCGCCTTGATAAACGGCGCGCGCATCGTGATCTCCGGTGCGATCGGGACGCCCGTCCTGCCCGTACTCCAGGTCCCGGCGGCGCCGCTGTACATCCGCAGCATCTCCCTGCTCGGCGTGCGCACCGCGACCGCGCGCACGACGCTGGACTTCTGGGATCTGGTGCGCGACGGGTTCCGGCTGCCGCCCGGCCTGGTGCACGAGGAGGCGCTGGCGGCCGCGGCCGCGGTGCACGACGCGATGATCAAGGGGACCACGGTGGGCCATACCGTGCTCCGGGTCAGCGACAGCGTGGCCTGAATGTCCGCGGACGGCCGAGCCGCCGACAGCTCCCAGCAGGGCATCCAGTCGATCGAGGTCGGCGCGCAGGTGCTGCGTGCGCTCGAGGCCGGCCGCGGCCCGATGGCGCTTTCCGAGGTGGCCCGCAACTGCGCCATGCACCCGGCCAAGGTCCACCGCTACCTGGTGAGCATGGTCCGGGTGGGCCTAGCGTCGCAGGACGCGCGCACCGGCCAGTACGACCTGGGACCGGCCGCCCGTCACCTCGGCATGGAGGCGCTGCGCCGCACGGACGCCGAAAGCATCGCCGCGGCCCACACCTCACGGCTGAGGGATCAGACCGGTCATACCACTAACGTGGCAGTGTGGACCGAAGACGGACCGGTCATCGTCCGCTGGGATTCCGGCACCCACGTGCTGCCGATCACCGTGCGGGTCGGTTCGGTGCTGCCGCTGCTCGACTCGGCCGTCGGCTTGATGTTCCTGGCGCACCTTCCGGCCTCGCAGACCGCCGGCGTGCTGGCCGCCCAGCAGGCCCGGCAGGAGACCCGCACGCCCGGCGCCACCGCGCTCGAGCAGCTCCTGGCCACCACGCGGCGCGACGGGATCGCGAGCTCGCTGCACCGGATGATCTACGGGATGGCGGCGCTCGGCGCGCCCGTATTCGGCCCCGACCGGGGCCTGGTGCTCGCGATCGGCCTCGCCATGCCGGCCCGCATGCTGGCCGAGGGCGAGACGGGCGGCCTGGCCGATGCGCTTCGCGCTGCCGCCGGGCAGCTCTCGGCAGAACTGGGATTCCGCCCGGCGTGACGGGCTGGCTCTTACCGACGACGGAGGTAGCGACGATGACGACCGGGCTGCTGCTCGTGCAATACACGGCCGGGGCCGCTGGCCCGGTCCGGGCGGGAGTGCGCCACGACGGCGTGGTCCGCGCGCTGCCCGGGGACTGGCCGGACACCGTGCTGGCGGTGCTGGATTCGTGGGAGGAATGGAGCGGAGAACTGCGTGCTCTGGAGCTAGACGCACTCCGGGCCGTTCCGGATGCCCGGCTGGTCGCTCCGGTCACGTTTCCGCGCAAGGTCCTGTGCGCGGGCGCGAATTATTACTCCCACGCCCGGGAAATGAACACGGCACGGCCTGATCCCAGCGCCCCGCCGTTCTTCTTCATGAAGCCCCCGACCACCACCATCCTCGGCCCGGTCGCATCCGTGCCGCTGCCCCGCGGCGACGCCCCGGATTACGACTGGGAAGGCGAGCTGGCCATCGTGATCGGCCGGCCCGGCAAGCACATCGCACCCGAAGACGCGCGATCGCATGTCGCGGGGTACACCGTGGCCGACGACCTGTCCGCCCGCGGGCGGTTCAGCCGGCCGAACGCGGTCTTCGCGGCCTTCGCCTACGACTGGCTCGGCCAGAAGGCACAAGACGGGTCGTGCCCGATCGGGCCGGGGATCGCGCCGGCCTGGGCGGTACCCGACATCGAGGACCAGCGGATGCGGCTGTGGGTGAACGGCGAGCTGAAGCAGGACACGCTCATCGGCGAGCTCGTGGTGGGAATCGCCGGCCTGGTATCGGCGGCCAGCGACCTGGTCATGCTCGAGCCCGGCGACCTCATCCTCACCGGCACTCCCGCCGGTGTGGGCTTGCCGCGCAACACCTTCCTGGCTGCCGGCGACGTGGTGGAGGTCGAGATCGGCGGGATCGGGCGCATCGTGCACACGATCAGCGCGCCCGGCTGACGGGGCGAGGAGTCAGCCCGCGCACGCTCTCGCCGGGTAGGCGGCCGTGTGCAGCGTTTCGGCCTGGTCGAGCGGGACCTCGCGTCCGCGGTCGTCGACGAGCGCCACCCGGACCGCCTGGCCGTCTTGCGCGCCTGCCGCACGAGCTTCCCGCGCGTTCTAGCTGCCGGTACCTCGCGTGCTCCCCACGGCCTGGCGGAATTCGGCGAGTGCTCGCTGCATCAAGGCGCCGAAGTCCGCGGCGCTGTCGTCGACCCAGTCGCCGTAGGCGGTGCTGAAGACGGCCACGGCCGCCTGGGCGGCCGCGGTGGCGGTCCTGGCCGGGACGTGCCGCTGACGTAGCGCCCCGGCGATGGCGAAGGCGAGCGAGGTCATCTTGATCAGGTCGCGTTCTTGCAGTTCGAGTGAGGAGGCGATGAGGTCCCGGCGGATGCGGGCGTAGTCGCTGTACTGGGCGAGCTCGAGGCTGCTGCGGGTCAGCGCGGCGACGGCCGCGTCGATGGGGGCCAGGTCATCGGGGGCGTCGGTCAGCTGCTTGACGATGCCCGCTTCGAAGTCCTGCGCGCCGGCGAAGAGGACTTCGCGCTTGTCGGGGAAGTGGTTGAAGAAGGTGCGCTTGGTCAGCCCCGCCCGGTCGGCGATCTCGGCGACGGTCACCTCGGCGTAGCCGCGCTCGCGGAACAGCTCGAAGGCGGCCAGCTGCAGCCGCCCCTGCGCGTCCGGTTGCCAGCGTGCCATGCGGCTCAATGTAACGCCTATCTGCACTTGGTGTCATCACATGGCGGGCCAGCGATTGCCCCGAGGCGAAGATCGCCGTCACCCTGCCGTAGCGACCCGGCCCATGTGGCACTCGCACGTGGTTGACGGCGCGAGCTCCGGGGGCCAGGGTCTGAATCATGAGCCGAGAGATCACCACCGTCGTGACCGACCTGACGTACCTCGAGTGCCCCCGCTGGCACGAGGGCCGGATCTGGTTCGTCGACTTCTACACCTACCGGGTGCTGTCCGCGACCGCCGACGGCGGCGATCTGCGCACCGAGGCCGAGGTGCCCGGGCAGCCCTCGGGCCTAGGCTGGCTGCCCGACGGACGGCTGCTCGTGGTCTCGATGCGCGATGCGCGGCTGCTGCGCCGCGAGGCCGACGGGACCCTGGTGACCCACGCCGAGCTCGCGGGTCACGTGAGCGGCCACGCCAACGACATGGTCGTCGATGCCGCCGGCCGCGCCTACGTCGGCAACTTCGGGTTCGACCTGATGAACGGCGCTTCCGTCGCCCCGGCCGATCTCGTGCGGGCCGACCCGGACGGCACCGTCACTACGGTCGCCGAGGAGCTGTGGTTTCCCAACGGCAGCGTCATCACCGACGACAACGTCCTGCTGGTCGGCGAGACCTTCGGCAACCGGATCACCGCCTTCGACATCGCCCCCGACGGCGGACTGACGAACCGGCGGGCCTGGGCGACCTTCGGTGATCTGCCGAACGACCGTGACCTTTCAGCGGCCCTAGGCCAGCTCGCCGTCGCTCCGGACGGCTGCTGCCTCGATGCCGAGGGTGCCCTCTGGGTGGCCGACGCCCTCGGCGGCCGCCTGATCCGGGTCCGCGAGTCCGGCGAGATCATCGACCAGATCGCGGTCGGGTCCGGCGTGTTCGCCTGCATGCTCGGCGGCGAGGACGGCCGCACCCTGTTCGCCTGCGCCGCCCCTGACTTCGACGAACACGCCCGCAGCGCAGCTCGCGAGGCCCGGCTCCTCGCCATCCGCGTCGACGTCCCGCACGCCGGCCGTCCCTGATCCGCGACAGGGAGATAATTCGAGCATGACCAGTGCGCACCGTGAACCGGCGGGACTGGAGCAGGTGATCCTCCGGCTGCTCAGCCAGCGTTCCGCCGAGGCGTCCATCTGCCCGTCGGACGCGGCCCGGGCGGCGCGGCCGGACGGCTGGCGAGCGCTCATGGACGATGTCCGGGCCGCCGCGGGGCGGCTGGCTGCCCGCGGCGAGGTGGACGTCACCCAGGGCGGCCG
>JALYVS010000066.1 GCA_030853115.1 Actinomycetota bacterium
ACCCTGGCGACCTCACACCACGCTCCGGCCTCGTCCGCCGGCCCGGCGTCCCCCTCGTCCCCAGCCTCGTCCCCGGCTCCCTCGCAGCGGCCGACGTCGCCGGGCCCGAGCTCGCCGCCCGTGCGCGTCGCCGGCGGGATATGGGGCGCAGCGCTGATTACCCGCGACACGTTCAACCAGGACTCGCTGACCAGCGGCGACGGCTCGCTGTACGCGATTGCCCCCGGTTACCTGGTGCGGATCGATCCGGCGGACGGGACGGTCGTGAACGAGACGCCGTTCACCCCGCCGATCGCGAACCTGCCCATTGTCAGCGGGAACACGGTGTGGGTGGTGACGTCGTACGCCGGTACGAGCGTTGTGCTGCACGGCTATAACGCCAAGACCCTGGCCCAGGTGGCGTCGGTCATTATCCCGGTCAGCGGCCAGGTGTCCACCACGGCCAGCGGGGTGCTTACCGCCGGTTCCGGCGGTTACCTGTACGTGGCCGCCGGCAGCGATGTCGTGGTGGTCGATCCGGGCACCCACCGGGTGGTCAGGCAGATCAGCGATGCAGGCGCCGGCCCGGTGAGGTCGGTGGCGGTCACTCCCGACGGAACGAAGCTCTACGTCAGCACGATCGGGGTTCTGCTCGTCTACGACCCGGCCACCGGGGCACAACTAAGCCTTTCCGCGATTCCTGGCCTCCCTCCTTCGCTGGCGAACCTGGTCGCGACCTCAGGGGGGGTCTGGGGCACCACCGGAGTGGGCATGACCGAGTCGGTCAGGTTCGCCCCGAACGGAAGTCTCCTCGGGCTGGTCGGCCGCAGCCCGGGACCGGGGGCAGGTCTGGATTCCGTCCCCTCCTACAGCGGCGGTACCGTCTGGATCGGCGGTTCGCACACGCTGGAGTGCGCGAACCCGGTGACCGGGCAGGTGCTGAAGACCGTCACCATCCCGGCCGACGGCGGCGTACTGGAGTACTTCGGCGGCGTCACCGTCGTCAGTGGCCGCACCTACGCCCTTTACCTCGATGACCGGTCCCATCAGGCCGGCGTGGTCCGGCTCACCCCGCCCGCCGCCTGCTCAGGTTGAACCCGCGCCAGATCCGAGCCTCTTGCGCGCGCCGTACCCGGCCGGCTCGCGCGGCCTAAACGCCCGGTCCGTCCGTCACCCGCTCCGCGGGGGGCGGCGGACCTGGCGGCGTCCCGTCGCCGAACGGCCGGCCGCCGAGTTCCGCGCGCCGGTGCGGCTCGAGCCAGCCGGACAGGTCGGGTCCGGCCGGGACGATCTGCGACGGGTTCAGGCTGGTGTGCACCCGGTAGTAGTGCTGTTTGGTCTGCGTGAAGTTGATCGTGTCGCCGAAGCCAGGCGTCTGGTACAGGTCGCGCGCGTAAGCCCAGAGCACCGGCATCTCCGTGAGCTTGCTCCGGTTGCACTTGAAATGGCCGTGGTAAACCGCGTCAAACCTGACCAGCGTGGGCCAGAGCCGGATGTCCGCTTCGGTGATCGTCTCGCCCGCCAGGTAACGCCGGTTGGCGAGCCGTTCGGACAGCCAGTCGAGCCGGCCGAACAGCTTGCCGTAGGCCTCCTCATAGGCCGCCTGCGTGGTCGCGAACCCGCACCGGTACACGCCGTTGTTCAGGTCCTCGTAGACGAGGTCGCTGATCTCCTCGATCTGGTCCCGTAGCTTCTCCGGGTACAGGTCGGGCGCGCCCGGCCGGTGGTACCGCGTCCACTCGTGTTCCATGTCCAGCGTGATCTGCCGGAAGTCGGCGGTTACCACCGCGCCCGAGGAGATCTCCACGACGGCCGGCACGGTGACGCCCCGGTCGTAGCCGGGTACCGCTTTCTCGAATGCATCCCGCAGGAAATGGACCCCGAGCACCGGGTCGACTTCGCCGGGGTCAAGATCGAACGTCCAGCTGCGCCAGTCGTGCTCGGGCCCGCAGATGCCCATGGACAGCGCCGGCTCGAGGCCGAGCAGCCGCCGGACGATCATCGTGCGGTTCGCCCACGGGCAGCCCCGCGCCACTACGAGCCGGTACCGCCCGGCATCGACCGGGAACGTGCCGTCCCGCCCGTCAGCCGTGATCCGCCCGTTGAGGTACTTGGTATCGCGAACGAACTCTCCCGCAGTACTCACCCTGCCGACGCTACTCCATTGCTCCCATCCGCCCTCGCCCTCAGTCCCCGGCCCGCATGCCGGGCGCTAGCGGATGGCGTCCCAGCGGGCCCGCTCGTCGCCGGCCGGGTCGTCGGCGGTCTCGATGCGCTCGGTGAGCAGGGCGGTGGTCCGGCGGGCGGGATCATAGGCGGGCCAGCCTGGGTCACCGCGGGTAATGAAGTTCACCCACACCTGGTGGACCTGGTCCGCGACGGCCTGCTCAGGTGCCTCGCCCAGGCGGGGGCGCAGTTCGTCCAGCTCGACGGTGCCGAACACGAACGGGATCTCGGCGCCGTGGCACGCTCCGAGCCGGTGGTTGTCCGGCGGCTCCGGGCGGTCGAAACGGTACATCCAGGTGCCGGAAGCCCCCGCCGAGGCCCGCGCTTCGGCGACCCTGATGGCCGGGACACGGAAAAACCAGTCGCTGATCACGGCGGCCAGCAGGTCGCCCGGGCTGGCGTCCGGCCGGTTGGCCCGGTAGACGGCGAGGTCGTCCGGCGACAGCCCGTACGCGCCCGCGACGGCGGCGAGCGTCGGTTCGTCGATCAGGTCGATGGTGGCCGCCGCGACCAGGAATAGCCGCGCCTCGTCGCGGTTCGAACCGACCAGCAGCGGGACATCGCTGCCCTGGCCGGCGGCGAATGCCGACAGTGGCGCCGCGGGAAGAACCGAACCGTCCACGACCGGCGCGAACGGCAGCAAGCTCAGCGCGAGGGATCCCCACCTGGCCGGATCGGGGTTAGTCTGCACCTCCACCACCAGGTCCGATGCGGCTTGTACGAGCGTGGTGAGCGGCACGGCCTTGATCGCGTCCCGGTCCGCGGGCACGCCGAGCGCGGCCGCGAGGTAGCCGCCCACCATCGCGGCCTGGTCCTGGGTCAGCGTGTGGGCGGCCGCCCCGCTCTGCGCGATCGCCTGGGCGAACAGGCCTTCGGCCAGCGGCATCGACAGCAGCGTCGTCACGCTCATGGCTCCGGCCGACTCACCGGCCACGGTGACCCGAGCCGGATCGCCGCCGAACGCGGCGATGTTGGCCTGGACCCAGCGCAGCGCGGCCAGCTGATCGAGCAGGCCGAGGTTGGCGATGCCGTCGCCGAGGGACAGGAAGCCCTCGGCGGCCAGCCGGTAGTTGACGGTCACGCAGATCACGCCGTCGCGGGCGAACACCGCGCCGTTGTACTCCGCGACCGAGGACGATCCGTTCATGAACGAGCCGCCGTGGATCCAGACCAGGACGGGAAGCCCTCTGGCGTTGAGGTCGGGGGTCCAGACGTTGAGGTTCAGGCAGTCCTCGCCCGGGATCACCACCTCGGGGAACAGCTTGGCGTACTGCGGCGGGTAATCGCCCTTGGGTACGGTCGGGCCGAACGCGGTCGCGTCCCGTTCGCCGTCCCAGGGCAGGACGGGCTGCGGCGGCCGCATCCGGTTCGCGCCGAACGGAGGCGCCGCGTACGGAAGGCCGAGAAACGCCGCCGTACCGGAGTCGGCCCGGCCGCGAACGGCTCCGTCCTTAAGCTGTACCACCAGGTGCTGCGTCATCTCGCTCATACGTCTCTCCATTGCAACGCTTGCCAGATATGTTGCAAACTGTCTCTCAGCGCCCGTGATCTGTCAAGGAGATGCAGGACAGGAGCAAACCCGGATGACCGCCCGCAGCCCGCACCGCGCGGACACCCCGCTGCACCGTCAGCTCACCGGGACGATGACCGCGCGACCGTCCGCACTGGACGCCTTCCGCCAGGCCCGCCGAACCTTCCTGGGCGGTGACCGGATTGACATGCAAGCCCTGGCCCGGACCCTCAACGTCGATCGGGCCACCCTCTACCGCTGGGTCGGCTCCCGCGAGCAACTGCTGACCGAGATCCTCTGGTCGCTGATCCAGCCGACGATCGAGAGACTGCGGCAAGAGTACGCAGCGGGCCGGCCTGCCGCCGCGTCTGAGTCGCCGGCCGCGGCCGTCATCACCGCGACCGTCCGCGGCGTCATCGCCAACCCGGGCATGCAGCGCTTCTTGGACCGCGAAGGGGAGCTGGCCCTGCGCCTGCTGACGACCAGGGCATCTGACTTCGAAACCCGGCTGATCGCCCTGATCGGCGAATTTGTCTGCGCCGAGGCCGCCGCCGGACGCCTGAACGCTGCCGTCCCGCTGGACGATCTGCCCTACGTGCTGGTCCGCATCATGGAGTCTTACATTTACCTCGGCTTGATCACCGGCGAGCACGCCGATCCCGACCGCGCCGCCCGGGTCATCAACGCGCTCTTGCCTTACTCGGCCGTCCGCTAAAGCCCCGGGTGCTGGCGCCGTTTATTAGGTTAGCCTAAGCTAAGCTGTTTGCGGCCCCAGTCAAGTCCTGTGACGTCGAACCGAGGAAGGGCAGATGACGAACCGAAAGACCGCCGTGGCCGTGGCCGCATTCGCTTGCGGTTCGCTGGGCGCCGGGCTGCTCGCCGGATGCAGTTCCCCCGGCTCGGATCCCGCGGCGCAGTCGATTACCCTCTACAGCGGCCAGCACGAGCAGACCACCGACGGGCTGGTGACCGCATTCGAGAAGCAGACGGGGATCACCGTCAACATCCGGAACGACGACGAGGACACGCTCGCCAACCTGATCGCCGTGCCGGGTGCGCATTCGCCGGCTGATGTCTTCTACACCGAGAACTCGCCGCCGCTGGAATTCCTGCAGGAGAAGGGCTTGCTGTCCGCGGTGAACCCGGCCACGCTGGCCAGCGCCACCGCCGGGTACAACTCTCCGGCCGGGGACTGGGCGGGGGTTTCGGCCCGGGTCAGCGTCATCATCTACAACCCGTCGCTGATCGCCAGGAGCCAGCTTCCGGCCCGCGTGCTTCAGCTCGCCGACCCGAAGTACCAGGGCAAGCTGGCCCTCGCCGCCGGGGAGACCGACTTCCAGCCGATCATCACCTCGATGACGAAGACCTACGGCCAGGCGGCCACGGTCACCTGGCTCCAGGGCATCAAGTCGAACGCCGCGAGCCACGACGTTCCGGACAACGAGACGGTCACCGATGAGGTGAACCGCGGCCAGGTCGCCTTTGGCGTCATCAACCAGTACTACTGGTACCGGCTCAAGGCCCAGATCGGCGCGTCGGGGATGCACTCACAGCTGGCGTACTTCGCCCCGCACGACCCCGGATACGTGATCGACGTCTCGGGCGCGGCGGTGCTGAAGTCGAGCAAGCACCAGGCGGCGGCGCAGAAGTTCGTGGCGTTCCTGGTCAGTCAGCAAGGTGAGCAGATCATCGCGCGGGCGGCAGGCAACGAGCAGAGTTATGAGTACCCGCTCGGGTCGCATGTGACGACGTCGGCGCCGGAAACGCCGTTCAGCCAGCTTCAGCCCAACCCGATTACGATCGCTGATCTGGGTGATGGCTCGGCCGCCTTCGCGCTGCTTCGTCAGGTGGGCCTGCTGTGAGCCGCCCAGGGCGGGAGAACCGCTGATGGCCGCGGAAACGCTAGCCGGCCGTCGCGGCGAGAACGACGTGATCGTGGCCGGGCGGGGCGCCCGCCGGCCGGCCGCCCTGCTCACCGTCAGCTCCCTGGTGGCCGGGGTTCTCGCGCTGCCGCTGGTGTTCTTGCTGATCGAGGCGCAGGGCGCCGGCGCCGCGGAGGTGTCGCACCTTATCTTCCGGTCGCTGACCTTCTCGCTGCTCTGGAACACCGTCCGGCTTACCGTCGTGGTCACGTTGGCGTGCGCGGTGATCGGGACCGCGGCCGCGTGGTGCGTGGAGCGGACCGACCTGCCGGGCCGCCGGGCGTGGGCCGTGCTCGTGGTGGTGCCGCTCGCGATCCCGGATTTCGTCGTGAGTTTCGGCTGGCACTCGGTGTGGACCTGGGCCCGCGGCTTTCAGGGGGCGGCCCTCGTGATGACCCTGGCCGTCTACCCGCTGGTGTACCTGCCGGTGGCGGCCAGCCTGCGCGGTGCCGACCCCGGTCAGGAGGAGGTCGCCCGCAGCCTGGGCTCCGGTCGCGTCCGCACCTTCATCAAGATCACCCTGGGCCAGGCCAAGGGCGCCATCGCAGGCGGCTGCCTGCTGGTCGCGCTGGTTATGCTGGCCGAGTACGGAGCGTTCGAGATCCTCGGCTACCAGACCTTCACCACCGAGATCTTTACTGAGTTCCACGGGTACAGCTTCGCCGCCTCGTGTGCGCTTTCCCTGGTCCTGGTCGTGCTGAGCCTGCTCGTGCTGGCCGGGGAAGGCACGCTCCGCGGCCGGGGCCAGGTCAGCCGGTCCGGCCCGATGACCCAGCGGGTCAACCCGCCGCAGCAACTCGGCTGGCTGCGCTGGCCCGCGCTCGCGCTGTTCGCCACGCTGGCGCTGCTCGCGCTTGGCGTCCCGGTCGGCGCGGCCGTGTACTGGATGACGGACGGCCTTCCCGCCGGGCTGGCCGGAGGGAACAACGTATCCCTGCTCGACGCGGCCGGGCACACCGCGCTTTACGGCGGGTCCGCGGCGGCGGTGGCTACGGTCCTGGCCTTCCCGGTCGCCTTGCTGGCCGTCCGGCACGACGGACGCATGCGGCGGCTGCTCGAGCGCAGCACCTACCTGATCCTGGGCATGCCGGGCGTGGTCATCGCGTTTGCTCTGTCCTACTTCACCGAACGCTACGCGGCCGGGTTCGGCGACGGGACCTCGATGCTGCTCATCGGCTGCTACGCGATCATGTTCTTCCCGCTGGGGCTGGTCGGGGTCAAAGCATCGCTGGCCCGGGCGCCGGCCGGCCTCGACGAGGTGGCCAGGTCGCTGGGTCAGGGCCGGTTGGCGGTGCTGTTCCGGGTCACCGTGCGGCTGGCCGGCCCCGGCCTGGTCGCCGCGTTCTGCCTGGTTTTCCTCTCGGTGGTCACCGAGCTCACCGCCACCTTGCTGCTGATCCCGACCGGTGCCCAGACGCTGGCCACTCAGTTCTGGGCGTACGAGACGAACCTCTCCTACAGCCAGGCCGCGCCGTTCGCCCTGGTGATGATCATCGTGGCGGCCGTGCCAAGCTATGTCCTAGGCCGATTCTTCAATCGCCCAGTTCGAGCGCGAGGATAAGTGCATGCGGCAAGTGGCGGTTACCGGCCTGCACAAGGCCTTCGGGGCGCATCCGGTTTTGACCGGAGTGGACCTGGAGGTGCCCGCCGGGACCCTGACGGCGATCCTGGGCCCGTCCGGCAGCGGGAAGACCACCCTGCTGCGGCTGCTGGCCGGCTTCGGGCGGGCGGACGCGGGCACGATCAGGATCGGCGACACGCTGGTCGACGGCCCCGGCGTACACGTGCCGCCGGAACGGCGCCGCATCGGTTACGTACCGCAGGAAGGCAGCCTGTTCCCCCATCTGACCATCGCGGCCAACGTCGGGTTCGGGCTCGCCGCCCGGGATCGCCGTGGCGGCAAAGTCGCCGAGATGCTGGAGGCGGTGGGCCTCGGCGGGCTGAGCCAGCGGTATCCCCATCAGCTCTCCGGCGGTCAGCAGCAGCGGGTCGCGCTGGCCCGGGCGCTGGCCATCGAGCCGGCCGTGGTGCTGCTCGACGAGCCGTTCGCTTCGCTGGATGCGCACCTGCGGGCCAGCGTCCGCGCCGACGTCCAGGACATTTTCCGCCGGGCCGGCACCACGGCGGTGCTGGTGACCCACGACCAGGACGAGGCGCTGTCCGTCGCGGACCGGGTCGCGGCGCTGCGCGAGGGGAAGATCGCGCAGTACGCGACACCGGAGGACCTCTACTGCCGGCCGGCCGACCCCGAGCTGGCCCGCTTCATCGGCGACGCGAACCTGCTCGAGGGAGTGCTCAACGGGGGCATGGTCAAGACGCTCCTCGGCAACCTCCCGGTCGACCCCGCCGTGGCCGCCTCAGGTGGCGAGGGCCAGGTGACCGTCCTGATCCGGCCAGAACAGATAACCATCGGGCCGAACGATGATGGCGTATCCGGCCGGGTAACCTCTTACGGCTATCACGGCCATGACGCCGTCCTGCATGTTCAGCCCGATAACCACGGCGACAGCCCGGTGATCCTGGTGCGGACGGCAGGCGGCGGCCCCCAGCTGCCGGCCGGCTCGCCGGTGACGCTCCGGGCCCAGGGACCGGTCTTCGCCTGGCGCCGCGACTAGCCAGCCGGAGCCAGCCAGCAAGGGATTAGCCAGCCGGAGCCTGCCCGCGACGCGCTGACTTCCGGGACTGCCACTTCTGCGAGTCAGGTTGCCGCGACGGCCCGCAGCTGGGAGGCTACTCCTGGTGTGGTGGCGGCTACGTTAACGGGGGTCTGTCATGGTGCGGCCTGCTCGTCTGCCGGTTCGCGCGACTGGGCTGCTGGCTGGAGCGGTCCTGGCCGCCGTGGCTTTCAGCATGCCCGCGCCAGTGGCCAGCGCCGCCGCTCGCGCATCCGCGCCGGCCGGCGTCCAGGCGAAGGCGGCCGCGGTCGAGAACGCCGCCACCGGCCGGCTGCTGTGGAGCCGCAACCTGAACACCGAGCGCCCGATGGCCAGCATTACCAAGGTAATGACCGCTTTGATCGTGATCCGGGCGGGTCACCTGGGCCGGGAGATCACCGTCCCGGCCGCGGTGGTCAGCTACGTGCGGCAGCATGATGCCAGCAACGCCGGGCTGCGGCCAGGGGACAAGCTCACCGCCGGCCAGCTGCTGTACGCGCTGCTCCTCCCCTCCGGTGCCGACGCCGCCTATGCCCTGGCGCAGGCCTACGGCCCGGGCACCGGGGCGTTCGTCAGGAGAATGAACGCCACCGCCAGGCTGATGGGCATGAGCCGGACGCATTTCAGCAACTTCGACGGACTGCCCTGGCCGACCCCGTACGCGAACTACTCCACCGCCGCGAACCTGCTCACGCTAGGCCGGGTGGCGATGCGGTCCCCGGTCTTCCGCTCGGTCGTGGACCAGCGCGGCTACCGGATCGCCGCCGGGTCCGGGCACCACGCCTACCTGTGGCGGAACCTTAACCCGCTGCTCGGCCACTATCCGGGCGTGATCGGAATCAAACCCGGCTACACCGGTGCCGCCGGGCAGTGCCTGCTGTTCGAGGCGGCCAGGAACGGATACTCCGTCATCGGTGTCACGCTCGACAGCCCTGGTTCCATCAGCGCCGTCAACCGGGCCGACGCCATCCGCATCCTGAGCTGGGCTCTCGGCTCGGCGGCCTGAATAAGCAACCCCGGCCTTACGATCGGCACGCTGCGCCGGTAGCCCCGATCGGCTCCTGATCCGCGCCACGGCCGGCCCGCGCCAGCGCCGGGGCTTGCGCCAGCGCCGGGGTCTGCTCCGGGCGGTGCGCGAGCAGGCCGGCCAGGGCCAGGACGGCGAGCACGATGACGGCCGTTCCGTACTCCTGGGCGGTGGCGAGCAATCCGTTCACCTCGGTGACCAGGACGCCGCCGATCACGGCGGGCAGCCCCATGCCGAGGTAGGAGACGATGTAGAGCAGGGACAGCACCCCGGCCCGCTCCTGCTCGCCGACCAGCGGGACGACCAGGCGGATGCCGCCCTGGAAGCCCCCGCCGAAGCCGACGCCGGCGATGGCCGTGCCGGCGAAGAAGCCGGCCGCCGAGTCGGTGCTAGCCGCGACCAGCGTCACCGCGACGCCCGTCACCAGCGCGCCGATGCTCAGGAACAGGGCCGGCCGGGGGTCGGTCCGGTTGAAGGCCAGCACCGCTCCCGCGGCCACCCCGGCCAGGATGAACAGGCTCAGCCCGCCGTAGATGACCGACGTTGAGTGCAGCAGGGCCGCGGTCAGCGCCGGGCCGAGCGATCCGTAGAAGCCCGCCAGCGCCCACACCGCGAAGAGCACCGGGGCCGCGATGGCGACCTCGGTACGGGCCGTCTTGGGCAGCCTGACGTCAGGTACCAGGCTGTGCCACCCTCCCGGGCGGCCCGGGGCCGTCTCCCGCATGGCCAGCACGCCCGCCGCCTGGACCGCGAACACGCCGAGCAGGACCAGGTAAATCAGGTGGGTGGGCGCCGGAAGGAACTGGACCGCCAGCGCCGAGAGCAGCGCACCGGAGCCGGTGCCGACGCCGGGCGCGAACGAGTTGGCCAGCGCCCCCCGCCGCCGGTCCAGGTCGAGCATCCCGGCCCCGACGGCCCCCAGCGAGGATCCGGTCGCCAGACCCTGCACCACCCGGGCGATCAGCAGCGTCCCGAGCCCGCCCGCGGTCGCGAACACGATCATGGCCACGGCCTGCAGCGCGAGCCCGGCCAGCAGCACCGGACGGCGGCCCACATGGTCCGAGAGCCGTCCGAACGTGAGCAGGCCGCCCAGCACCGCGAGTGCGTAGACGCCGAACACGACCGTCGTCGCCAGGGCCGAGAAACCCCAGTGCGCGGCGTACACCGCATACAGCGGGGTCGGCGCCGCCGAGGCCGCCAGAAACGAGACGATGATCGAGCCGAGGAGCACCAGGGTCAGCCCCCGCCTGCGTGGGCTCCCGGTGCCCTGCCTGGTTGCCATGGTGATCTCCTTCGTGGCCGAGGATGTGGTGCCGCGCACCACGGGTGAGTCGTGCGTATCAACCGCACAGACCGGTCTGTCTATTCCGGTCGGCCGTCGGCTGGTTAATGCCGGTGCTCCCGGTCGGCCGAGGTGCGCCGTGTTGCCGCCGGCGGCCAGGCTGACGTACACCGGTGCCGGCGACATGGACCTGTGGCTCGTCGCCTATGGTCATGTTATGGCTGAGTTCTTTACCTACGCGGTGGACCGGCGGCTCGCGCCGTTCTGGCTTGCCTTCGGGCTGCGCCCGAGCCGGGACGGCGTGACCCTTACCGACGACGGGATCTTCCTGGCCAGGTTCGGGTTTTTCAAGGTAGAGACGCCACTCGCCAACATTGACGAGGTGCACGTCACCCGCGATTACCGCTGGTGGACGGCCGCTGGCGCCCGGATGTCGGCCGCCGATCGGGGCCTGACGTTCGGGACCAACGCGGTCGCGGGTGTCTGCGTCCACTTCCGCGAGCCCGTCCCGTCACCGCTGCGCCGCAAAGGTCACCCGGCCCTCACCGTTACCGTCGCCGACGTCGACGGTCTCGCCGCCCGCCTCCAGCGCTAAACCGCGCCCGCCGTTACCGCCCCCCGGTCGGGGGGCTCATCCTTACCCCTCTCGATGGCACAAAAGGTGGGGTATTCGTCATTGCTGCCATAACCGGGCGCCGTCAGACTGGGACCTATGCGCACGGTGCTGATCGTCTTGTTCGACGGAGTCCAGGCCCTGGACGTCACCGGACCGGTCGAGGTGTTCGACGGAGCGAACCAGTGGCGGGTTCACCATGACGGCGGACCCGCGTACAGCATCCACACCGCGAGCCTGGGCGGCCACATGGTGCGGACGTCGAGCGGCCTGCGTCTGAAGCCCGATGAGGACCTGCGCCACGCCGGCGCCGGCATGCCGGGTCCGGGCGCCGGGGGCGGCCCGGACCTGCTGGTCGTGCCCGGCGGAGAGGGCTCGCGATGCCCGGATCCAGCCCTGGTCGGGTGGTTGCGGGAGCACGGCCCGGGTGCGCGGCGCCTGGTTTCGGTGTGCACGGGCGCGTTCCTGCTCGCTGAAGCCGGGTTGCTTGACGGCCGGCGGGTGAGCACCCACTGGGCCTACTGCGACGCGCTGGCCGCCCGGTTCCCCGCGCTCACCGTGGACCCGGATCCGATCTTCGTCCGGGACGGCCACGTCGCGACCTCGGCGGGGGTCGCCGCCGGGATCGACCTCGCGCTGGCCCTGGTGGAGGAAGATCTCGGCCGGGACGCCGCCCTGCATATCGCCAGGCACCTGGTGGTGTTCCTGCGGCGCCCCGGCAACCAGGCCCAGTTCAGCGCCCAGCTGGCCGGGCAGTTGGCCGGCCGGGAGCCGCTGCGGGACGTGCAGCGGTGGATCGCGGATCATCCGGCCGCGGACCTGTCGGTAGACACCCTGGCCAGCCAGGCCAGCTTGTCTCCGCGCCAGTTCGCCCGCGCGTTCGCGGCCGAGGTGGGGATGCCGCCGGGGCGTTATGTCGACCGGGTCCGCCTCGAGACGGCCAGGCGGCGGCTGGAAGACACCGCGGACGGCGTGGAGGAAACGGCTCGGTCCTGCGGGTACGGCACTCCGGAGGCGATGCGGCGCGCCTTCCTGCGCGCCCTCGGGGTCAGCCCCGGTGAATACCGCCGCCGTTTCCGCCCGGCGCCTCTTGACCACCAGGAACCAACTAAGGAGAGTCATGCAGATTGCCATTCTGCTCTTTGACCGGTTTACCGCGCTCGACGCGGTCGGTCCCTATCAGGTGCTCAGCGCCCTGCCCGGGGCCCATGTGGTCTTCGTCGCTGAGCAACGCGGCCCGTACGGCGATTCTCCGCGGCGGACCCTGCGCATGTTCGCTCCCGCGGCGCTCGAGGACGTGCCGTGTCCGGACGTGGTCGTGGTGCCAGGTGGTCCTGGACAGGACGACCAGATGCTGGACGGGCCGGTGCACGAGTGGCTCCGGGTGGTCGACCAGACGAGCACCTGGACCACCTCAGTGTGCACCGGCTCGCTTATCCTGGCCGCGGCCGGACTGCTGGACGGCCGCCGCGCGACCTCGCACTGGCTGGCCCTGGACCAGCTTGGCCGGCTCGGCGCCACCGCGGTCCCCGAACGGGTGGTGTTCGACGGGAAGTACGTGACCGCGGCCGGCGTGTCGGCCGGCATCGACATGGGCCTAGCGCTAGCCGGGCGGATCGCAGGTGACGAGGCGGCCCAGGCCATCCAGCTGAACATCGAGTATGACCCGCAGCCGCCCTATGACGCGGGCTCCGCGGACCGGGCTCCGGCGCAGCTCGTCGCCAGCCTCCGCGCCCGCAGCCGTTTCATCCTCACCGGCCAGCGCGATCCTGGCCGGGCGGTGCCGGGCGGTGAGAAGGAATTACAGGTCCGCGAACACGCCCTCGCGCCGTTCGTAGTCGTACCGGTAGATCTCACGTCCGTCGAGGTAAGCCCGCTCGGCCCGGCTCATCACGTCCAGCGGATCACCGGACCAGATCACCACGTCGGCGTCCTTACCCGCGGCTAGCGAGCCGATCCGGTCGGCGCAGCCGATGATCTGGGCCGGGTGGATCGTCACCGCACGCAGCGCCGTCACCGGATCCAGGCCCTCCTTGACCGCCAGCGTGGCCTGGTGGATCAGGAAGTGGATGGGTACCACCGGATGGTCGGTGGTGATGGCGATCCGCACCCCGGCCGCGGCGAGCCGGCCCGGGTTGGCCAGCGACCGGTTGCGCAGCTCGACCTTGGACCGGCTGGTGAACAGCGGCCCGATGATCACCGGGATGGACGCGGCGGCGATCTGATCGGCCAGCAGGTACGCCTCCGTGCCATGATCGATGACCAGGTCATAGCCGAACTCCTTCGCGATCCGCATCGCGGTCGCGATATCGTCCGCGCGGTGACAATGCTGCCGCCAGGGGATCTCCCGGCGCAGTACCCGGCCCAGGGCTTCCAGCTTGAGATCGCGTTCCACCACGGTTTGTTCGGAAGCCGGGTCCTTCTCGGCCGCGGCCAGTTTCGCCTGGTAGTTCAGGGCATCGACGAACGCGCCCCGGATCACCGCGGCGATGCCCAGCCGGGTGGACGGGGTCTCGTTCCGCTCCCCGTAGACGCGCTTAGGGTTCTCGCCGAGCGCGGACTTCAGGCCGGCTGGCTCGCGGAGCACCATCTCGTCCACCGTGCGGCCCCAGCATTTGATGGCCACGGTCTGGCCGCCGATCGGGTTGGCCGAGCCCGGGTTGACGTTGACCGCGAGCACGCCGCCGGTGATCGCGTCGCGGAAGCCCAGGTCGGCCGGATTGATCGCGTCCAGCGCGCGGACCTGTGCGGTGACCGGATTCGTGCGCTCGTTGGTGTCCTGGCCGGCCCAGCCTTCGGCTTCCTCGGACACCCCTACGTGGGCGTGCGCGTCGATAAACCCGGGCAGCACCCATTTCCCGGTCGCGTCCACCACGTCGGCCCCGTCGGGCACCGCGAAGCCGGGGCCCTCGACGGCCGCGATCTTCCCGTCCCGCAGCAGCACGGTCCCGCCGTCGACCGGCTCGCCTTCGATCGGGACGACCCGCCCCCCGACGATGGCCGTAGTCCGTACGGTCCTTATCTCAGTCACGCTTAACCTTCCGCAATCGCAGGTCAGCGGGCGGGACGAACGTGCGACGGTGGCAGAACGCCCCGGCCACCACGACAAGCGGCCCGTGGCCAGCCCGGGCCAGATCACCGAGGACCTAGCTGGTCGTCACCCGCCCTTGCTGATGGCCTCGAGCTCGTCCCGGCTGAGGTCGATGGCCGCCGCGGCGACGTTCTCTTCCGCGTGGCCGGGAGAGCCGGTCCCGGGAATGGGCAGGATCGCTGGCGAGTGGGCCAGCAACCAGGCCAGCACGACCTGGTGCTTGGTGACCCCAAGCCGTTCGGCGGCCACGGCCACCGCGACCTTCTCTTCGGTCTCCTGTATCGGCGCCCAGGGCAGGAAGACCATGCCCTCCTGCTCGCACAGGTCGATGATCGACTCCGACTTCCGGTCGGTCACATTGAACCTGTTCTGAATAGACACGACCGGGAGGATCCGCGCCGCCTCGCGGAACTGATCCTCCGTCACATTGGACAGCCCGACATGCCGGATCTTGCCCTCGGCCTTGAGCTCGGCGATGGCGCCGACCGACTCGGCCAGCGGTACCTTCGGGTCCGGGACGTGAAACTGGTACAGCGGTATCTGGTCGACCTTGAGCCTGCGCAAGCTGCCTTCGCAGGCCTCCCTGAGGTGCTCCGGGCGCCCGTCGGGCGCCCAGCGATTCGGGCCGGACCGCGTGAAACCGCCCTTGGTCGCGATCACCAGGTCCTCCGGGTACGGGTACAGCGCTTCGGCGATGAGGGTCTCGCTGACCTCGGGCCCGTAGGAGTCGGCGGTGTCGATGAAGTTGACGCCGAGTTCTACGACCCGCCTGAGTGTCGCGATGGCCTGGTCCCGGCTGGGCGGGTCTCCCCAGACACCCGGCCCGGTGATTCTCATCGCGCCGAACCCCAGGCGGTTGACGGTCAGGTCGCCACCGAGGTCGATGGTCCCGGCCGCCGCGGCGGTTGGCTGCGCGTTCACGTGATACCTCCTGTTGGTCGTCCACGCCACCCTCTCATGGGGTCCCCTCGCACCTCTGGTGCGGGGGGACGGCCATGGGCAGCGGACCGCAGGAGTCAGCAGCGGCCGTGCTTGGACTTCTTCGCGCCGTGCGAGGTCTTCTTCGCGCCGTGCGAGGTCTTCTTCGCGCCGTGCGAGGTCTTCTTCACCACCGGCGGGCCGGAGGACACGGTCACGGCGGCCTTGAAGTGCCGGGGCAGGGCGGGCTCCGGCGGCTGCTTGAAGGGCGGCATGCGCTTGACGATCTTTACCCACGCCATATCCAGCGAGTCGACTGGACCCTTTTTGGGCACGCACCACAGCGCGATGGAATATTTTCCTGGCCTGGTCTTGCCGGTAACGCGGATCAGCAGGTTCTGGCCGCTCCGCAGGGCGACGACATGCGGCAGCATCGCGGACGATACGACACCGATATCTCGCCGCTGTGAGCACTGGGCCGTGATCGCCAGCTTGCCGTTGCCCTGGTAGGTCCACTTGGGTACGACTTTGATCGTCGCGCTGTCAGTAGTCGGCGGCTTTGGTGGCTTCGGTTTGGCGTCAGCAGGCGCGGTGGCCAGCCATATCGACGCACCGGCCATGGCCACGGTGACCGCAGCAGCGAAGGTACGCTTCATTTTCCCCCCCGGTGAGTTAAGAATCCAGCGGATTATTAGGCTGGCACAAGGTTTACCCAATATCCGGGAAGCCGTGCACTTGTGCGCGTGTCAGCTACTAATTTTCGCCCGGGCCATGGCCAATTTAACCGCTTTTGACAGGCTTTCAATGTCATAGGCGCCGTAATGTCGTTTGCCATTGACAAAAAATGTGGGGGTGCCCGATACACCGGAAAGGTCGGCCGACTCGACGTCCTCGCTGATATGCGCCTGCCCCGCCTGCTTGCGCAGGTCGTCGCCGAACTCCCTGATGCTGAGGCCGAGCGAGCCCGCGTAGCCGATCAGGTCGCGGACGCTGAGCGCGTCCTGGTGGTCGTAGAGCAGGTCGTGCATCTCCCAGAACGCGCCCTGCCGGGCGGCCGCCTCGGCGGCTTCGGAAGCCAGCTGCGCGTGCGGATGGACGTCGCTCAGGGGCAGGTGCCGCCACACGTACCGCACGTCGCCGAAGTCGCGGAGCAGCTCCCGCACGGCCGGCTCGGCCTGACCGCAGAACGGGCACTCGAAATCCGCGTACTCGACCACGGTGACCAGGGACTTTTCCGGGCCGCGGACGTGATCCCTGGCCGGGTCCACCGCGACGATCAGGTCGGTGATGGCCTCGGACGTGCCGAGCAGCGCGCGCAACCGCGTGCGGATCGGCAGCTGATTGATCAGCCGGAAGATGACCCAGGTCAGGCCCGACGCGCATAGGGCGGCGGACAAGATGCCGAGCTTGGCCTCGGCCAGCTCGGTGCCTTGCAGCGCCAGCGACGCGATCAGCAGCGACACGGTAAAGCCGATCCCGGCCACCGCGCCGGTTCCCGCCACCGCGCCCCAGCCGACCGGCGGCCGCAGCCGTCCGCGGCTGATCCTGGCGACCAGCCACGCGCACCCGGTGGTGCCGATCGGCTTGCCCGCCAGGTAGCCGATCGTGATGCCGAGCGTGACCGGTGAGGTGTAGGCCCGGGCCAGGAAGCTCCCGCTGATCACGATCCCGGCGTTGGCCAGCGCGAACAGCGGCACGATGAGGTAACTGGTCCACGGGTGGAAGATCTGCGCCAGCCGGTCGTTCGGCGAGATCGAGGTCCGCACCACCTCCTGCGCGGAGGCCGCGAGCTCGGCGGTGGGCTGCTCGCGGAACAGCCGGAACGCCTCGGAGGCCTGCTGCAAAGATGCCCGGGTCGCCGAGTAGGCGTAGGTCAGCAGCCCGAGAATCAGGCCCACCACGATCGGGTCGACGCCCGACTTCAGGAACGCCACCCAGGCCGCGATCCCGAGGGCCAGGTACACCGGCCCGTACCGGACGCCGCGGGCCCGGATGACCAGGACGACGAGGAGGCACCCCAGCCCGGCCAGCAGCGGCGCCAGCTGGATGCGCCCGCTGTAAGCGACCGCGATGACCGCGAGCCCGGCCAGGTCATCGACGACGGAGAAGGTGAGCAGGTAGGTGCGGACGCGGTCTGGCAGCCGGCGCCCGACCAGGGCCAGCGCGCCGAGCGCGAAGGCGGTGTCCGTCGACATCGCCATGCCCCATCCGTGTTCGGAGGGCCGCCCGGCGTTCACGGCCAGGTAGATGCCGACGGGCACGATCATGCCAGCCAGCCCGGCCAGCAGCGGCAGCGTCAGCCTGCTCCGCACCCGCAGGTCGCCCATGTCGAACTCGCGCCTCGCCTCCAGCCCGACCACCAGGAAGAACAGGGCCATCAGTCCGGAGTTCACCAGGCCCCGCAGGTCCAAGGTCACCCCCGACCCGCCGATCAGCACCGACAGCCGGGTCGCCCACACCGCGTCATAGCTGGAAATGCTGATGTTCGCCCAGATCAGGGCAGCCACCGTGGCGCCCGCCAGCACCGAGGCGCTGCCCGTCTCGGTGCGCAGGAAGATCCGCAGCGGCGTCTCCATCCGCCGCGCCCACGCCGTCCGCCCGGAAAACGCCCCTGCGCCGTCCGGCGTTTCCGCCGCCCGTGCCTGCGCCGCCGAAGCCTCGCTTACCGGCGTCTCCGGGGCCGGCGATTCGCTCACGCCCGCCTCACGTTCTGCTCAGCCATCCAGCGCTATCCGTTCCCGAGCTGTTCCCTGCCTGCATATCTTCCCGAACGGTCCCCGGTGCGTCATCCCAGCCTGCCGATGACCCCCGGTGGCTACACCGTCCCATGGCCTGCGAATCCGTCAAACTCTCCTACACCCCGAGCCCGCGTGTCCATGATTAGGCTAGGAACCCCCGGAAGGAGCCCAGTGCTCGAGGATCTGGACATCGACGACAGCGACTCACCCGCGATCGGCCTGGTGCCGCCCGGCGTCTCGTGGGCCGAGGTACGCGATCACATCAAGATCGCGCACCACCATCTGCTGGTCCCCTCAGCCGACGGCGGGGACTATTGCGGTGCCTACTGGACCGGTACCGACATGGCCGTTATCCCCGATCTCGGGCCCGACCAGGAAGAGGCGATCGACGAGTTCCGCGTGTATCTGCAGGAGCACGACGAAACTTAGGCGCAAGCCAGCCCCCGCTGCCCACGGCCTACGCCGTAACGTCGCCTGGTTCCGGTATATGTTGAGCGGTGGTCACTTTCCCGGGGCCGTCACCATCCCTCATCTCACCCGGCCACCAGCTCGGTGAGGCCCGCGCTGAGCCGCTGCGTTTCGCCCTGGTCAGCGACACGCACGTCAGCACGGTCCGGACCGGGTCGGCCGAGCGGCTGACCCAGGTGTACGACGCCATCGCCCAGCTCGCGCCGGACATGGTGCTGCACTGCGGTGACATCACCGACACCGGGCTGCCCGCCGAATACGACCTGTACCGCCAGCTGCTGCCCGCCGCCCTGGACGGCAAGATCCGGCACGTGCCGGGCAATCATGACGTGCGCTGGGATGCCACCGCCAAGGGCCGCTACTACGCGCAGTTCGGCGAGGCGCCGTCCTTTTTCACGGCCGGCCACGTGCACTTCATCGGGCTTGACCCGACCCAGGCGCTGCAGGAGCCAGGCCACTACGGCGCCGCCAGCCTGCGCTGGCTCGAACGGGTCCTGCGCCGCCTGCCCGAGGGTGCCCCGGTTCTGTTGTTCCAGCACTTCCCGGTCGGCAACAGCCATTATGAAATCGACGACCAGGCCGCCCTGCTCGACCTGGTGGCCGGATATGACGTACGCGGCATCTTCGCCGGGCACATCCACCGCGAGGAGGTCACCCGCTTTAACGAGCTGACCCAGCTGACGCTGGCGCCCGTCCTGGACGGTCCGGTCTTCTACTGGGCGCAGCAAGCAGCGGCCCCAGATGGAGCGCCGGTGCTGGCGCTCTCTCGCGTCACCGTGGCCGCCGACGGAGCGCAGGCGACGCTGCCGGTGGCCGTCGTCCCGCTGACCCGGTGCCGCACCCGGGCCCGGCACCGGGTGATCATCGGCTTCGCGTCCGGCGGACGGCTGCCGGTCGCCGTGCTGGCCGAGCCGGCCGACCAGGTGCGCCGCGTGTCGGCCTCGACGTACCCGCAGGTGCTGGCCGGCGGCGACTGGCACGACCTGGCCGCAGGACCCGGCGGACGGGACGCCGGACGCTGGGCAGCGACGATGCCGGTGCCGCGGCTGGTACCCGGCGCGTATCACCTGCAGCTGCGGTTGCTGGCCCCGGACGGCAGCTGGCAGGAAAAGCACATCCCGTTCAGCGTGCCTGGGGCCGCCGCCGACCCGGTGCCGGCCTGGCGGCTGAGGCTGGCCGGGGC
>JALYVS010000380.1 GCA_030853115.1 Actinomycetota bacterium
GGCGATGACGATCCCCTTGTCCAGGATCCGCTCGAGCAGATCGGCCAGGTTGGTCGTCTCGCCGCGTCCGACCGCGGACGGCTGGCCGGCGTAGCGCAGGGGGCCGGGACGGCCCTGGCCGACGGTCATGACTCGCCGTCGCTCGCCTGGTTGCGCGGGTAGCGACCGGTGCGGGAGTACTCGAGCAGGTTGCCGCGACTGTCAACCTGGACTTCGTAGCCGCCCAAGATGCTGGTCGAAGCGGGTATGCGCTCCAACTCTACGACCTCGACGTTGAGGCGCCAGCCATCCTGCAACCGCTCCACCGAGGTGACGGCCTCGGCCGGTCGTCCTGTCAGCTCCTGCAACTGGGCACGAGCGGCGGCGATCACCGTGCGCAGATCGGCGGGCGGCGAACTGCGACGACCGTCCCCGTCCGCGTCGGACTGCTCTCGGGTCGGGCCCCGACGTCGAGTGGGCGTGTCACCGTTGGCCGCATCGCGGTTCGTCCGCCCTCGACCTCGTTGGTTCGGTTGACTCCCGGTCACGGCTCGCTCCCCCGTTCCACGCGCCGCGATTGCTCGTCCGGGTCGGTCCACGACGGGTCCGGCTGCAGCGCTTCGTCGAGGCGGTCCAGCAGCTCGTCCTCGGCTTCGACGAACTCCGTCTCGGTGATGTGACCGTCGTCCAGCATGCCCTCCAGCTCCGCGAGTTGCCGGCGGATGCTGTCAGGACCGTAGAGCTCCTCGGCGGCTTGTTCCTCCAGTTGCCGTGCAATCCACACGACCCCCTCGACCGGCGCCAAGGGCAACATGACCAGCCGCGCCAGCAGGCCCATTACTGCCGCCCCACGGTCGAGCTGGCCGGCAGCGGTTCGCGGCTCACCGCCAAGTCTTGAGCCACGAAGTCCCAAGGAGCGAGGGGGCCCACCAGCTGGAACGACATTCGGTGTCCCCAGTCGCTGGCCAAGGTGTCGACGGCGTTGTCGAATTGGTGCCTGCTGGTCTCCTCCACCAGAAAGGCGGCGTTGAACGCGATGTCTTCCCGCCCGGCGTTGAGCGCCTGGACGGCCCGCGCATGCTGACCGAGCCGAGCGACGATCTCTGCCGCCTCGTCATCCTTGATGCGGTCCAGCGCCTCTGCTACCAGCTCTCCGAGCTGGATCCGGTCGTGATAGCTGGCCGCCTCCCCACGCGACTGGATGCGGTGCTGCAGGCGCCAAATCGAGCTATGGCTCTCCACGGCGTCCTGCAGAGCGACGTCACCGAGATAGGTGGCCTTCAACCGCAGCTCCACCTTGCCGGCCATCTCATCGAGCAGCAGGGCCAACTCGGTGCGGTTGGGCTCGAGGAGATCATCCTTTACGGCCTGTTCGCTGGGCATCACCACACCGAATTGAAGGGGCAGGATGGTGGTGTTGGCGGCGAGGAACTCGACAACCCGCTGATGGGCTGACAGGTCCGAACGGGAGCTTCGCACCCTCTCGGAGGACAACGGGCTCACGATGGCGGATACTTCCGCGTAGGCCACGCCGCTCACGGTGGCGCCCTTCAGCCCCCCCTCGGGCACCGTGAGGTCATCGACGTCGCCCTCACGGACGACTCCGTACACATAGCATCGGCCCGATCGACTGCCCGGCAATTTAAGAGGACCCCCGACGCGAACCCGACTTCTGGCGTTCGTTGGACCCTTTGCCGTTCCCCTTGAGGGCTTCCTTGCCGCCCTCGATGGCGCCCTGCACCTTGCCGTGTGCTCCCGACTTTCCCAAGCCCTGGGTCAGACCTTGAATGCCCTGGGTCTCGGTCTGGCTCAGATCCAGCCGATTGACGGCTTCGGCGAAGTGGAGGTAAGTGTCGACGCTGGCGATGACGATACGAGCGTCGATTGTCAACACCTCGATGCCCAGGGCAGACACCCGAACGTACGCATCGATGACCAATCCCTTGTCGAGGATGAGGTCAAGGACGTCGGCCAGACTGCTTGGTCGGGGCGCTCTCGAGATGGAACTCTGACCAGTCGCCATCAGTCTGCCCGCCCGCGCTCACGTGCGGCGCTGGCGAGCGAACCAACCCGGTGCCGAGGACGACTCCGCGCCGGCTTGCGATGGCCACTCTTGCGTTGAGGCTCGTCTTCGTCCTCGTCGACCGGCCCTTCTTCGTCCTCGTCGACCGGCCCTTCTTCGTCCTCATCGACGAAGTCGTCTTCGTCCTCGTCGACGGTCTTCTCTTCGTCCTCGTCGACCGGCTCGTCTGTGTTCTCGGGCTCTTCTTGGTCCTCATCGACGAAGTCGTCTTCGTCCTCCTCGACCGGCTCGTCCTCGTCGACGGCCGCGTCGTCGTCAACGGGCCCGTCGGAGGGGCTCCACCGGGTGGCGCGATCTTTGAACCCATCGAGGGCTCGACGACCTTGGTTCATGGCCACACTGCGCCCCGTGTCGGCCAGACGCTCGACGAAGGGAACATCGAGGGCGCGCTCAGCCAAGTCGCTGATCTGGTCGTATCGCTTGGTACCGGCTCTTGCGCCCATGACGTAGCCGACGGCAACGCCAGCTGTGAATCTCTTGAACATAGGTGTCCTCCTTCGCAGGACAGGTCAGCCTCGTTGCCGACCAGGTCTCTTAGTGTCGACTCAACTGGCGGCCGCGGATGAGGGCGTAGGCAGCGCTGGCGCCCACGACTCCATATGCCGCTCGTGCCCCGGCAGATCGGCCGAGCGCAGCGCGCACAACGTCAAAATTGGCCACGCCCACGAGTCCCCAGTTGAGAGCGCCCAAGGCCAAGACGGCTCCGGCGACGCGGTCGGTGGTGTTCATCTCCTCAACAAGATTTCGCTTACGCGCTAACACAGCCGTTCTCCTTTGTTGTGCGGTCCTCGTGCGCAGCGGTCGGCGTCAACCGCTGCCCTCCCACTTCCCCCGATCAGCGAGGCGACGAGCGAAGGTGGTCGCTTGGCCTTTTCCTCCGCCATCGCCCTCCGTGGAAGCCTGCTTGGACTGGTGAAGCTCTCTGCGTGACGAGCCGTTGGTCGCTTGCTGGCCGTCGGAATCGTGGCCCTGCTCGTCCGCCTCCGAGTCGTCTTCGTCGTCGGATCCCTTCCCCAACATCTCCGTGAGCCCTTTCGGCCCCGACTGCTTCAGGTCGAGACGGTTGACCGCTTCGGCGAAATGCAGGTAGGTGTCAACGCTGGCGATGACGATGCGTGCATCGATCGTGAGTATTTCAATGCCAACGACCGAGACGCGAACGTAGGCGTCGATGACCAGGCCCTTGTCCAGGATCAAATCCAGGACGTCCGCCAGGCTGCTCGGACGCGGCGCGCGGTTCAGGGTGCCCTGACTCATGACCTGCTCCGGGCCGGGCTTCGACGGGGCGTCGAGGTGGGCTGGTCACCCGTCTCACTGCGCCGGCGGGCGCCCGAGGAACGGCTGCCGCTTGCCGCGCCGGTCCGCTGGCGCCCACCCTGGCCATTCGAGCTGCCACTGGAGTGGGCACTCCGCCCACCGTTGCGGCCGTTCGAACTGCGGCCTCCTCCTGATGCACTTCCGGTGGTGCTGCGAGGCTTCGACTGGCGACTCCCCGATCCTCGTGTGGTAGAGCCACTGCCGCTTGAGCCGCGACTCTCGGACGAACGGGTGCGGGACCGCGTTGTGCCGGAGGCGCCGCGACGCGACCTCCGCTCGTCAGAGCTGCCGCTGTCGCCCGTCGACGCTCCTTCGCCCGAGGCGGTGTCGTGAGACCCGCGATCGCTCGACTGCTTGGAGCGAACCTTTCCCTGGCCGGCGAACAACGGCTCGAGCTTGTCGTCTTCGTCGATCTGCTCGCGCCACGCGCCCGTCTCTTCGCCGCGAAGCTCTATGAAGTGCTTGAAGAGCCGGAGATCACGCTTTGCCCGACGTCGCTGGATGCGCAAGGTGTTGCCGACCCATTCGAACGCTCCCTTTGGCTTGTACTCCATCTGAAGGAGCACACGGGTGAGGTCGGTGTCCAGGCTGTGGAAGGTGACGACGCCTTGGAGCTGGGCCCCTCCCTCGCTCTTCCAGGCGATCCTCTCATCGGGGATCTGCTCGACGACGTGCCCGTTCCAGGTGCGGCGAGAGGGCCCGATCTTACTCGTCCACTTGGAATTCTCATCCGACTCCTGCTCGACGCTCTCGATGCCCTTGGTGATGGTCGCAAACATCTTGAGCTGGGTCCACTGGTTGTAGACGACCGACCGGGGGACAGCGATATCGGTGTGCTGCTCGATCAGGTGGGACAGCTTCGGTTTGGTGCCACCTCCCGAGCCTCCTCCCTTCACCGCTTTGATCGCCCCGCTGACCTTCCCGATGGTGCTCGAGTGCGAGGACACCGCCTGTTGCACGTCGGAGGCGGTGTCCATCGCGCTGGAAACCTTGCCGGCGACATCTTTGCCCTTGTTGATCGTGTCGCCTGCTCGCTTGGCGACGCCGCTTGCTTTGCGAGCGGCTGGTACGGCGATCGCAGGGACAGCCAACATGGCCGCCCCTGCTCCCACAGCCTTGGCCATGTTGGCTCGCGATCTCTTCTGCTTGCCTATCGGTAGTCCGAGCACCCGTTGGCGCGCCATATCACCTCTCTAGTCTTCGTCGCTGCGTCGAACACGTGACCCGTCACTCCTCTTCGTCCTCGCCCTCGTCGCCGTGGCCGGGCTCCACCTGTGAGTCGACCTCGTCCTTCAGCCCCTCGCCTCGCACTTCACCGGGCCCCTCGCCCGTCGCCTCCCCGCGCAGATCGACGTAGTTCTTGAACAGCTTCAGGTCTTTGCGTACCCGCCGACGCTGCATACGGAAGAAGTTGCCGATCGTCTCCATGAATCCCGACGGGCGATACTCCATGTTCACCGTCAGGTGGGTGAGCCGATCGTCCAACCGGTGGAACGTGGCGATCCCCTTGACCTGGATACCGCCTTTTGCCTCCCACACGATGCGCCGGCCGGGCACCTGCTCGAGGATCTCGACTTCCCACTGCCGTTGTGACGGTCCGATCTTGGCAGTCACGGTCACCTTGGGGCCGTCAGCGTCGTCCTCGCCGCTGTCATCTCCGTCGTCCTCGTCGCTGTTGTCTTCCCGCTTGGCCGACTCCTTCTTGAAGATCTTTGACCATTTGTCGTACTGGGTCCACTGGTTATACGCCGTCTGATGCGGTACACCCACATCGATGTGCTCTTCAATGACGTGCTTGTTCTTCACGCCACCGCCGGAGCCCTTGTCCTTGCCCTGCGAACCCTGGTCGTCATTCTTGTCGTCTTCGTCGCTACCTTCGCGACTTCCCTTATCGGGCAACAAGTTGGACAAGGTCGGGCTCACGAGTCGCTACCTCTGCGGCTGGCGCTCGGCAGCAAAGATGACCTTGGCGATGCTTCACTGTAAGCCATTTCCTGTGAAACCCCCCGGTTCTCTACGACTACGACAACATCACCAGGCCAGTTTAAGTACCCTTTACCACCTGGTCGCGAAACCCCAACGTACAAATAAACTCAACGTCATGCAAGCGACGATATGCCGCGATTCGGGACGGCGTTGACCACGATGACGGAAGGTGCTTATTTACCGCATTCGGGAGGCGGTAAAGGGAGTGGGAGATGATGGAGCGTGTGCACCGCGGGTCGCGACGGGCTCGGCCGACCCCGTTTCGCGGTGGTGCAGTCAGCCGAGGAGGATGGCGAGTCCGCGGTCGGGGCTGCGGGCGCGGGCTTTGAGGTAGTCGACAGTGTCGATGCTGTGCTTGGCGGCTGTGGCGATGACGCTGGTGATGACACCCTGGGTGCGTGCAGCGTTTCAGATGCGGTTCCCGCCCCAGGTTTTTCGGTTCACGACGCAGGGTCTGGCGGCTTGCTCGCCCCGGACGTTGGTGGCGTCGCACCTTCCGACAGTCAAGAACGTGAAGAGAGCATCGGCCTGGTTGGCTAGATGCTTGAGCAGGCGCCGGTTGGCGTCATGGCCGACAGGCCGGGC
>JALYVS010000381.1 GCA_030853115.1 Actinomycetota bacterium
CGACCGGGACCGCCGCCACCGCGCTCAGCGCGGTCCCGCGGATGCTGGCCGTCGCCGCGCTCACGCCGAGCACGGGGGCACCCGCGGCTCTGGCGTGCAACGCCGCCTGGCCGAAGGTGGACGGAATGGGCAGATCACTGATCTGCGATGTCGGCCAGATGATCAGGAACGCCCGGCCCACGACCTGGCTTTCCGGGACGGCACCGCCACCCGGATCACCGGTGTGGTAACGGGAATCGTCGGAGTCACCGCGATGGTCGCCCATCACCCACACGTGGCCGGCCGGCACCGTCGCGCTGAAGGAGAAGGACGACGGAGCGTTGCCCGGGTAAACGTAAGAAGTCTCGATCAGCGGGACCCCGTTGACCGTGACCTTGCCGTCGGTGCAGCACGCGACCCGGTCGCCGGGCAGCCCGATTACCCGCTTGATGTAGTAGGTCTGGCTGCTCCGCAGGCCGATGTCCGACAGCACCGCGTCGAACACCCGCACCACCGGATCACCGGACGTCGGCGGGGCATCGGGCCCCCAGGAGTCCTGCCCGCCGAACACCACCACGTCGCCGCGGTCGATACCGCGGAAGTGATAGATGAGCTTGTTCACCAGCACCCGGTCGCCGATCTGGAGAGTGTCCTCCATCGACGCCGACGGGATCCGGTACACCTGAACGACGAGCGCCTTGACCAGCAGGGTAAGAACGGCGGCGACGACGACGATGGTGAGCAGCTCGCGCCAGAAGCTCTTCTTCTTGGCCGCCGGAGCGCGAGCGCCCGGTGGCGAGGCGCTCTTATCTCCGGCGGGCTCAAAGGTGCGAGCCGACGCGAGCCTGCCAGGATCGTCCTGATCGTCCGTCGCCGGCCCGCCGGGCACGTCAGCTGCCGGTCTGGTCGCGACGCTCCTTGATGCGGGCCGCCTTGCCGCGCAGGTCCCTGAGGTAATACAGCTTGGCCCGGCGGACCTTGCCGCGGGTAACCGGCTCGATCCTGTCTAGGGACGGGCTGTGCACCGGGAAGGTCCGCTCGACGCCCACGCCGTAGCTGACCTTGCGGACGGTGAAGGTCTCCCGGGCCCCGCCGCCCTGACGCCGGATCACCACGCCTTGGAACACCTGGATCCGCGAGCGGTTCCCTTCGGTGACCCGGACATGGACCTTCAGCGTGTCCCCGGGCCTGAAGTCCGGGATGTCAGACCGGGTCTGGGCCTTCTCGATTTCGGCAATCGCGGTATGCATGACAGGGTTTCCTCGGTGGTGGTCGGGTGCGCCCGGCAGCAGCCGGCTCCTGGCCGGAGGCTTCGTGGGAAGCTCCCGGCTGCGTGCCTGTATAGACAGCGGACTTCAGTGTGCCATATCTTCGCCGCTAACCGGAAAGCCAGCAGCGCAAGGATCCTGTTGGCCCGCCGGAAATCCGGCCTTCGCAGCCTCAGGATCCCGGCCCGCAGACAGATCATACCCGGCCTCGGCGAGCACCTGCCGGTCTTGCCGGTCCAGGTCCCGCAGCGCCGCGACCAGATCCGCCCGGTGCGCGGCAGTGCGGCGCAAGGCCGCATCTCGCCGCCAGCGCGCGATCGCGGCGTGGTTACCCGAAAGCAGCACCTCGGGCACCTCTCGCTCGCGCCAGGCTCGCGGCCTGGTGTAGACAGGGCCCTCGAGCAGCCCGCGCATGGCGCCGGCCGGGTCCGCGTCGCCGCCGAACGAATCATCCCCCGCCGAGCTGGCGTTGCCCAGGACGCCGGGGAGCAGCCGCCCCACGGCTTCCAGCATGACCAGCACCGCCGCCTCGCCGCCGGCCAGCACGTAGTCGCCGATGCTGACCTCATCCACCGGCATGCGGGTGCGCATCTCGTCGACCACCCGGCCGTCGATGCCCTCGTACCGGCCGCAAGCGAAGATGAGCCGCGGCTCAGCCGCATACCGTGCCGCCATATCCTGGCCGAACGGCACCCCGCTCGGCGTCGGCACGACCAGCCTGGCCGCCGTAGCGTCCCCCGGCCCGATGATTTCATCCAGGGCTTCGCCCCACACGTCCGGTTTCATCACCATGCCAGGGCCGCCGCCAAACGGTACGTCGTCCACCGTGTGGTGGACATCGGAGGCCCAGCGCCGCAGGTCGTGGACACCGAACTCGATGTCGCCCCGCGCCGCCGCCTTCCCGATCAGCGAGACCCCCAGCGGGCTCTCGAAATACCCGGGGAAGATCGTCACGATGTCGATGCGAAGCCGCACGGCTCTCTACCTTTTATCCTGAACAGGCCGTTTTTATCCCGAACGGACCGCGGTCACCCTGGCCAGGCCGCTAGGGCGCTTCGGCGGGGCCGAGCAGCCCGGGTGGCGGGTCGATGACGATCAGGCCGGCGCTGACGTCGACCTCGGGCACGATCGCCTTCACGAACGGGACCAGGTACTCGTCCTGGCCTCCGGCCTGCCGCACTACCAGCAGGTCCTGCCCGTAGTGCAGCACGTCGGTGACCACGCCCACCGGGTCACCGGCCGATGTACGCACCGATAGGCCGATTAGCTCGAAGTCGCGGAACTCATCCGGATCCGCACTATCCGGCAGCTGGCTCGAGTCGATACTCAGCCAGCTGCCGGTCAGCTCCGCGGCCGCGGTCCGGTCGGTGATCCCGTCAAAGGCCACGAGGAGCTGCCCGGAATGCCAGCGGGTGGCGGCGACCGTGAGCTGGCCGTCACGGAGCTGGCCGTCGCTCGCGGCCGGCGGCTGTCCCTCCCCGTGCCGGTTGTCGGGGAGGGTACGGGCGACGTCAAGCACCGCGCCCACGGTGAAACGGAGGTCAGGCTCGTCCGTCCTGACCCCCATCACGACATCACCGCGGATCCCGTGCGGGCGGCCGATCCGGCCGACGACCAGCCGCATCAGCTCAGCGGACCTCGTTGGCGTCCAGCAGGTCGATCCGGACGTAATGACCCGCCGAGAGGGCATTGATCACCGTACGCAGCGCCCGGGCGGTACGGCCGCCACGGCCGATGACCTTGCCGAGATCGTCGGGATGTACCCGGACCTCAAGGACGTCGCCGCGGCGCAGCGTCCTGCTGGCCACCTGGACGTCGTCCGGGAACTGGACTATGCCCCGCACTAGGTGCTCGAGGGCTTCCTCAAGCACGTTAGGCTCCGCTCCCCGACTCGGCCGGCGCCTTCGCGTCAGCCGCCGCGGCGCTTTCGTCCGCTGTATCCGCGGGAGCGTCGCTGGCCGGCGCGTCAGCCGCGCTGGCCTCGGCGTCAGGGGTAGCGGCCTCAGCGTCAGCCGCACTGCCCTCGGCAGAGGTGGCGCCGGCGTCAGGGATAACGTCCGCAGAGGTGACGTCCGCAGAGGTAGTGTCCGCAGCCTTGACGTCCGCAGAGGTAGCGTCAGCGTCCGGCGCGCTCGCGTCAGCAGAGGTGGCCTCAGCAGAGGTGGGCTCAGCGTCAGCCGCGCTGGCGTCAGCAGAGGTGGCCTCAGCATCAGGGGTAACCTCCGCAGAGGTAGCGTCCGCAGGCTTGACGTCCGCAGGCTTGGCGTCGGCCGTCGGGGCCTTGGTCGGAGCCGGGCTCTTGGCTTCCTTGGCGGAGGTGTCCTTGGCCGAGGTGTCCTTGGCCGAGGTGTCCTTCGCCGAGGTCTCCTTGGCGGGGGCGTCCTTGGCGGGCCTGGCCGTCCTGGACTGGGTCCCGGACTTGCTGCCCCGGTCTTCCCTGGCTTCCTTGTTGGCCTGGCTCTCCTTGGCGGCGGCTTCGAAGCGCTCTTTCTTGTCCTCGCGCGGCTTAGCCGTCCGGAGGGTGCCCTCGGCCCCCGGCTCGCCGGAGAACTTCTGCCAGTCCCCGGTGATCTTGAGCAAGACGCGAACCGGGTCAGTGGGCTGCGCGCCCACCGAGAGCCAGTGCTGGACCCGCTCGGAATTCACTTCGATAAAGGAGGGCTCGGCCTTCGGGTGATACTTGCCGATCTCCTCGATGGCGCGCCCATCGCGCTTGGTGCGCGCGTCCGCGACAACGATCCGGTAGTAAGGCTCCCGGATTTTGCCCAGGCGCTTCAGCTTGATCTTGACAGCCACGACTGTGGTCTTCTCCCAGCGATAGATGCGAAGCGGCGGACCCGCGCCGGGTGGGGAACAACCGGCAGGACCACACAGATGAGCCAGGCCCGGCGAACGGTTAGAGGGCGTCGCTTGGCCTAGCTGTCAGCCTCACATTGTGCCAGAGATCTGACCCGGACTAGTAATCGGATCGATCCGCCAGCTGTGCGGGGTTCGAGCATGCGCTCCAGCAGCGCAGTCAGGCGGCGCGTCTCGGCACGGGTAAGTGTACTGGTCCGGGGGAAAGTAACCGCCCGCCGGCATCAACGCCCTCAACCAGAAAGATCACCTATCTCAAGCAGAAAGCCGCCGGCCTGCAGCTTCAGCTCGCCAAACGCGACCAGGACCTCGCCGCGGCCCGCGCCGCCAGCCGCGAGCTCATGACCCGCCTCAACACCCGCGGCTGACGCAGGCCCGCACTGGAGCGGCACCGGCACCAGGGGCTCCCTGAGCGATTGAGAGTAGCCGGGCGTTTTAACGCGCGACGGCGTCCGCTGGCGGCTGCAATTCCGGGCAACGGTCAAAGCACTCCTTAATCATCTCGACCGATTCAGCGGTGGCCGCGAGACGAGAGAGGACGTCGAGTGACGTGGCGAGCTCGTCGTGCGGCTGATGTTGCCGTACGCATCCGGCGTCGAGGCACCGTCGCGACACCGGTTCCATGCGGTGAGGCCGTCTTGGAAGTCGTCGCTGGCCAGGTCGCTGCGTCCGATCTGGGGGTCCGTGAGCAGCCAGCCATCGCCGCCCCAGTATTCAGTTACCCAGTGGTCGATCCACCGTTGCTGTTCGAAGTAGCCGGCGAAGCCGCACCGGATGCGGGCCGGGGTACCCGCGGCACCCAGCAAGGCGCAGTGCAGCAGCGCGAATAAGAAGTCTCGTACAACTGTGCCGAGCGCCTCCGGGCCGGAAGGCCGGGCGAGAGGCCTGCGTAGCACCCGAGGTCGGAGGTCGGGCTCGGCTGCCGGTAGAAGCGCGGCCACGCACTTCTGCTACCGGGAAAGTCCTGCGTCCACCACACCTGCTGCATACACCGTCGGACTAGATTCAGGCATCTGAGCTGGGCAGACACTCGGAATAATCCTGATCTCGCCATCAGGCCCCCCGGAGAAGGGGTGCCATCGCCGCGGAGAAGGGTGCCATCCCCGCGGCACTGAGAACCGCGCCGACGTCGCGCCCGCCGTAATGCGGCCAGGCCGTCTAGGCGAGGGCAGGGCGGTTCTGGCGGAATGCCTCAGTGGAAACTCTAAATTCATACCGCACCATCTATCGCGAGACCGCGCGTTCGAGATGTAGCGGACGGCGGCGGCGGGCAGGCCACGGGGGCGGGAAAGCGGGCGGAAAACTGGGTTCACGACAGTGCTTTACCGCTGGGCAGGCGACCTCTACCTCGGCTGTCTCACGCTATGAAACAGTTCCATAACGTACGTTGACTATCCGCGAACAGGATCTAGCGTTGCATACTATTCTTTATCTGCACGTTAGTTCGCAGAGCGCACATACGGTTATCAGCACGGCGGCTATACGCACTCTCATCAAGTGATAGGAGCCCGCACATCAGGCATTGCGATTTGGGATTCCCCTAACCAATGATGCCGAACGCTTCCTAGCTTTCACCTGCAGCGTCCCCGCACGGGAATGAGGTGGTGTTAGCGTCGTGGCTCCGCAAATGTCCCCTATGTCAGACCCGCCGGGATCACGCGGTGTCACCTCAGATGTGCTCCCGCGCCTCGGCGCGACCTCAAAGGAGATCGATTGCACATGAGTGACCAGACCGCGCAACCCGAGCACGTGACGTCCTCGCCGGGGGCCGAGGGGATCGTGGGGGGAAAGGTTTCCCCCCACGAGCGGGG